>JACVJK010000121.1 GCA_015711955.1 Actinomycetota bacterium | reverse complement strand
TCCCATGGTCTCGGGTACGGCTGCGGCGGCGTAGGCCAGCACCGGAAGGCCGAAGTGGAATGCCTCCAGGATGGGCACGCAGAATCCCTCGTGCTCGCTCATGGATATGTAATAGTGGGAGTTTCCATATAGGGTCCTGAGCTCCTCATCGCTGACCTTTCCCAAAAAGACCACCCGACCCTCCAGTCCCCGGCTCCGCACCCGAGAGCGCAGGCAGGCATAGTAGGAGTTCACCGGCAGCGGACCCGCGAGGACCAATCGAGACCGGGCATTCACCCCCCGGTGATAACAGAGGAACAGGTCGATGACGTCCTCCACTTTCTTGTTGGGCACCATCCTCCCCACGAAGAGGAGGTTGGTGTGGCCGTCCCGCAACCATCTGCGTAGCTCCGGCACCTCGGGAAGCCCGTCCAATTTGTAAACCGGCGGGTCGATGGGAAGGACACCGGTCCTTTCCTCCGGGAAACCAGCCTGCACCAGCTCTCTTCGGTTGAACTCGGAAACGCCCAGCGCCAGATCCACCTCCTTGAGCTCCACAAGCTTCTCCCGGCCAAGGCGGCACAAGTGGGCTGCAGCCGGAAAGAAGCCCTCGTAATACTCGGGGGGAGTGATGTTGTGGTAAATGAGGACCTTGCGATTCTTGCTTTGAATAAAAAGCCGATAGTTGGGACAGTAGAGGGCGTAATGGTAGATGATCAGGTCATCCTCATTTTCCATGAACTCCCGATACAGCTCGTCCTTGAGGGCAAAGCGCCTGCCGAAATCGTCGGCATCCTCGGAGAATATCCTGGCCTCATAACCCCAAGACAAGAGCAAGCGGTGGATGGCCATGACCTGGTTGCCCACCGCGTCCCCTGCGTCCAAGCGGGGAAGCATCTGATGAACCCTCATGACGAAGCCTCCGCCACCACAAAGCGCCGATTTCCCAGCTCCTCCACCGCACAAGAAAAGCCGTGGAGCTCCATGACTGCTTCGATCACGGTTAAGGGCCAACCCCTGAAACAAGCTTCCTCTCCAGCCAACCTGGCGACAGCTTTAGAGCCAACTGTCATGAAAACCTTCCCTTGAGCCGGCAGCCTATCCGCAGACCACGACACCAACTCGACAAGCTCGGAGGCGGTGAGAAGCCCGGGTTCAGCCACCAAAACCGCGCCCACCTCCTCTTCCACAAAACCCAGCATTCGTAGGGGTGTGGTGGAATACCAAACCGGCAAGAACTCCCCTTGCGCCCTGGCCACCAAGGAATCGTCCAAGTCCAACGCCAGCGCCAAGAGTCCTCTTTCCTGCAGGGCCCTAAGAAGTCCCAAACCGGGAACGGTGATCACCAGGACCTTCCTTTCGACGTGGGATAAGAACGAGCTCACCGTCACCTCGTCCCACTCTGGAATGGGATTGAGGACGAACTGTCTACGCCGAGAGATGTCGTCCACCTTGAAGCCTTCCACCTTGTCGCACAGCTGGAGGTATGCAAGGTCTATCCCACGGACCAAAAATGAGTTGAACCTCTCCTGTTGTTGCACATACCCCTCGTTGACCGCCCGTATGAACCGGGTCTTGGCCCGCCGATAAAGGGACTTCCAACGCCCCAGCTGTTCCCCCTCACGAGCCAGATCCGCAGGGGGCTCCAGTTGTATGCCCTTTTCCTGAAGTACCCTGTCCAGGTCGTATATGGCCTCCACCACGGAGGATCCCCTGTGCAGCTCATCCCGGATATCTCGGCCCAGAAGCGCCAGAAAGGAATCGGAATACAACCCTGCCTTGGCCCTGGCCTCTGCCCTAGCGACCAGACCGTGTAGGTCAATCTCCTTACCGTTCACCGTGACGCGCATATCAGCCTCCCTGCCTAAAAGCCTTATCCTGCTGCGAATCCTTCAATTTTTCCAAGGGGAGCAGGGATCCCAAACAACTAAGGAGGTTTTCCTCAAAGGATGCCGGGTCGAAATCCCGTAGCCTTTGACGCTGTGCCTCCACTATCCTGCGGCGGGTGACCTCGTCCCGGTCCAGTCGCCCCAAAAGCTCTGCCAGCAGGGGGAAGTCCTTGCGGTCGAAGAGCACCCCCG
>JACVJK010000120.1 GCA_015711955.1 Actinomycetota bacterium | reverse complement strand
GTCAGGGGCAAGGCGTCCCGAAACACGACCTGGTCGGGCACCTTGAAGTCCGCGAGGTATTTCCGGCAGAACTCCCGGATCTCCTCCTCGGTGACCTCCTCCCCCGGCTTAGGCACGATGTAGGCCCTTCCTTTCTCTCCCAGGACCGGGTCGGGGTAGCCCACCACGGCGGCGAACATCACCTTGGGATGCCGGTAGAGGACCTCCTCCACCTCGGGTGGGTAGACGTTCTCACCGCCCCGGATGTACATCTCCTTCTTGCGGGCCATGATGTGCAGGAAACCGTCCTCGTCGATGAGGCCCACGTCCCCGGTGAGGAAGTAACCCTCCTCGTCGAAGGACTGGGCGGTGGCCTCGGGCTGGCCGAAGTAGCCAGACATCACCATCTCGCCCCGCACCGCTATCTCCCCCACCGTGCCCGGTGGTTGCGTCTTGCCGTCTTCCCCGACTATCTTCACCTCCACCCCCGGTATGGGGATGCCCACGGAACCCGCCACCTTCTCGAAGGGGTGCTCGGGAAGGGTGGAGGTGATGGCCCCGCTGGTCTCGGTCATTCCGTAGGCCACCAGAGGGACTATGCCCATCTTCTCCCTCACTTGCTCCACCAGCTCCGGCGGAGTAGGGGCGCCGGAGATGATGGCTATCCTGACGCTGGATAGGTCGTATCGGGCGAAGTCCGGCTGCATAAAGAGGAGGATGTACTGGGCGGGGACCTGGCCCATGACGGTGATACGCTCCTTCTGGATTGTCTCGAGCACCTGGGCCGGGACGAAGGAGTCCATCATGACCAGGGTGGAACCGTTGGCCAGGGAGGAGAGGATGGCCATGACCGCCCCGCCCACGTGGTTGTTGGGGATGTCCATGAGCATCCGGTCGTCCGGCCTCATCGCCACGAAGGAGATCATGGACCGCACGTAACTGGTCAGGTTGCGGTGGGTGAGCAGGGGGGCCTTGGGCCTGCCGGTGGTGCCCGAGGTGAAGAGCATGAGGGCCCCATCTTCCTCCCGGACCTCCGCCTTCCTGGAGGCGAGCTCGTCTCGGTGAGCCTCTCCCTGCTCCAGGAAGCGCTCGTAGGGTATGGACCCCTCGGGTCCCTCCCCGCCGATGACCACGACGCGCTCCAGGCGGGGCAGTGCCTCTCTCGCCTCCTCCAGGCGCTCCACGAAGTCGTTTCCCATGAAGCCGGTCTCCATCACCACCGCCCGGGCTCCGGAGTGGCCCAGCACGTAGCCCACCTCTTGAGGGGAGAAGCGCCAGGAGACGGGCACCGCCACCGCGCCGGCCATGGCGCAGCCCAGGTATCCGAAGAGGAACTCAGGATGGTTTGGGATGTACAGGCCCACCCGGTCGCCCCGCTCTATCCCCAGGGCCAGAAGCCCGGCGGCGAACCTCTCCGCCTCCCGTCGGTACTCGGAGTAGGTAATGCGCCGCTCGCCGAAGACCACCGCCTCCGTGTCGGGGCGCTCCTCCGCCCAACGGTCAAGGTAGTCGAAGACGCGCATCCTCCACCTCCTTCCTGCCATGATCTTCCAGCTCAAGAAAACCTGGCCGAATGTCCGGTGCGAAAAAGGGCGGGGTTGATCGGAACCGGAAAGAGTTTCGTCAGTACCGTCCGTGGCGCCTGACAAGAACCCTCTTCTGCTCTTCTTTGAGCACCTCCGTCCCCGCCGACAGCCGACGGGATATATTTTAAGGCAGACCGAACGGGACGGGAACGGAAAAGCCTTAACGCTTGCTCGAGGCTGCGAGGCGGTTCCAGGGGTGGAAGTGGGTCTGAAGAAGTCCTCTATCCCTCCCCGCTATCCTGGGATCGGGGCTCCGCCTTTTCCCGGCTCTTTCCCGGAGAGGTCGTGCTGGAAGCCCACGGACTGGGACGAGGGATAGATTTCGGAGAATGCGGCTTTTGGGTCGGGATCGTCCCTCGGCGGAGGCCCTCAGGGCAAAAGGAATCGGAAAACCGTTCCCCCTCCCTCCCTGGGCTCGTTCCAGATCCTTCCACCGTGGGCCTCCACGATCTCCCGCGCGATGTATAGGCCCAGCCCTAGACCGGGCTTTGAGTGATGGAGCACCTGTTCCACCTGGTAGAAGCGCTGGAAGACCAGGTCCCGCTTGTCCTCCGGGATTCCCGGTCCCCGGTCCAAGACCGAGATCAGAAGTCCCTCGGAGGTGTCCTCGGCGGTGACCTCCACCGGGGTTCCCTCAGGGGAGTATTTCACGGCGTTATCCAGGAGGATGACCAGGACCTGCAGGATCCTCTCTTCGTCAATACGGCGGGGTGCAAGGGGACCACCTAGGCTCAAGATCAGATCCCTCGAAGGCG
>JACVJK010000119.1 GCA_015711955.1 Actinomycetota bacterium | reverse complement strand
GCGGCATGAAAGGGGTTAATAAATGGTCCTCTATTTCGCCTACGGTTCCAACCTCGACCCTGAGCAGATGAAGGAGCGCTGCCCTTCCTCCAGGTTCCGCTGCGTGGCCCTTCTTCCCGGGCACCGTCCGGCCTTCACCCGCTGATCCCCTGCGTGGAAAGGTGGGGTGGCCGACGCGTTGGTGGACCCAGAGAGCCCCGGCGTGTGGGGCTTGGTGTACGGGATGGACGAGGGGGACTTGAAAGTCCTGGACATGTTCGAGGGGTTTCAAGGTGAGGGCGGCTCGAACGTCTACGAGAGGCGGGCGGTCGAGGTGCTGGAGGTGGGACGAGAAGACCGACCCCTCAAGGTCTTCACCTACTTGGTCGCGAACGGGGAGGGGGACTTCACCCCTCCCTCCCACTTCACCCCTCCCTCCCGTGAGTGTCTGAGCCGGATCGTCAGGGGTGCTCGCCACTGGGGTTTGCCTGAGCATTATATCCAGATGTTGGAAAACAAGGAAACGACGTGATCAGGACCCCGAGACGCCCTCCTCCTGGCTTCATGCGCTCAGGCCATGAGGATTCGACGGTTCCCAGGACACGCTCGGTCACCGAACTCCCCCGTACCCGGTCTTAAAGGCGCGCTAGGCCGAAGGCTCTGCCTAAACCGCCTCCACCACGGTGGCGATCCCCACTCCCCCGCCGCCGCAGAGGGTCTGCAGGCCGTACCTCAGGCCCTTGCGCTTCAGCCAGTGCACCATCTCGGTGAAGTAGAGGACGCCTGAGCAGCCGATGGGGTGGCCGATGGATATGGCGCCCCCGGTGGGGTTTATGCGGGGGTCGTCGAAGGACAGCCCGAACTCCAGGCAGAAAGCGAGGACGGGGGAGGCGAAGGCCTCGTTGGGCTCGAAGACGTCCACGTCGTCCATGGTTATCCCGGCCCTCTTCAGGGCCTTGCGCATGGCGGGGATAGGTCCCAGGAGCATGATGAGGGGCTCTGAGCCGGCCACGGCGGTGGAGACTATGCGGGCCATGGGCTCAAGCCCCAGCTTCTCCGCCTTCTCCGCCGTCATGAGCATCACCGCCGCCGCCCCGTCGACGATGGCGGAGGAATTACCCGCGGTCACCGTACCATCCTCCCGGAAGCGAGGAGGCAGGGCCGCCATCTTGGCCCAGGCCGACTCGGGGTCGTCCAGGGCCTCCGCACGCGGCGGTTCGTCCTTGTCCACCACCCTTTTGCTGCCTTCCCCCTCTTCCACCTCCACGGGGACGACCCTCTTCCTGTACCATTCCTCCTCCCGCATGGCCCGCACCGCCTTCTGGTGGCTCCAGAGGCTGAAGCGGTCCATGTCCTCCCGGGAAAGCCCGTAGCGGTCCGCCACCATCTGGGCGCTCACCCCCATGGGATTGAGGGCACCTCTCTCCGCCGCGCGGGGATGTACGCTGGCGGGGAGTCCCGCCTGGGCGGCCACCGCGAAATCGGAACCCATGGCGTAGTGGCTCATGAGCTCCACACCGGCGGCGATGGCTATCTCCCCCGCCCCGCACATCAGGGCGTGGGCCTGCGAGTTGATGGCCTGCAATCCCGCGTTGCAGTAGCGGTTCACCGTCCAGCCGGCCACCTCCTCGGGTAGGTCGGCCGCCAGGACCCCTATGCGCCCGAGGTTCAGCCCCTGCTCACCGATCTGACTCAGGCAGCCCACGGCCACGTCCTCTATCTCCCGCGGGTCAAACGCGGGAGCCTTCTCCATCACCCTGTCCACCAAACCCCGCAGAACGGTAGCCAGGAGATGCTGTGCGGAGACCTTGGCGAAGGCCCCACCCTTGGCCGCGCCTGCCCATCCGGACTTACCGGTGGGCGTGCGCACCGCTTCCACTACCACCACTTCCTTGAGTCCCATCGCTCCTCCTTTCCCGGAAGACTTAAACTTCAAAACGCCTGACATCGCTTATGGACACCTGTGCGACCATCCCCTCCGCCTGAGCCGACGCCCCGTCTTCCTGACGACCTCACTTCCCCACACGGGTAAAACCCCACGCCATGAAAACCTCTTTCCTCATGCCCTCAAGCACTGCAAGGATGAGTTTGACGCACGATACTTACGCGAAATGGCAAAAGGTGCCATACGGATGCCGCTGGATTCCTTTCCTGGCCCTCTCCGCCCTCGTCCCCTCAGCCGAGGCTTTCAACCCCTCCTTTCCACATCTTTCCAATATCTCTCCTCCAGCTCCCGCTTGATGATCTTACCGTCCACGTGGCGGGGGAGCTCCTCGAAGAACTCCACCCGGGCGGGGAGTTTGTAACCGTAAAGACCCTGCTCCCGGCAGAAAGAGAGGATCTCCTC
>JACVJK010000118.1 GCA_015711955.1 Actinomycetota bacterium | reverse complement strand
GTAACCCTTCATGAGGGTTATGGGGTGGCGGAGCTCATGCGATGCGATGTCCATGAACTCCTTGATCCCCTCCTCCCAACTCAGGAGCTCCTCTTCCACGGCCATGGCCTTGCCCAGCACCTCGAGGGTCCTCAGGTCCTCGTCTTCCCAACTCCTAACCTTACCGTCCAACAGCAACAGGTGGCCCACGAGCTTGTCTTTGGACCTGACCGGGACGCCGAGGAGGGAGGCGGCGCCCCATAGAATGGGGTCCTCCCTCGCTTTTTGTGGGATCTCTTTCAGCACGAGGGGAAGACCCTCCCTCACCTCTTGGGTCTTGAGAAGGGGAACATCCTGGTCCTCACGGAAAAAGGACAGCCCGGCGTCACCGTCATTGGTGGAGAGCACTGCGTACCCCTCTTTGACGCGGCGGACGTACATCGCCCTTTCACCGCCCAGCATCCCCAAGCTGGCTCGGAGGATGGAGTACATGTTCTCCATGACGTCGGGGCCGAAACCGAGAAGCAGCGCGTTGATGCTCTCCAGCACCCGGTGGGCCTTCACCCTGTCCGTGACGTCGTGGGCGGTGACGAGAACGCCTCTCAGGTGGGGGTCCTGGTGGAGGCCGACGCCGATGACCTCCAGGTGGACCGAGGTCCCGTCGGGGCGGAGGAAACGCAGTTCGGCCTGGACCGGCCTTCCGGGTCGGTCTATGAGCGCTCGTGCCATGCCCCAAAAGGACGGCAGGTCCTCGGCGTGGATGAATTCGTGTACGTCGCGGTTCAGCAGCTCCTCCTCCCGGTAGCCCAGTGTCTCTCGGGCACGGGGGTTGAGGTAGAGAAAGCGGCCGCTCTCCGAGAACAAGGCGATCACGTCCTGGCTGTTCTCCAGGATGGCCTGAAGCCTTCGCTCGCTCTTTTCCCTTTCCGCCAGGGCCTCCTCGATGGCGCCCGCTAAGGTTGCAATCTCGTCCCCACGCCTCTTTCCTACCAGGCTTTTTAGAGACGGACTGCCTCTACCCAAGCGCAAGGCCTCGGTCATGCGCTCCAAAGGCCTGACGAAAAGGGCGTTGACGGCGAGGAACACGCCCAGGATGACCAGGAGCGCCGAGGTCACCAGGGAGCCGAAGAGGAGATGCGTGGAGTTCAAGGCGGCCCGGAAGACGTCCCGGGGGAGGGAGACCTGGAGCACAAGTGGTTCTTCGCCCAGAGAATCCAAAAGGGCGTAACCGTGGATGCGGCTTATGCCCTCAGATCTTATTGTTACCTCTCCTTGCTCTGGTATCCGGAATACGGAGCCCACGGATTCCGGCGAGGAACCCCGGTGGTCGGCGGGGATGATGCCCACGTTTGCGCCGATGGTCTTCTCCATCCAGGCGATGGCATCGGAGTCGATGCATCGGGCCATCATGAGGCTGCCTCGGGGTGGTCCCTCCCCTTGGGTGGTGAGCACTGGCATGAGGGAGACGAGATGGGGCGTTCCCTGGACCAGGACCACCGCGGAGAGGCCCGCCTTGCCGGCCTCGGGGGAGCCCGCGATACCGAGGGAAGCCAGGGATTGGAGGAACTTGGGCGAGGGCCCGATCAGTTCTCCGTTTTCCCGGTCCAGCTGAGCCGAGAAAACAATCTCGCCATTCGAGTCCTTGAGAAAGAAAAAGTCAATGTCCAAGGTCAGGAAAGTGGTGGCCGCCAGGTTACTTTCCTCGAAGGCCCTGTCGCGGGTGAGCACGTAATCGTAAGTGTCGTCCCAGAAGGCCCAGTCCCGGGTGACCCGGGAAAGTTGATCGAGCTGGTGCCCCAAGGCTGCCTTTGCCCTCCCCACCGCCTTTACGACCTCCTCCCTTTCCAGCTCGTGCAGATTTCTGATGACCAAAAGCAGGTTCAGGGGCAGGACCACGAGAACCAAGAAAGCCATCACGCAGGCCACGATGAGCAGGGTCTTGTTCCTCACGCTCATAGGCTTCCCTCGCTGGCGACAGTAGGGGAAACGGATCGAGGGGCCGTTTCCCGTGCCAACGCCCGACCCACGATCGTCAACTGAGAACGCCGCCATATGAAACATCGAAAGGTGTCTCGGCTTTCCTTAATACCCCGAAGAGGGGAGCCGTTGCCACTGGCCGATCCCATGTCGGCGTGTCGACTTTGAGGTCTGTTTCTGTTAGGGGGAAAGCAGCGTTCTGAGGTTTGCGCGGGGGTCTACCCTCCAGGCCACGGGACTCCCTTCAGAAGGTGGGAAGAGGAGCGGGTCCCTTTCCCGCCAGGGCGTACTCGGCCGCTCTGAGGCCGGTCAGCAACGCGGTGGGTATCCCTCCCGCGACCATGGTGGAGAAGGCCTGGTGGCCGGCCAGGTAGAGTCCTTCCACCGGTGTGAGCACCAGTTCCACCCCCCAGGTGTTGGAACCCGCGTCCGCCCAGGACCAGCCCGCCGCCG
>JACVJK010000117.1 GCA_015711955.1 Actinomycetota bacterium | reverse complement strand
TTCGAGCCCCAGTGCAGGGTGCTCTTCGACAGCTGCTGCCCCGGCTACCTCAACACCGACGACCTGAAGATCCTGGCTACCCAGCTGGCCGCCTATCTGTTGAGGCCGGTGGCCGGCGAGGAGGCGGTGGAGAACCTCCTCTGGATGGTGGAGTGAACCGGGATCAGCTCTCTTTTTTACGAACCGGATTACCCGTATCCGTGGGGATACCGGTCGTGTGGGGGTGATCAGTGATCCCATCCGGTCACCGTGTCAAACTTAAGGGAAAATAAACCGGGATCAGCCCTTTTTTTTGCGAACCCGAGCATCTGATTCCGTATGGATGGATGTCCATTCATCTTTGTGGACGCCGTGCTTGATGGAGTGATCGGCGATCCCGCCAAGGTGACGGTACCGCGCTCAAGGACAGCTTCTTCTTGCGTTCCCGAGGCCGCTCGCATCGCGCGCTCCTGTTTCCAAATCAGTGAAAGTGAACGAGATCCCCGACAGATCGGGGAGGTGGCGGAGGGGCATCGTCGGGTCTCATATGTGCGCACTGTTTGACGGGCGATCACTGTTCACTCAGCAGGTGAGGCAGAAAGGCCACAGGGAGCGAAATACGTGAAGGGGAGGCGACGGGGAGGCCGTAGGCGCCGGGTCGTGCAGCCGGGTCTTACAGGAACGATCCTCTCGTTGAAATGTGTGAACGCAGTTCGGTTTGCAGAAGACGAGACCTGACCCCGGGGGAGGATGAGATGGTTCGGTTTGCAAAAGAGCATGACTCGATCCCATGTTATAATAGTGTGACTCTCCGAGCCATGTGGCCTAAGGCCGCGGGCTATGGCGCATGGCCGATAGGGTGCAGGGGGAAACGCCTGTGCCTCCCGTGCTTGGAAAGGAGAGGAAAGCATGAGCGATCTCAAGCCGTCCTCTCCGGACGGTTTTATTGATGGGGACGAAGCGACGAATGGAGCGCATAGAGGCGGTGGCCCGACGGGCGGCCGTCCGTTCATAGTCACCGTCTCCGGTTCCCGCAAGGACTCCGGCAAGAGCTCCCTGGCGGTGGACCTGGTGAGGAACCTGCTCCCCTGCGCCGCCGCCAAGGTGGCGATCCACGAAGAAGGGGAGGTGCAGGGCGAGCGTTTTCTGGAGGAAAGGGAGCCGGTACGGGATCCCATTACCGACACCGCCCGGCTGTTCCAGGCGGGAGCCCGGCCCGTCTACCTCTTGAAGACCTCCGAAGAGCTGCTGGCGCGGGACCTAAAGGAACTGCTGCGGAGATTGGGCCAGGGGACGGTGGTCCTGGAGGGGAACCGCGTCTTGAGGCACCTGCGCCCGGATTACGCCGTTTTCGTGATGGACACCACCTTTGAGGGGTTCAAGCCCTCCGCCCGGGAGGCATTGGCCGAGGCTCACTCGGTGTTGGTGAACGATGGAGCCCTGCCCCCGGGGGCCGGGGGCAGGGCCCTTTTGGAGTTGGAGAGAAGGGTCAAGGAGATCAATCCCCGGGCCAAGCTGCTGGTGGTGGCGGAACTGGGTTACCGGCGGGCTTTGGGGATACTCCTTTCCAGGATAATCGGGAAGATGGGAGGTGGCACCGTGGCGGATCAGGTCGAGGAAACGGTACTTGCGGCGGTGAGGGAGAGGGCCCGGGAGGGCCGTCTACCGTGCGAGGAGGCCCTGAAATTGGCCGAGGAGCTGGGGGTGCCGCCCTTGGAGGTGGGAAAGGCCGCCAACCTGCTGGGGGTGAAGATCGTCCGTTGCTCCCTGGGCTGCTTCTGAGGACATGACGACCTTGAAAGGGCGTGGGGTGAAGGGGTGGCCTGAGGAAGGCTTGCGGGCCATCCTCTGTCGGTGTTCCGTTCTTGTGCCTTTCCTCCTGGCTCTCTTTTCGGGATGCCACGTTTCCTGCCTTCCTGGCGAGAGGGGAAAGGTGGTCATCCTGGCCACTACCACCAGCCTGCAGGACACCGGAATTCTCGACCTCTGGGTCCCCATGTTCGAGGCAGAGCACCCGTACGCGGTCAAGGTGGTCGCCGTGGGTAGCGGTCGGGCCCTCCAGATGGGTTGGCGGGGGGAATGCGACGTGATCCTCTCCCACAGCCCGGAAGAGGAGGAGTCCATGGTGGCGGAGGGACTCGTGGTGGGAAGACATCCCGTGATGTACAACGAGTACGTGATCGTGGGCCCTCCGGACGATCCGGCAGGCGTGGCGGGGGCGGGATGCGCCGAGGAGGCCCTGACCAGGATCGCAGCTTCCGGAAGCGGTTTCCTATCCCGGGGAGATGGCTCGGGAACCCACGCGAAGGAACTCTCCCTATGGCGCCGGGCCGGCGTGGAGCCCTCAGGGACCTGGTACGCGGAGAGCGGCAGGGGGATGGGGGACACCCTCCGCATGGCCTCCGAGAGAGGCGCCTACTGTCTCAGCGACGAGGGCA
>JACVJK010000116.1 GCA_015711955.1 Actinomycetota bacterium | reverse complement strand
CGGTGCCAGCGGCTCGCACCAGCTTCCCGCCCGCACCCGGCTTGAGCTCGATGTTGTGGATCAGGGTCCCCACCGGGATGGCGTATAAGGGAAGGGCGTTCCCCGGCTTGATGTCCGCTTCCGGTCCCGACATCACCCAGTCCCCTACATTGAGCCGCAGGGGAGCCAGAATATAGCGCTTCTCCCCGTCCTCGTAGTGGAGGAGCGCTATCCTGGCGGTGCGGTTGGGGTCGTACTCTATGGCCACCACCTTGGCCCTCACGTTGTCCTTGTCCCGCTTGAAGTCGATGATGCGATAGAGCCTCTTCACCCTCCCTCCTTTGTGGCGGGTGGTGATACGGCCCTGGTTGTTTCGACCCGCCTTGTAGTTGAGGGGTGCCAGCAGCGACTTCTCCGGCTCCTTCTTGGTGATCTCGGAGAAGTCAGAAACCGAGGCGAAGCGCCTCCCCGGCGAGGTCGGCTTGTACTTCTTGATACCCATCTCTCCTCACATCCTCGGCGTCAGGCTAAGGTCCCCTCGAAGAAATCTATCTTGTGGCCAGGAGCTAGGGTCACCACCGCCTTTTTCCTCTCGGCGGTCCTGCCCTGGATCCACCCCCGGCGCTTGGGCTTGGAGGGCACCTTAATGGTGTTCACCTTGGTGACCTTCACGTTGAAAATCTGTTCCACCGCCTGGCGGATCTCGGTCTTGCTGGCCCTGGGATCCACCTCGAAGGTGTACTTGTTCTGGTCCAGCAGGTTGTAGCTCTTCTCCGAGATCACGGGGCGGATGATAACGTCACGAGGATCCTTCATCGCTCACCCCCCCTTGCAGCTTCTCCAGGGAGGAAAGGGTGAAGACCACCCAGTCATTGGCCAGGACGTCGTAGGTGTTGAGGTCTTCCACCTCTATCACCTCGACCTTGGGGAGATTGCGCATGGACTTGACCACGTTCTCGTCTTCCTGGGCCAGAACGAAGAGGACGTCCTCGTTCAGTCCAAGGTTCCGGAAGATCTCCGCCGCCGCCTTTGTCTTGGGCTCGGCGAAGGTGAAGTCCTCCAGGATCTTGATGCGGTCTTCCTGGGCCCGCGCGCTCAAGGCCGAGCGCAGGGCCAGTCGCCGGACCTTCCGATTGACCTTGAAGTGGTAGTCCCGCGGCTTCGGGCCGTGAGGCCTTCCTCCCCCCACCCACTGGGTGGCTCGGATGCTCCCCTGACGAGCCCGGCCGGTACCTTTCTGCCTCCAGGGCTTGCGGCCGCCCCCGCTAACCTCATGCCTCCGCTTGGTGGAAGCGGTGCCCCGTCGGGCCGCCGCCAACTGGTAACGCACCACCAAGTGCATGACGGGGATGTTCACGGGGCAGCCGAAATAGTAGTCCGAGAGGACCACCTTGCCCTTCTCGTTTCCCTCTATGTCGTAAACGGGTACTTCTTTCATGGCCTCATCCCCGCCTCATTCCAGCACGTGAGCCTTCTTCTTGCGCGTCCCTCGCGCCTTCACCGACTCCCGGATCACCACCAAGCTTCCCCGCGGGCCCGGGATGCCGCCCTTGAGCACCAGCAGGTTACGCTCCGGCTTGACGTCCACCACTTCCAGGTTGAGGACGGTGACCCGCTGTCCCCCTGCCCTCCCGGGCATCCGCTTACCCTTGAAGACCCGAGAGGGGGTGGCGCACATGCCTATGGATCCGGGAGCCCGGTGGAAGTGGGCCCCATGGGAACCGGGACCTCCTCCGAAACCGTGGCGCTTGACCACTCCCGAGAAACCCTTTCCCTTGGAGGTTCCGGTTACGTCCACGTGATCGCCCTTGGAGAATATCTCCACGGTTATCTCCTGACCCAGTTGATAGGCGGAGGGATCTTCCACCCGGATCTCCATGAGGTGGCGCCGGGGCGTAACTCCCTTGCTCTCGAAGTGTCCCTTCAGGGGCTTGTTGAGCTTTTTCTCCTTGATCTCGCCGAAGCCCAGCTGTAGGGCGTTGTAGCCTTCCTTCTCCTCCGTCTTGATCTGGGTCACCACGCAGGGTCCGGCCTCCACCAGGGTGACCGGCACCACCCTGCCGTCCTCGGAGAAGATCTGGGTCATGGCCAGTTTTCTTCCGATGATTCCCTTCAACTCTCCCACCTCTTCAGACCTGATCCCGTTAGTTGTCCCTCATGTCCCGGTGGGATCCTCACAGCTTGATCTCGATGTCCACGCCCGCCGGAAGGTCCAGGCGCATGAGGGAGTCCACCGTCTTCTGGGTGGGCTCCAGGATGTCGATGAGCCTTTTGTGGATCCTCATCTCGAAGTGCTCCCGGGAGTCCTTGTTGACGTGAGGTGAGCGGAGCACGCAGAAAAGATGCCTTTCCGTGGGCAGGGGTATGGGTCCGGAGACGGAGGCACCGGTCTTGCGGGCCGTCTCCACGATCTCCCGGGCGGACCTGTCCACGATCTCGTGGTCGTAGGCCTTCAGTTTTATCCTGATCTTCTGCTGCTTGGTCATGGCTCCGACCACCTTGTCTCCCTTCCTACTTGATTATCTGAATGACCCTTCCGGCTCCCACGGTGCGGCCGCCCTCCCGGATGGCGAAGCGGAGGCCCTCCTCCATGGCTATGGGGTAGAGCAGCTCCACCTCCATCTCCGTGTTGTCGCCGGGCATGACCA
>MU158688.1:2898-3075 GCA_015711955.1 Actinomycetota bacterium | reverse complement strand
ATGATTTCGTTCAGCAAGAGAGATCACCCCTTTCTTCCTGTTAACTTTGCTTGTTTTGTCAGGATGATAGGGTGGTCTCTCGACTCTTTTCAACCCGGAAAGCGCCTACTGAAACGATACAGCACCTCCCACGCGCCCGGCTGAAAAATGACATCCACCTGGACAATATATAATGTC
>MU158688.1:0-2888 GCA_015711955.1 Actinomycetota bacterium | reverse complement strand
GAGGGAGTCGAACCCCCAACCTACGGATCCGTAGTCCGTCGCTCTATCCAGTTGAGCTACGGGCGCACCTTCACGCAATAGATAATACCACAATCAAAGCCGCCCCAACAGCATGTATCCCACGCGCCCGGCTGAAAAATGACATCCACCTGGACAATATATAATGTCGTAACGTCGCGGAAGGGCCGCCTTGGCGTATTTCAAGGATACTCCCCTCCGGCAGGAATCACATCCCCAGCTCCTCGTTGCCTTGGTGGTTGTCGTCGAAATCCCATGGCTCGAGGCTATCCAGTAGGGAATCGATCTCCTGCATCAATTCATCGATTTCTTCCTCCAACATCTCGTCAACTTGCTCGACCCCCCCAGGCGGTGGCGGCGGCACTTCTTCCCCTCCTCTCTTGCAAGACGATGTAGCGACCGCCAAGAGTGCCATGATCACAGACAAGGAGAGGGCCGCGACTTTTCTCTTGTGTTTGCCGATGAAAACCATCGGGGCTCCTCTCAAGTGCTCCCACTTACTTTGCCGGGAGTGTTTACCCACCCGTACACCAACGCTCCCATATCTATCCCGATCCATAACCGCCAAATGCTTCCCGCCAAAGGCACGCGCCCAAATCTTCCTGATCCGTGCTCAAAAGCCCTCAGGCAACCCTCAGCAACTTCAAAAAAACGTTGGCCTATCTTCGATCGAGTGGGGAGAATTCTTCCTCAGCATTACTTTCAAATCTCCCATGATCCATTGCGAACTCTCCCACCAAGTCCTCAAGGGCCGCCGCTCCTTCCCCCAATCCGGGTACATCGGCTCCTTCTTCAGCGAATCATCCATCATATCGGCAACCCTGTCTTCAGTCCTTAAATAGTCCCCCTCAACGCCTCTAACGGCTGTTCTCGTAACGTAGACCCATCGCCCCGCCTTTCCTTCACCATCATCCTTTTACTGGCGCATACCGTTTTCGGAGAGCTACCTCTTGCGGATGCCCCCTTCCCAAGCCGCCCAGACGACGAAAGAATCAAGAGTCGATGGAAATGGCACTGCACGAGAGGCCTCCGTGCCTCTTCTTCTCGCGGCTTCTTCCCCGCCTTTTTCCTTCCGGTCAGGATTTGGCCAGGCAAACCGCGGATCCCCGTCTCTCGGTTCTCGAGGGCGTCGCCTCGTGGATTAAGGATAAAAAAATGGCGGAAGGGGAGGGATTCGAACCCTCGAGGCGGGTTTCCCCGCCCACACGATTTCCAGTCGTGCTCCTTAGGCCAGACTCGGACACCCTTCCGCGAAAACCTGACGGGAAATATTATAAACCCGCCATCCACGGGTTGCCAGGAAAGGCGCGGCTCTGGGACGCCCGAAGTCCCCAGCCCGATTACCCCTTAAGATGGCGTTGACGGAGGTCGTGATCAGCGCAAGGATGAGGTGATGTCCTCTCGGCTTCTCGATTCTCTCTTCAGACCAGCTGGAGCATGCGCTTCACCGCCCGAAACGCCCTCTCTCTTACCTCCTGGGGAACCACCACTCTCGGCTCCATGGTCTCCAAGGCTCGGAGGATCTTGGGCAAGGTGATCTTCTTCATATCGGCACATATGTGCTCTCCTGACGGTGAGTAGAACCTCTTCTCCGGCAAGGCCCGACAGAGGGGGTAGAGCATGCCCTCCTCAGTGGCCACCACGAATTCCCGCGCCCGTGAGTTCCGAGCGGCCTCCACCATGCCGGAGGTGCTTTTCACGTGATGAGCCAGGGCTATGACCTCCTCGGTGCATTCGGGATGGGCTATGACCTCGGCTTGGGGATGGGCCTCCATGACCTCCCTCACCTGCTGGGCGGTGATCTCCTGGTGTATCGGACAATATCCCGCCCAAGGTATGATCCGCTTTTCCCTCACCTGGGAGGCAACGTAGCGGGCGAGATTACGATCGGGCAAGAAGATGATCTCCTCCGCTTCCACCGCCCTTACCACCTTCACCGCATTTGACGAGGTGCAGCAGAAGTCGCTCACCGCCTTGACCTCAGCGGTGGTGTTCACATAGGCAACCACCGCAGCTCGAGGATGCCTCAGACGGAACTCGAGCACCGACGCGGCGTCCGCCATGTCGGCCAAAGGGCACCCGGCTTCCAGATCTGGCAGGAGCACCACTTTCTCTGGGTTTAGGATGTAGGCGGTCTCCGCCATAAAATGGACTCCACAGAAGACAACTACCTCGGCGTCGGTCTCTGCCGCTCTTTGGGCCAAGCCCAAGGAATCGCCGACGAAATCGGCAATGTCCTGCACCTCGGGATTCTGGTAGTTGTGGGCCAGGATCACTGCTCGGCGTCTCTCCTTGAGGTCCAAGATACGTTTCTTCAGCTCCTCATTAAACGTTTGGGGTTCCCTTGATGATCCCCCGACCTCGTTGGACATCATCACCCTCCTGAAATCGACATCCTAAAGGTATCCTCCGGCGTTTGCCCCACGCCCGTGACCATTTTCTTTCGACTTTATCACAAACTCGCCACCTCATCCTCGATAACGTACCTTAAAGTGTGTAATTTCGCCCTTTGATAGGTGACCATGGTTCCCTCATACTGGTTCAAGGCGATCAACCAAAGACCAGTAATAAGGAGGCGAACCATGGCCAGGAACCATTCTACAGGCATCGTAAGGGCAAGCGAAAGCGAAATAAGGAACTACCTCGACCAAAAAGTACGGGAAGCGGTGAAACAGGTGCCAGGGGAGATCGAAAGCGCAAGGCAGAGGGGCTGATCCGGGCAAAACCATATGAGCGCAGCTCGGAGAGGCAGGACTACCGCAACGGGGCAAGAAAGCGCAAACTCAAGACCAGGGTGGGAGAGATAGAGCTATCGGTGCCCCGCTTGCGGACGCTCACCTTCCAGACCATGGTCATAGAAAGATACCGCA
>JACVJK010000113.1 GCA_015711955.1 Actinomycetota bacterium | reverse complement strand
CTCCTACATCTAGGACTTTCTTCCCCCTGACGTCCAAGTTCCACGCCTCGAGAGCCCCTTCCAGTTTCTCCCCCCCTCGAGACACGTAGCGGGGCCTTCGGTGGACTATTACCCTGTCTCCCTTTCCCACTAAAGTGCCTGCCTTGAGGTTTCTGCCCTTTCCCTCTATCTCCACCTCCCCAGCCAGGATGGCCAAACGGGCCTTCTCGCGGGAGGGGAAAAACCCCATGTCCACCAACCATTGATCCAAGCGCCTTCGCTCCATCGACATCCCAGCGGAAAAAAGCGACTAAACGCCGACTCTATCGGCCGCTCAGGCTCCTCCCTCGCCTCCCCGCAGAAGGCGTAAAGACGCCTCGCCAGCATTGAAATGAGAGGTTTTGCCCGTCTTTCCCTTTTTCATGGCTTCCCATATCCTTTCGGCCACCCTGGGCCCGTCAAGGCCCAACTCCTCCCATAGCTCCTCCACCTTGCCATGGCCTACGAAGCGGTCGGGTAACCCCAAGGACAGGAACGACCCACTAAACCCCATGGATTGCAGGGCCGAAGCAACTCCTTCCCCGAAACCTCCCGCCAGCGAATTCTCCTCCAAGGTGACCACCACAGGGAAGGAGGAAGCTATTCCCTCGAGCATGGCCATGTCCAAGGGCTTCACGAAACGGGCATTCACCACTTTGGCCTCAAGGCTTCGTCCTGCGAGGATCTCCGCTGCGACGAGGGCGTTTTCCACCATCCTTCCCACGGCCAATATGGCCAAATCCTTCCCTTCTCTGAGAACCTCCCAGGTGCCCCAGATGATCCTTTTCGGCTGTTCATCCACCCTTCGCGAGGGACCTTCTCCCTTGGGATAACGAATGGCCACCGGTTCGTGGCGCTCCAGCGCCGCCCACAAAAGATCCCTTAATTCTTCCTGGTCTTTGGGGGCCGCGACGGTCATCCCCGGCATGAGGCGCAAGTAGGAGAGGTCAAAAGCGCCATGGTGAGTGGCGCCGTCCTCGCCCACGAGACCCGCTCGATCAACCGCGAATATGACTGGCAGCCTCTGGAGACATATTTCCTGGACAAGCTGGTCAAAAGCCCTCTGCAAGAAAGTGGAATAAATGGCCACCACCGGCCTCATACCCCCCAAGGCCAGGCCCGCCGCCAGGGTAACTGCATGCTGTTCAGCGATCCCCACGTCGAAAAACCGGGACGGAAACTGGCGGGAGAACTCCTCCAAACCGGTTCCGAGGCGCATGGCGGCGGTGATGGCCACGAGTTTCCTCTCCCTCTCCGCCATGCGACACAAGGTGCGTCCGAAAACCGCGGTGTAAGAAGGTCCCTCTCCCGAGGGTTTTATCTTCCCCGTCTCCCTATGGAAGGGCCCCACGCCGTGATACAGTTCGGGGTTGCGCTCCGCGGGGGGATAACCCATCCCTTTTTTGGTGATGACGTGAACGAGCACGGGACCGTCCGCATCCTTGGCCAAGGAGAGATCCTTCTCCATGGCGGCTATGTCGTGGCCGTCCACCGCCCCCACGTACTGGATGCCCAGTTCCTCGAAAATGTATTCGGGAATTAGGAAATTCTTTATTCGCTCTTTGAGGGCGTGTATGGCCCGGTCCGCGGCCTGACCCACCACGGGGACGCTGTCCACCAGCAGCTTTATCTCGTCTTTCAACCTACGATAGCGAGGGTTTAGGCGCAGCTGGGAAAGGTACGTGGAAAGGGCCCCCACGTTGCGAGATATGGACATCCCGTTGTCGTTGAGGACCAGGACCACCCTTTTCTTGAGGTGACCCAGCTGGTTCAGGGCCTCGAAGGACAGTCCCCCGGTCAGGGAACCGTCACCTATCACCGCCACCACGTGATAATCCTCGCCTAGAAGATCCCGGGCGATGGCCAGCCCCAGGGCATAGCTGATGGCGGTGCTGGAGTGGCCGGCATCCATGACGTCATGAGGGCTCTCCTCTCTTTTGGGAAAACCACTGATACCCCCCTTTTGGCGTAGCCGGAGGAATCCCTCCTTCCTTCCCGTCAGGATCTTATGGGCATAAGCCTGATGTCCAACGTCCCAGAGGATGCGATCCCTGGGACTGCGAAATACCCGATGTATGGCGATTGCCAACTCTACCGCTCCCAGGCTGGAAGCCAGATGGCCTCCCACCTTTGAGGTAACCTGCAAGATAAGGTCCCTGATCTCCCCGGCCAGCTGGTAAAGTTCCCGATGGCTAAGGGTCCTCAGATCCTCAGGACCCTCTATCAGCTCTAAAAGACTTCTCCCACTCATCCCCCTGAACGGTCCTCCTCCACCATCCTCCCCAGCTCCTCCAACTCATCCAAGGCTTTCTCCAGCTCTGCAAGTATCTCAGCTTCGTCACCATCCTCCATAGCGCGGAGCTCATCCACCCTTCGGCGCAAGGCCTCCAGCCTCGATTCCAAAAAGCCTTTCTTGACCTCCAATTCACCCGCCCCCTACTTTCCACATGAGTTCGTAAGTTCCACGGGGATAAGGTTATTTTAGACCACAGCGTGGACGGCAAGTACGAAGGTGACGTTGGGGCCGTCCAGCTCGTTTGATCTCAACGCTCGTGGCACACAAAACCGGTAAACATCTCAGGGGGCCAACAGCGTCCTTGGACGTCCTGTAGCGTCAAAACGCCTCCTGCCCATAATCTCGTTCATCCCAGGCCGCTTTACCCGGCGTCGAAAAAATCGATTGTGGCTCTCACACCTTAAGGATACTCGACTGACCTCTCCGGGCCAGAACCCCTCTTATCAAATGAGAGTTTGTGGTTCTAAAAGGGATTAAATATTAAGATTAACCGGGAATCGCCGTACGGGATCGCTTCCCACGAGCACCTCAGTTCTCGCGCGCCCTGTTAAGCTCAGATGCCAAAAGGAGGCCACGAGGCGGCGAGGACCATGTCGGTCCAGGTCTCCGATGTATAAGGTCGCAAGGACATGAAAAGGCCGGAAAGACACGGGGAAAAGAGGGCCAGCTCCTCCCTTTCTGCCTTTGAAAAGGCTTCGAAAGATCGTCACGATGGCGCCCGGCCCATCCAAGGGACCCTTCTGGAACCTCTGGTGCGACTCAGTCGGGACATCGGTCCACGACCAGCGGG
>JACVJK010000112.1 GCA_015711955.1 Actinomycetota bacterium | reverse complement strand
TCGTGTTGGTGGGCAGGGAGAGGAAACCCCCTACGGGCAACGATAAAACTTCCATGGTTTGCTTCATACACCAGGATCGACCGGGTATGCTCCTACAGATACTGCAGGAGTTCGCTTACCGATATATTAATTTGACCAAGATCGAATCGAGGCCCACCAAGAAGTCCTTGGGAGAATATTGCTTCTTCATCGACTGCGAGGGCCATGAGGAGGACGAGTTAGTGGCATCGGCCCTGCGATGCCTTCGGTGTAAGCTGCCCAAGGTTAAGCTGCTCGGGTCCTATCCCAGACATCGGGAGGATTAGGAATATGTTGGACCTCAAGTTCGTCAGGGAAAATGTGGAGCTGGTCCGGAAGGCCCTGATGAACAGGGGCATGGAGGCACCGCTGGACCATCTCCTGGAACTGGATCGGGATAGGAGGACTCTCCAGATAAACTTGGAGGAGAAGAGGGCTCGTCACAAACAGGGCAACAAGGAGATTGGAAGGAGGATGAGGATCGGCGAAGAGGTGGAGTCCCTGCGCAAAGAGATGTCCGCCTTGAGCGAGGAGATCAAGGCGGACGAGGAGAGGATGACGCGACTGGAGAGAGAGATCCGCGAAATCCTCATAAGACTCCCCAACATCCCCCATCCTTCCGTGCCCGTGGGACCGGACGAGACCTATAACCGGGAGGTGAGGCGTTGGGGTTCCCCCAGGAGTTTCGACTTCAAGCCCCTTCCCCATTGGGAACTGGGAGAGCAGTTGGGCATCCTCGACTTCCAACGAGGAGTGAAAATCGCCGAGTCCCGTTTCACGCTTCTCCGAGAGGAGGGAGCCCTTCTGGAGCGGGCCCTGATCAACTTCATGCTGGATCTCCATACCCAAGAACATGGATATCGAGAGGTGTTTCCCCCCATTTTGGTCAACGAGGAGAGCATGTTCGGCACCGGGCAGCTGCCAAAGCTGGAAAAGGAGATGTACCGTTGCCGGGACGATGACCTATACCTCATCCCGACGGCAGAGGTTCCGGTCACCAACATACACCGAGACGAGATATTGAGGGAGGAAGAACTCCCAATCTATTACTGTGCCTATACCCCCTGTTTCAGAAGGGAAGCGGGTTCTTATGGTCGGGACATCAAAGGACTCATCCGGCAGCATCAGTTTAACAAGGTGGAGCTGGTGAAGTTCGTCCACCCAGATCACTCCTATGAAGAGCTGGAATCCCTCACCAGGGATGCAGAAGAGGTATTGCGCAGATTGGGATTACCATACCGGGTGGTTGCCCTTTCCACCGGCGACCTCTCCTTTGCCGCCGCCAAGTGCTATGACCTCGAGGTGTGGCTTCCCTCTTACGGGGAATACAAGGAGATATCCTCGTGCTCCAACTTCACCGACTTCCAGGCAAGAAGGGCCAACATCCGCTTTCGCCCCAAGGATGGTGGCAAGGCGCGCTTCGTCCACACGCTGAACGGTTCCGGGGTTGCCGTGGGAAGGACGGTTGCGGCCATCCTCGAAAATTACCAGCAAGAGGACGGGAGTGTGGTGGTCCCGGAGGCACTGCGGCCCTACATGCACGGTTTGGAAGTCATCGGGCCCTGAGGCGGCTTTGTTTTAACGACCGAATCTGCAGTAAGTCGAATAAGCGGATCCTATGGATACCGCTGAAGATCTAACCATTGGTAGAATGGCGTTTCTCGCTGCCCACCCATCGGCTATCGCGGTCAAATACATGTTTTGGAGATAACCTCGCACCTTTCTACCTGCTCCTCGTGCGAATGAGGATGGTTTAAAGTTTACCGGCCACGTTCCTACAAGTACAATGGGTGCGGAGGGGTGGCAGAGCGGACGATTGCGGTGGTCTTGAAAACCATTGGCCCTCGCAGGGCTCGCGGGTTCGAATCCCGCCCCCTCCGCCACTCATGAACCGAAGGCCTTGCTCAAGGAGAAGAGCCTTTTGCCTCGTGGATGCCATCAAAAGGCGACATGTCAGAAGACCAATAGTTCCCAAAGACGCTAAGGCACCAACGATCACGTTCGCGAGGCTTTCGAGGCGCGGCACGGGATGACCGGAGTTTATCTCCTGGTCTTGAAGGGGGTTCTTGGGAAGTTGGGTGGACCGTCGTCCTCGCCGGCCCTTTTCTTCCGATGCTCAAAGCGGGCCTCAGACCCTCGTGTTTATAGGTGGGGAGAGAAAGAGGTCCCCGAGCGTTGGGGTTCGCCAGCGTTTGGCCACGGCCCCATCGAGGCGTTTCGATCAGAGGGCCTCAAGAGATGAGGGCCCGTTCGTGGGGGATCGGTTGACCTTCCACTGAGACCTTTGCGTTGCCTGGCTTGACAGCCTTTAGAACGTAGCGGTCCGGCAGGTCCGTCAATTGCACATTTTGGAATCCCAGCGAGGTGAATAGCGCCCTCATCCCCTCGTTGTCAGGAAGCAGGTGGCGTCTCACCGCCACCCCAGCGCTTCGGTGAACGGCGTTCACCTCGTCCCGGCTTTCCGGATGACAGATTACCACCATGCCACCCGGTTTCAAGACGCGGTGGATCTCGGAAACCGCCCTCAGTTGGTCCTGGAAGTGGGGAAAACAGGAATTGCACAACACCAAATCAAAGGAGTCGTCAAGGAAGGGCAGATGGGCAACGTCAGCCATCACGTAATGGAGATTGGGGGCGGTGAGCTTCCTTCGGGCTACCTCCAACATCCTCTCCGAAATATCCACCGCAGTGACGCTTCCGGAGACGCCAACCCGTCCCAGGAGATGGGGAAGGGCAATACCCGTCCCCGTGCCCACGTCCAGGACCGCCGCCCCTTCTCTCAGGGTTAGTTCCTGTAGGATCTCATGCAATCTCCGGACGAACTCGGGCCTTATACGGAGATCCCATTCCTCCGCCAGTTGATTGAAGAAATCCCGGGTTCCTGTCACCGTCACCACATGCCCTCATAACAAATAACGCCACGAAGAATGCCTTCGTGGCGTTTCTTGCCTCCCCGCGTTCGGCGCGTTGTTCCCGGAAAAGAAGGTTATCAGTCTCCATGGAGGGAGTCAAGGGCAGCGCGCGTCGTTAACCGAGATTTTTGGGGAATTGGAAAGAGGAATCGGACACTGACTTAAGTGTGGAATATCGGGAGGAAGGACGGGGTGGATGCTTTGG
>JACVJK010000111.1 GCA_015711955.1 Actinomycetota bacterium | reverse complement strand
ACTTTCGATAAGAGGTTCTGCTTGTTTCCCTTATCTTGGAGAGCGATGGCTTTTGTTGTCAAAGAACGATTGTCGTAACCTTTTTACAGAATTTTATGGGCACGACCGACTCAAGGCCTCCTTAGGCCTGCACAAGCCCAGCTCCGCCTTTAAAAACGCTGTCCGTACTCCCCCGAGAGGAAAACGAGCCAAAATTTCAAATCGCCCAAAGAGGGGAACCATAAGAATAGATCAAAAAACAGGCCCTCCGAGGAGCCCTGCCGAAAGCGGGCATCCACCCAAATAGAGGGGATCTTGAGCGGAAAACGTCGTGTTCCGGGTTTCTGGAAAATTTTTTGACGTCGCCAAAAAGGGTCGGCTGCCAACGCGCGATGCGGTAAGTGGATAGGCGAGGTCGATTGCCTCGGTTCCTATGAAAGCGCCGTGGTCAATCCGTAAACTATCGCGAGGAGGATCTGGCGACCGTCGCCCAGCAAAACCCAAGAAGGGCATGAGCGATCCATTGTATCCCAAACGACCAAAAAGGAAGATCTGAGATCTGACGACCACTACCTGATCCTCCCAACGCTTCTCGTTACCAAAAAAGGGCGAGAGATCATGTTGAGGAACCGCCTCCGTCGGCCTATGTGGGCTCCACGACCAGGGAAGGCCCGTGAGTCAATGCGCGCTCTTTTTCCCGAGGCCCAATCAATGGGTAAGACCGGCAACCCAAGGCCTTCCACGCCATTAGGCCTTGACCGCGCCGCTTCTTTTTAGGCGCAAGAAAAGGCGCTGGGTCCCCTGGTGCCACGAGGCGCCACGTCATTTGCGGGACACGGAAGAGGGAAATCTCTCAGTAGGTCCCGAGGACGAGGCAGACGAGTCTTCAGACTCCCTCATAGCTTGCCGAAGGCCCTCAGCAAGATCGTGGCGATGGTGAAATAAATGGCCAGACCCAAGATGTCGGCGATGGTGGTGATCAGGGGACTGGAGGCCGAAGCCGGGTCCAGCTTGAGGAAGTAAAGTATGAAGGGAAGGGAGTACCCCACTATGTTGGAGAATATGACGATGGCGAACATGCTCAGTCCCACCACCAACCCCACTTGCCAACCTCCTCTGAGCATCCCCACCAAGCTGGAGGCGATCGCCATGGTGAGACCGATGGCCAGGCTGACTCCCAGTTCCTTAACCAGAGCCCTGACCCACTCCCCGGGCTTCACGTCACCGGTGGCCAAGGCCCTGATGATGATGGTCGCGGCCTGGGAGCCCACATTGCCTCCGCTGTCAATGAGGAGGGGTATGAAAAATGCCAGTGCTATCATGGAGGCCAAGGTGTTCTCGAAGGAAGCGATTACCCCGGACGAGAACAAGTTGAGAAACACCAAGCCCAGTAGCCAAGGGATCCTCTTTTTGTAAAGCTCCAGCGTGCCCGCATCCCGATAGCTGGTCCGGAAGGGTGCCACCGCCACCACCTTGTGGAAGTCCTCGGTTACCTCCTCCTCGGCCACGTCCATGATGTCGTCGATGGTGACTATTCCCAGAAGTACTCCCTCGTCGTCCACCACGGGAAGCGATTCGAGATCGTAACGCTGCATTAGCTGCACCGCCTCTTCCCGGTCGGCGTAAACGTGAATGCTAACGAAGGTGAAGTCCATGAGGTCCTCTACCCTTTGGTCGGGATCGGCCAAGATGAACTTCCTGATCTCCAAGGCATCCAAAAGTTTCCAGTGATCGTCCACCACGTATATGTCGTTGATGGTCTCGCTGACCCTGCCCATGGACCTTATGTGTTGAAGGGCCCTGGCGATGGTCCAGGTCTTCCTCACCGCAACGTAGTCGGGCGTCATAAGACGGCCAACGCTTCCTGGGGGATAGCCCAGAAGTTGGAGGGCCTCCTTGCGGTCTTCCGGACTAAGCAAGTTCAAGAGCCTCTGTACCGCCTGCCCCGGCAGATCCTCGAAGAGCTCAGTTCTCTCGTCGGGATGCAGGTCTTCCAAAAGCTTCCTGGTCTCCTCCGCCGTCAGCCCGCGGATGATCTCGTCCCGGTATTTAGGGTCCAAGAAGGCGAAAACCTCCGAGGCCAGCTTTCTCGGCAGGACGCGAAAGAGAACGAAACGATCCCTTTCGTTGAGCTGCAAAAGGAGGTCTGCCAGGTCGGGGGCGGAGAGGTGGTCCACCAGTCCTCTGAGGCCCACCAGGTCCTTCTCGCTTATCGCCCTCTCCACTGTCTTTACGTCGGGTCTTTGTATGTTCTCCCGCATCGTAGTCCCCCAAGATCAGAACGAAATGACATGAGAAAGAATTTTCTCACAAAAGTTCTCCGAGGTCAATTAATTGGAATATTATGTAAATAAGTTCTAAGGGAGCGAAACACGAATCTGAGCCAAGTTTCTGCCAGAACACTCGTGGAAGATAGATGACCCCCTACCATCCATCATCAGCGCGAGCTATTTAAAGAGGGAAGGGCGCAAGGGTGGGATCCCCGCCTCGGTGCGGGGCGCCCACGTATAGCGCTGGCAGGGAAACGGGAAGTCGGGGCCCCAAGCCTTGGCCCCATGTTATGCTGGGCTTTCGCTCACCTACAGAAACCTTCGGCGAAATACCAGGTCCTCGAGGCGTTGATGGCCCCTATGGAGTTCGTCCCGTCGTCAAGGCCCGCGTACTCGAAGTATTGGGACCTTTCCACCACGATGGGGAGATCGGAGTGGACTTGCACCCCCACCTCACAACCCGCCAATCCGGGAAGCCGGTTGACGTGAAGCGTCCTTCGGGCGTGGGGTGGCAGCTCCACGGACACCTCCCTACATTCGCCGTTGCCCTTCATGAAGGTGACCCGGGCAGTGGCTCGGCTACCATTGGGGTTCTGCAAGAGGACGTACATGTGGAAGTTGCCTCCGGTGTAGCCCTCGGCGAGAAACCAACGGTTAGATGGGCTCCGCGCCCCCACCGTGCAGTGGCCACCCTTCCTGCCCTCGTACACGAAGTACATGGCCCGCTCGGCCACCACGGGCAGGTCGGAAGTGACGCTGGTGGAGACCTCGGCGTCCTCCAGGCCGGGCACCCTGTCCACGTGCTCGGTGTGACGCCTGCGGGGCTGCACCGTGACTTTCTTCTCCACCACCCTGCCGTCCGACCTCATGAACCGGAAGGTCACCGTGGCGGGCGAGTCGTTGGGGTTTTGCAAGAGGATCCAGGTGTCGAAGGAGCCGCCGGTGTATCCCTC
>JACVJK010000110.1 GCA_015711955.1 Actinomycetota bacterium | reverse complement strand
TGATGGGTGATCGCGGCAGTCACTTGACCGTTCGGCATCGCCGAGCTTTGTCCAATGGCCATGAAAGGGAAACGCCTCGCGATAGGGATTAGGGCACGGGAGGCTGGCGAAGGGGAAACCATCACCGGATGGGGAATACCAAAGATCCTCTGGGGTAAGGCCTGGCAAAACGCATACACGAGCCGATTCCCGTGGCTGCCTAGGCTCCTGGAGCTGGATCATCCCTTGCCGATACGGTTTTTGAGGCGCTCTTCGCCTTCCTTAAGACCTTGTACACAATCCTTGACGCCCTTCCAGGATTCGTTGAGTTGTTCCAAGGCAAAGCTCAGGATGGCAGGGTTACTCCTGAAAGGAAACGCCCGAGCCAAGTTGCCGGATATGCTCAGATAGGTTTCCAGTTCGTTGGCGCAGCTTTCCAGCAGGTCTGACTGAGAGTGGAGTATGTCCATTAGATCGGCATCGATGGAGGCCCTTTCCAGACGATTTCTATATTCCCGAAGAGGGTTGCGCAGAGACTGGATAATCCTCTCCCCCTCCTCCACTTGACTCAATATCTCCTCCTGCACCCGCGGAGAACCCCTTTTCAGCGAATCTTCTATCTGACGAGGGATATTCAGGGCCCCCGCCAACACCGACCTCAAGGAGAGGTAGCGTTCCAATATCTCGCCCCCGTCGCTGGTCTTGTCGGAGCACGAACTGGATCCCCAGCCGATCGAAAGTATGAGTACAAGGCAAACCGTCACCGGACCCCACTTGACCATGACCACTCCAAGTTTGCCCACGGGACCACATTCCCTCCCGGACCGAAAAAGCCAAAAAAACCTCTAGCAGAAGTGAGACTCACAAGCCCTAAGTATAGTCCACTGGGAGACTTTCTTCCTCGAAGCCCCATGGATTACCAGGGTCGCCCGCTTTTCCGTGACAAAGCCCAATTCTTTAAGCCTTGAGATTCCTTGGATCTCGCGGGCAGCTCCATCCAGGAGATTCACCAATATTTTTTCACCGGTATTTTAGGTCTTATTAGTCCCTAAACCCCATCAACTGGCATTTGCCCTCTATCTTGGGCACTGGTCTCTTGCTCCGTGGGAGATCCAGCCCAACCAGCAACACCCTCGGCAATTAGCCCTCTCTCATGGGCATTGGGCCTTTTGTTCATGGAGGCACCGTTTGCCTAGAGACCTTTCTCGGCTCGATAGCAGTCCGCTCGTTCAGTGGCTCTCGCTGCGGCCTCCGTTTTTTCCGCCATTTCCCGGGATAATCGCTCCATGTTCTCCAAGTAGTAGTTCATCTGGGACTTGTCCTCGGCGTATGGGAGCACATCCAGGAAGTCGGAGATGACTCGAAGATAGTGCTCTTGTAGGTCCAGGAGCTCGAGACGAGCTCTCACCGCTTCGCGGAGAAGCGTTGAATATGTGGCAACATCTCCTTTCCCCTCGCCCGCAGCTTTGGTAAGCACCTCCTCCGCCCGCACGAGCCTTTCCCTGATGCCTCTCACGTTCTCATCGGCCAATCGTATCAGCGACTTCCCCTCCCTCATGGTGTCCTCCACTCTCTGGAAACGGGTTCCCAACTCCTCCAGCTTAAGCAACAAGTTCTCAAGATCTTCCCTCAGGGGGACGGTGCTCGTCAGTAGTTCATGGGCTTCCTTGATCAAAGAGAGGCGAGACGTATCCCTCACGGCACAGGAGAACGAAAAGATCCCCAGCCAGACGGCCAGCATCAATGCAGAGGGTATCAATGCAGAGGTTATCAGCAGCCCTTTCGTCTTCACGCCCAATGCTCCGATTTCCCGGGGACGGTGAGGCCATGGATGACCCTGGGGACCGAGCCTTATCATTTACGGGAGTTGAACAGGTTCATGGCCGTGTCTAGGCCGTCCATCACCACTGCCTCCGCCGCAGCGGCCGCCTCCTCGCACCATTCGAGGAATTCCTCCCACTGGTCATCCTCCAACTCCGCAAGGACGTATTCCGCCGGGTCCGTGCCCTCGGGGGGCCTCCCCACCCCAATCCTCACGCGGGCGAAATCCTTGGTTCCCAGCTCCCGAATAACCGATTCCACTCCCAGGTGCCCACCGGATGAACCTCCCATCTTGATGCGGATCGTGCCCGGGCGCAGATCGATGTCGTCGTGGATCACCAGGATGCGAGAAGGGTCAATCCCCAGTTTTCTTCTCAACTTCTTCACCGCCCGCCCGCTCATGTTCATGTAAGTGAGGGGCTTCGCCAAGTAGACTGTTTCCGTGTAAAAATGGGCCTCTGCCAGCTCGTAATCTTTCTTAACCCGATAGAGGACGTCATATTTGCGGGCCAAGATGTCCACGGCGACGAACCCTGCGTTGTGGCGGGTGCGGTAGTACCTCAAACCGGGATTGCCAAGGCCCACTATAAGCGTCCCCCCAGAGCCCTTGGGAGGATTAAACCTTATCAACAACGGGCAGGCCCCTCCCCGTCAGGAAACAGATGTCTATTCTTCTGCGGTTCCTTGTTCCTCTCCGCTCTCCTCCCCGGAGGCCTCCTCAGCTGCCTCCTCGGCGATGCTTTCTTCTACCTCTTCCTCCAACTCCACTGCCGCCCGGACGCCGGCGCGCACCCTCTTGGGCGTGATGGACACCACCACTTCCTCGGGATTGTTGAGGTAACGTATGCCTTCCAGCCGGGGAAGATCCGATATGCGAAGGCTCTCCTTAACGTTGAGGCGGGAGATATCTACCACGATTTCCTCGGGAAGGTCTTTAGGCAAGCATTGTATGTGGACCTCGTAAAGGAAGTGCTGTAGAAGGCCACCTGCCCTGACGCCCCGGGGTTCACCCACCAGTTTGAGGGGCACCACTGCGCTTATGGCCTCGTCGGCCTTCACCCTCTGGAAATCCACATGCAACAGGTTGTCCTTGATGGGATCCTTTTGGATCTCCTTGATGAGCACCATGTGCTCTCCGTCTCCTTCCACGCGAAGGTTTAGGAGGCCGTGGATGCCCTTTTCCCTCCGGAGCAGTGCGCGGAACTCCTTTTCCACCACCGCTACGGGCAGTGGCTCGAAATCGTGCCCGTATATTATGGCAGGAACCTTGCCTTCCCTGCGAAGCTTACGGCAATACTCCTTTCCTTTTCCTTCCCGGGGATGAACTACCAATTTCTCCTGCATCTTCTCACACCTCTTGTCAATTGTCGAAGTCCACGAAAATCCAGAATGACAATTATATTGAAAGGTTCCTTGAGGCGCAATGTGGATGGCAAGATAGTTGCTGTCTACAAAAAGTAGGCACCTCATCCCGACAAAACCTCAACACGCTATCCTCTCGTATCCCGCAAGAGCTTTAAGGACGTCCTTCACCCAGGGGTCTCCG
>JACVJK010000109.1 GCA_015711955.1 Actinomycetota bacterium | reverse complement strand
CGGGTGGGGTCCATGGGATAGGTGGCCATGTAATCCTCGAGGGTGAGGAAAACCCTTCCATCTCGATAGAGGAACTCGTTGGGGATCACCATGTAGGGCGCCGGATCCCACTCGGGTCGCCAGGCGGCTCCCCAGTCTCCGCCAGACAGATCCCCGAATTTTTTGAGGACGTGAAGGTACATCTGGTAATAGTTGGGTATCCCCTTGGCGGACTGATACAGGGCCACGTCCAACCACAGGCGCAGCTGGGGATAGGTCCTCTTCCAGCTCTCCAGCCTGGAGATGTCCGCGTTGCGGAAATCGCTCATTATCCTTTCCGCGTCGGATCGGGGGATCCCATCGAAAAGCCTAACGCCGTCCACCGCGCTCCAAAGGAGATAGTCCACGGTGCTATCGTCGAGGAAGAGAAAGATCTTTCCCGGACGGTCGGCGGTGATATGAGGGTTCTCGGTAAGCAAGTTGTGGATCTTGGAGCCGCCAGCGCCCATTCCGGAGTGGATGACCACCACATCCGCCTCGGAAAACAGCTTCCTCAAATCCTCCGGTGGCATATCCTGCACCTGGTTGAGGCTGCGGACCTGAAATTTAACCGCCCAGGTGCGGGGATCGTGTTCGCTGTAGCCCGCAAAGGTGGGGTTAATGAGGTCCATGACCATCAGCGCTGCCTGGTGGGTCATGGGGGTACTGGTTCGGGTGTGGATCACCAGGACCCTGGGGTCAGGGGGATAAGCGCCGTCGCTTTGGGTCCCCGCATCCGTTTCGTCCCCTCCCCGGCACAGCTTCTCATGACACGGAACCTCATCTTGCGCGCGGGAGCCCACTTCCACGGCCTCCTCAACCTGCACCGGGGTGTTGTAAGCACCTTCCTCGTTAAGGTGGAGAGGGAATCCCAGGGGAATGTCTTTCCCCTCTCCCTCCTCAACCCTCACCCGCGGCTCAAAGGGATCCCCAGAGGACGGAATGTCCGGGTTCTGCTTTCGCGGGGAAAGATCTACCTCTGGCGAACCACCTGCCCGGTAATCTTCCTGTCTTCCCCAATCGCTCAATTGGGAAAGGACGTTTCCCTCCGGCATAGCCGCTGTCTCCGAGGTCTCTTGATCCCAATCGCAGAGGCCGGCCTCATAGATGGTTTGTCCTGCGCCCACGTCCAGGATTGCCGTGGAGGACGTCACCTGGTCATCCGAGGGATTCTCGGAAGGCGAGTTCTCGCGCCCAGGGACCAGACCCTCCGCCCTCGCCGCCTCGGCACCGAAAAGGAGCAGACAGGCAGCGATCAAAATCAGCCAAGCCAACAGAAGGTTCCTTGATCTCATGCTTTCCCCCTTTCGGACCGTCGCATCGTCTCCTAAACCGTTTAAGATCGGTTTTCCCGCGGAACCCCTCGCCTCCACTTCTTAGGGTTCCGCCAGGACCTGAAAAGAAGAGGGCCCGTGCGACCTCAAGGGCTTACACGGGCCTCCGTGGCCTGGACACTGCTGCCTGCCCTGCAGCATCATCCCCACGGTTCCCATCCCATCCCGGGGTGAACCTTATCCGCGGGATCACGATGGGATCCAACCTCTGGAAACGAGTATAAAGGAACGGACGTGTGAAATCAATTAATTTTGAATAAATTCTACTTAAGTTTAATTCGCCCCCACTCGTCTTTCCCGGAACCCTCAATACCCGACTTGCCCTCATCCCTCGTATGTCTTCGAAAGGGGAAAAGATGAAAGGGCGCGGCCCTCCGGCCGCGCCCCATCCATCAAGTTATCCTCTCACAGCCTTCTTTTTCCCGCCAGCAGGTAGCCGCCCAGGCCCACCAGCACGAAGGCGGCCACGCCCACTAGGACCAGGAAGGCCATCCCAATCCCGGAGGGAGCTTCTTCCTCCTCCACCTCGTAGGCGCGCATCTTGTCTGCCTCTCCCTCGGGCACAGGATAGGGCATATCCCCTGACTCTTCCCTTTCGTCCTGGTCTACCCCTGGGCTCTCCGGTGCCGCAGAGGGCACGTTAAGGAGGGAAGCCACGGGGGCGAATCCCCTGCGGAGCCAGCTTGGCCGCGGACTTGCGGTGGGAACGTTCTCCCGCGCCCCCTGCTCCGGTACGGGGGTCCTCTCCTCCGAGCTCACGGGCTCCAGCGGGGGTCGTTCAGCGGGGCTTTCACCGCTTTCGGGAATGGAAGGTGCCGTCTCTCCCTCGGAGGGCTCGGTATCCGAGGAGCCTGGCTGTTCGGGCAAGCCCGGATCCTGTCCAGAAGGTCCTGTGGAGCCCTCTCCACCGGAAGGGGACAACAAGTCTGAGAGTTCGCGGTGGGGCAAACCCAGAACGAAGGAGAGCACGTTGCCCCGGGGGTCATCGGGACTCCACGAGAGGATGGCCCTCAACTCATCCTGAGTTATCCACTTGGCAGTCTCAACTCCCACCTGGGGTGCAGCCACCATGCGGGGACTGCGGAGGCCGTTGTACCACATGATGAAGCCCCCTATGGCCGCCTCCCGGCGGGCGGCGTCGGTGGTGAGGCCGGTATTATCCCACACCGGCCAGGCGAAGCTGAGGATCACCGCCTGTCCCACCTGCAGTTCCTCGTTCCACTTGATGAGGATGCCCTCCATCCTTCCGTTCTCGATGAGCGAGGAACGGGTACTGTCATCCTGCAGCAGACGCAGGTTGTAGTAGGTTCCCGCTCCGGAAGAGAGGTTGAGAAGATATATCAGGCCGTCCTCCTTGCAATAGTTGACGGTGGTCACGTAGATGTACTTCTCGTTCTCTCCCAGGGGGAACTCCCGGTAGACCAAGTCTGCCAATAACCACGACGGGGAGACACCCGGGCAAACGTGGTTGTGGAAAAGGTAGGACAGCACCATCTCGAAGGGGGGGTTGTATCTCATGGCGTTGGCAATGGTCTGGATGCTGGAGAAATGAGGGGAGAACACCCCGCTCACCTCCCGCAGCCGGGAGTTGTTGTTGAGGGTCTCCGGGCCGATATCCACCACGGCGTTCCCGCTCCCGGTCCGGCTGACCACCAGTGACCTGGTGCCGGTGTCGTAGCGTATGTAGACCGCGTAGGTCTTGCCGTCCCGTAGCAGGGCGAAGGAGAACCACAGGGTCCCCATGATGGAAGAGTGAACCGGAAGCAGGGTCCTGCGGGTGAGGCGGGACCCCAACACCTCGTGGATACCGTCCCAGGCCAGGGAGGTGGGAAGTCGGAAGAGCCGGGCGAAACCGGCGCTGGTCAGGGCGAGCAAATTGGGGTCATCCCGCTCCAGCCTTATCCCCAGCTCCTCACGGAACAGCTGCACCGCCAGCTGAGCCGCCTGCTTCCCTATATCCCTGATATCTCCCGGCGTAAGGGGACTGGGCATGACCGAGGGATCGGCCATAACCGCTCTGGGTTTGGTCTGGG
>JACVJK010000108.1 GCA_015711955.1 Actinomycetota bacterium | reverse complement strand
GCCTCGGCCATCACCATCACCAGCGGAAGGGAGCAACTTGTGGACTTCAGCCGTCCATACCTCGAGGTGGACCAGTCCATCTGCGTGAGGGAGGGAACGCCCGTCAGGGGACCAGAGGACTTGCGGGGGTTGCGAGTGGGTGTGCTGAAGGAGAGCACTGGGGAATACGCGGCGAGGAACGTCCCCGGGGTGGCGGAGGTGGTGAGGTATCCCAATATAAATGATGCCTTCCAAGACCTGGAGTACGGCAAGATAGACGCAGTGGTCAACGATTATCCCACCAGCCTTTTCTTGAGCAGGGTTAGGAAAGGCTTGGAGGTGACCGCGGTCCTCCAGACCGATGAGAGGTATGGTCTGGCAGTGCGCAAGGGCAACTTGCCCTTGATCGAGGCGGTGAACTGGGCCCTGCGGTCGGTCATGGAGGATGGCACCTACCAGCAACTTTTGGAGCGTTGGTTCGGTCATGAGGGAATGGAGTCCATGATCCCTTGAGGACTGCCCGGCCACACGGCTCGCGGAAAACACACCGGCGCCGCGAGGGAGGACGCTGAGCCCCTGAGAGTTAAATGACCGATCCCAGCCGCTACTTGGATCACCCCTGGCAAACTCCGCTCATTTTCCTTCCCGGGGCAGACCCCGGCCCTTGCGCGAGTCCGCGGGGCCAAAAGACCAGCGTCCTCACTCGGCGATGAGGGTCGGTGCCAACCCCGTTTTTTTGGCGGGTTCACTGATGGGGGAAGCGCGGCATGGACAACGGGGAACTCCCCGCGAGGGGAGTAGCCGAGACCAAATCGCCCCCTTCTCAGAGGCGGTTTTCCCTCCGCAGGTATGAGGAGTACTCCGCCGCCGCCCCGATGGCGAGACACGCGTCCTCCACGCTGGAGAAGATGAGGGGATCGCGGCTTCTCTCCTGGCCGTAGAGGTTCTCCACGCCCCTTCTCTGATCCAGGCTTGATGCGATGTAGACCGGAACGCCGGTCTCGCCCATCAGCTGGACCATCTCCCCCGCGAATTGCATGAGGTGCCGGTCCATGAACTCCCAGACGCGGGCCATGTCCACCCCCCTGCCCTTCTGTAGCCCTTCGGGCTTGTCCTTGCGGCGGGGGGACCCAATCCAGAGGAAGAGAACAGCATCCACCTCGCCGCTCCGGGCCAGGATCTCCACCACCGGCTTGATCACAGCCATGTCAAGGCCGGCCACCAGGTCCACCGGGTTTCCCGGCACCCACCACGGGGGTAGCAGTTTCGCCAGCTCCTCCAGGGTCTTGGGGGAGAGCCTCACCACCTCAAGCCCCATGTCGGTACAGAGGTCGGAGGCGATCACGCCCAGTCCTCCCCCTCCGGTCACTATCCCCACCCGTCTTCCCCTGGGGAGGGGCCGGTAAAGGAAAGAGGAAGCTATGACGCAGGCGTCGTCCATGGTGTGAGTGAGTATGATCCCCGCTTGGCGGCAAGCGGCCCGGAAGAGCTCCGAACTCACCGCCATGGCGCCGGTGTGAGAGCGAGCGGCCCCCGCCCCGGAGGGGGTCCTGCCGCCCTTGAGCACCACCAGGGGTTTCTTAGCGGTGACCCGGCGGGCTATCTCCATGAACCTCCTGCCGTCCCTCATGCCTTCCAGGTAGGCCAGCACCACGTCGGTCTCCGGGTCCTCGGCGAAGTACTCTATGAATTCCTCCGCCTTGAGATCGGCCTCGTTGCCGCTGGATACGGCTTTGGAGACGCCGTATCTCCCTTCCATGATCCGGGTGATGAGGATGTTGAGGATGTTCCCGCTTTGGGAGACCAGCCCCACCCGGCCTGCGGGGGGGAAGAAGAATATGGGCATCCAGGCATAGAGCATGGCCGAGGGGTGGCTTATCCCCTGGCAGTTGGGGCCCACCAGGATCATGTCCGCTTCCTTGGCCACCTTGACCAGCTCCTGTTCCATACGGGCTCCCTCCTCGCCCGTCTCCTTGAAACCGGCGCTGATTACCAGCGCGACCTTGACGCCTTTCTCGGCGCATTCCTTGAGGCTGGGTAGGACCTTTTCCGCTGGCACGGTGAAGATGGCCAGGTCCACGGGGCGAGGGATGTCTTTAACCGAGGGGTAAACGGGAATCCCCAGTATGGTTTCGCGGTGGGGGTTCACCGGGAAGACCTCCCCCTCATAGCCTCCAGCCAGGATGTTGTTGAGGACTATGAAACCCCACTTGTTGACGGTCTCGGTGGCCCCCACGAAGGCTATGGACCGGGGGTTGAAGAGGAACTCCAGCTGACCGATCCTCTCATTCGTGCTCTGCTTCATAGCCGGCTCCCTCCTTGCCGCGTTCCAGCTTGAGGACCCTGGGTCCCCATACTCCGAGGGTCTCGGTGGCCCCCACGAAGGCTATGGACCGGGGGTTTTTCGGAGGGTAGGCTGCGCACTCTCTTGTGGGCCGCAGCTTGCGGACCGCGGCCCCATGAACATCTCCCTCCACCGCGTATCCCCGGATGGCCCACCGTTCCGCCGCGTTGCCCGGCGCTACCTCGTGAGTCCTGCCTTCTTGCGGGGACACCAGTATTAAAAACAATGGGAACATTATAGGAAAAGTCCTGGGCCTGCCACTCCCACTTGTCCCTCCCGTTTCCCGCTTCCGGGGGATTTCATCTCTGGAAGGGTCACCGAGAAGCGTCGCGATCCCAAAGGGCGATTCCCGGATGCTTCCCTGTTTCGCGCAACCACCGGAAGGGCAATGGATCCCAGAGCTCTCCGTGCGGGGTCCCCTCCCGTTTCCCGCTTCCGGGGGATTTCGTCTCGAAAAGCGTTTAAAGGCGATCCGATGGGCACGAGAAGGCGCCATGGGAAAAGCGGGGAATAGAATATACCCTGGTCTATCTCCGAGGAGAACCACGCTTTCGATTTCCCATCGATCCTCGGTGAGTTTTTACATCCCTTATTTTTCGACCATGGCCCCGGTTCATGTGGTCGACGGCGGCAAATACCCAACAGCGCGAACCACCTGGCCTTTTGAATCCACCCTTGATCTCCAAGAGATGGCTCCTTTTCAGCCAGAGGGCTTCACTTTTTACGGATGTAGGGGAATACCCGTTGACCCCGGGGAACCTTTCATCTATAGTAATGACATGTCAGTACTACTTTGAAAGGCAATCCAGGGGGCTGAGGCGAAGAGGGAAAACCCGACAGCGAGAAAGGAGGTCGAAAAGATGGAGGTCAGGGAGGACATCAGCGTAAAGGAGTACTTCGAGCAAGTAGTCCCCAAGATGTTCGAGGAAGAGATCTCCAAGGTGAGCATTGGGGGGATGGAAGGGACGGAGTTCACGGTGGAGTTCGACGTGGACGGCCAGGCATACAGCCTGATCGTCAAGGACGCCAAGGAGCTCGAGGTCAAGGAGGGCAAGCTGGAGAGCCCCATGGTGAGGGTTGTCCTCTCGGAGGATGTGTGGCGCAAGGCCATCACCGGGAAGATGCCGGGGGCGGTGGACATGTTCACCGAGATGGGCCAGCTGGCTAACCGCAAGCGTTATGACACGCTGAAGGACACCAAAGGGACCATGAACCTGGAGCTCGCCCTTCCCGATGGGAGCACTGCGCAGATCAAGGTGGTGTTCAACAACGCGGACTCTCCGGCCGTGACCTTCAAAACGGCCCTGGAGGACTGGGTGAAGATCGCC
>JACVJK010000107.1 GCA_015711955.1 Actinomycetota bacterium | reverse complement strand
CCTTGGGATCAAAGGGCTTGGTGAGGTAATACTCGGCCCCCAACCGACGAGCCTTTTCCATATCCTCCGGCAGATGTCTCACCGTGAGGACAATCACCGGTATGTCCCTGGTGTCCTCGTCTTTTTTCAGGGCGCTCAGGATCTCGAAGCCATCCACATCGGGCATCATTAGGTCGAGGATTATCAGGTCGGGCCTTTCCCCCCGAAGAGCGGGCCACGGGCTTTCCCCAGACCCAGGGCCCACTACCCTGAACCCTTCGTTTTCGAGGATCATCCTGATGAGCTTATGGATGGCAGGCTCGTCGTCTATGACCAATATCCCTCCCATCATTGGGCGCCGACCTTTCTTCCCGCAAAGCCTCAGCCCTCTACGCTACTTTACGCTCGAACCTCTGGTCTTTGAACAGAACCCACTCCAACAACAAATAAAGGGCGATCAACGCCCCTATTGATATTATCACAAACTCGATCTTTTTCAAAAGCGAGCGCCTGTGGGTTCGAGCGATTTGCCGCCGACTCCGACCATCCGTCTCGGCCAAAGGGCTTATTTCCAAAATCCCCTTAGAACCATGCCTGCCGTGACCCCAAAAGTTGTCCCCAAACCCAAGAGTCAAATCCACGAAACACAAACCTTCAATCCTTCGAATCTCGCACGCCTTCCACGAAGGGATTTGGCCCCACTCCAGCAGCGGCGAGGGCCGTTCCGTCCAGTATATCCTTTTCCGAGACCAAAATACTCTTCAAGCCCAACACGCGCATGAGGACCACCAACACCGCCGCTCCCCCCACTATCACCTCCGCCCTCGCCGGGTCTATTTCCATGAAACTCCTCCGCTCTTCCAAGCCCATGCTGCTCAACCGGCGGTAAAGGGCCTCGCAATCCCTCAGTGAAAGCCAGGAGTGGTGTATCCTCTGGGCGTCATATCTCCGAAGGTTTTGACGCAGACCGGAAAGGGTGGTAACCGTTCCCGCCAGCCCCACCGCCCACGAGCGACTTCCGAGGCTAAATCCTCCGAGAACGTTCCTGAGCACCTCATCCACACCCCTCTCCATGGCCTCCAATTCCTCCGGCTTAGGCGGATCGCTAACCTTGTACTTTTCGCTCACGCGAACGCAACCCAAGGGGAGGCTCATCCACCATTCCGGCCATCCACCCCTCTTCCCCCTTACCAGCTCCGTGGAACCGCCTCCGAGATCGAAAACCATGACCTCCCTTCCCCGGGGGACCTTATCCAGGTCGTAGGTGGCCCCCCAGAAAGAAAGCCAAGCTTCCACCCGTCCGTCGATTACGCACGGGTTGACCCCCAAGACCTCTCTCACCATCTCCACGAAAAGTTGACCGTTGTCTGCCTCCCTCGTGGCGCTGGTGGCCACGGGGAGGATCTTTTCAGCTCCCCATCTCTGGGCCTCCCGGCGATAGTCGGCGATCACCTTCAGGGTCCTTTCCATGGCGGTTTTGGATAACGAACCCCTTTCCTGCAATCCCTCGCCCAGTCGGGTTATGGTCATCCTGCGGAGCAAGGTCTGGAGCTTGGGGGATTCCGAATCCCCACCAACCCGCCCCACCAGAAGACGTACCGAATTGGTGCCGATATCCAAAGCCGCCACCGTCTTCATGGGAAACCCACCTCCCCTCTTGAATCGGGGCGATCCCGCGGGGGTTCCCCTTCGAGTCTCATGAACAAAATACGATCGTCCATCACCGTCTGTCCTTCATAAAAGGCGTGCAGCTTCCTTGGCACCGGCTCGGCGGCAGCTCCCGGTAGACCTCCTCCCCCACCGGGTTGTCGAAACCTGCCAGGTAGTGGGCCAAGTGCGCGTGAAGGCATTTGAGTCCCTTTCTGACCGTCCCCCCTATGCCCATCCGTCGGGAAAAGATCGCTCGCGCCATCTCCCTTTGGAATCGGTCCTCGGCCCACCTTAACCTCTCCTCCGCGTATTCCTCCTCCGCCCTCTCCAGTCTGCTGGCGAAATCCTCGTCCCGAAGCCTCAATCGAAGGCGGTTCCTAAAATCGCCCGACTCCAGACGGGAAACCTCTTTCACCAACATGGGACAGGTGAGCCAAAAGAGGGTGGGGAAAGGTGTCCCGTCCGGGAGCAGGGGGGGCGTGCCGATAACCCGGGGCTTTCCGAAAGGACAACGGGAGACCACCTTGACTGCTCCCCGCAGTGGCCTTCCCAACTGTTCCCTCAGGACCACGCGGTCCTGCTCACTCGGCTCCTCCATCCAGGTCATCCAATCTCCCGCGCTTCGCTGTATATCTCACGGGCGTTAATCCTCATGGTCCCCTGCCCGCGCTCTACGACGCCCAGGCTTATCGGGTTGACATGGCAAACGAGATGAACAGATCACGTACCGACAAAGCCCACGCTCTATCAGGACATTTTAACCGAGCTCTCCCGATTTTCAGGAGACAAAGGGTCCCTTTTTTCCTCCATTCCCGGACGCCGATGACGCTTCCCGAGCCACTGACCTTGAGGCATGATTGACGCCATGTAAGGCCGCACGATGAAGATCCCCCTACCGCGGGAGAGTATGGCATCCGGTCCTCATAGCCCCATCCCCTTTGAAAACGCATCGTTTTATGATAATATAAACATTAAGTATTAATTATGGGTTAATATATAATATAGAATAAAAGCGGCCAATTGGGCGTGACGGCGTTTGCCTTGGTTCGGTCAGAGGGAGGAAAGGAGCTATCATGGGACTCTCACTTTTTTTCACCGAGGAACACGAGATGCTCAGGAAAAGCATCCGTGAATTCACCGAAAAGGAGTTAGCCCCCCACGCTGACGAATGGGAAGAGCAGGGTTACTTTCCCGACTGGGTCTTCCAGCGCATGGGCGAGCTCGGTTTTCTAGGCCTTCATTACCCGGAGGAATACGGAGGGGGCGGAGGCGACTACTTCACCAACATAATCCTGGCCGAGGAATTGGCCAGGAGCGGGTGCGCGAGCCTGAACATGGCAGTGGCCGTACAGGTTGGGATGGCAACTCCTCCCATCCTGGCCTTCGGCACCGAGGAGCAGAAGCAGAAATACTTGGTGCCTGCCATAAAGGGCGAGAAGATTGCTTGCCTGGGTATCACTGAGCCCAACGCGGGATCCGACGTGGCCAGCATACAAACCTTCGCCGAGAAGGTCCCCGGGGGGTGGAAGATCAACGGCAACAAGATCTTCATCACCAACGGGGCCAGGGCTCACTTCATGACCCTCCTCGCCCGCACCGAAAAGGGCAAGGGATACCGGGGGATGAGCCTCTTTTTGGTGGACACCGACACCCCTGGTTTCGTGGTAAACCGCAAACTCGACAAGGTGGGCATGAGGGCTTCCGACACCGCCGAGATCTTCTTCGAGGACATGGTGGTGCCGGAGGACGCCCTGTTGGGAGAGGAAGGCAAGGGTTTTTATCACATCATGTGGGAGCTGCAGGGCGAACGCCTCATCGGCGCCGCCGCCGCCATCGGGGGCGCCAAACTGATCCTGGAGACCGTAATCCAATACACCAAGGAAAGGGTCCAGTTCGGTAGGCCCATCTGTAAGAACCAGGCCATAGCCCACCGCATCGCTGACTTGGCCACCAAGATCGAGGCCGCCCAATCCCTGGTCTACATCACCGCTTGGCGGTACGACCGCGGGGAATACCCGGTGAAGGAGATATCCATGT
>JACVJK010000106.1 GCA_015711955.1 Actinomycetota bacterium | reverse complement strand
AGGTTTTGGAACTGCCATTCCAGCAGGGAACGCCCCACCTCCACCAACCGCAGGTCTCGGGACATCCGCACCACCTCGGGAGTGGTCTTGACCGGCAGCTGGAGAACTGCCTGGTTCATGGTCTCCACCCACTCGGGAAGCCGCCTCCCGAAGTAGAGCAAAAGCTCCAGCCTCTCCCTCCCCCCCTGTGTCTCAATAAAGGTCAATCCCAGGAGCCTCTCCGCCACCACCCGCATGGCGGTGAGGTCCACCTTCCCCTGGGCTAAGGCTACCCGCAGGTCCGGGGAGATGGTGTCGGGGTCGATCCCGCTCACCACCCGGTGGTGCCACCTCTCCATAAGCGCCAGGACCGAGGGTATCATGGCCGCCCTCTCCCAGATGAAGAGGGAGCGCGAAATGGGCTGATGTCCCCAGCCGGGCTCCCCCAACATGCGATCGGCCGGTATGCGGACCTCGTCCAATATCAGCACGCCGTGAGGGGACGTGGGTATGAAGCCCAGGTCAACCTCCTCCACCTTCACGCCGTCCTCCCTTTCCACCAGAAAAGCGGAGAGGCCGGCCTTCCCCTTCTCCGGGTCGGTGGAGGCCACCACCAGGAAAAGGTCCGCCCAAGGGGCGTTGGTGACCGGACCTTTGCTCCCCTTGAGGACGAAGCCCCCGTCCACGGGCTGGGCCAATGTGGCCATCTTTGCGGGGTTGGTCCCAGACCCCGGCTCCGAAACCGCCGCCGCCCCGATCATCTCTCCCATAAGCAGCGAGGGCAGGTATTTCTCCCGCATCTCAGGGGTGCCGTAAACTTGAAGGGGATAGGCGCATAGCGCCAGGTGGTCGATAAAACTCAAGGCCAGTCCCAGGTCCTGACCCATCTCCACCAGGGAGGCCATCCTGCGGGCGATGTCGGCGATCCTCTCGCCCCCCGACTCCAGACCTCGAGGGTCAGGGCCTCCCAAGAGGCCCAGCTCCCCCGCCTCCCTCCACAGGGAGCGACCCAGGCGCCAGTCCCTCTCCCTGTCCTCCAGGGTCATGTGCACTTTTTCCCTGGCAAAAGCTGCCAGTTTATGGGGCATGAAACACCTCCTCATCTCACAGCCATCAAGCTGGGCCTCCCCGGTATTGGTCAAATTAATCTTAAATCCGCCCTGCGCCTACGCGCAAACGCGTCCCGGCTCTGCGGCGGTAAACGAGGCATGTTTTACCCGCCGCACCGCTTTTGTTCTCGACATATGACGCGAGGGGAGAAGCCTGCCGTTCTACGGGTGCCCGAGCCCCTCGTCCGCAATATGGAAGGTTTTACCAAGCACACCCTTTGACGATTCAAACGATGGAATCCCCGCCTCGAGGAGATAAAACCTTGCCGCCCGCATGCCCTCGCACCACCTATAACCCCAAGGCTCATGGCGAGCACGAGGGGGCGGGTTCTCCTGCCATTTCCGACTTCCATTTCGACGATGGTCAGCCCGCCCAGATCGAGTTCGGGTAACATGCCACCCTGGGCCTTCCGCCTTCCCCCTCCGCAGGCCCATGCACCAAAAGGACCGGAGGTCGCCGAGGTGGGAGCTTTTCCTCCTCGCCACCAGGGCATCTGGACTTCCTCATTCGGGTTTCCTTTTGGGATCGCGAGGGCCGCAGCGCTTCCTTCTCGCCGCCATGCGGGTGCTTCTCACCCTTTGAACGGCGGGCACGGTGCGGGCATCGGCCTTCCCGCTCGCCTTTGGGTTCCTCTTTCCCAATGCCTTTCGTCGCGGCCATGTTCCCCCACTCCTTGGGGTGCCCGGTGGCGTTGCTCCGGCACCGCGCCCCTCCCGGCCTACCAACCTAATGGGTTAGCGAAAAACCCACCACTTGGAGGATGGTACGTCTCCAGGAATATCCCATGATCGAGGATGAGGTCTATCGAGAGGGCGCAATGGTGGATCCTTGATAACGTCCGCCTCGTCGTAGGAAAGTTTTGAGGGACAGCCCTTCCCCCTACGCGCAAGCCCCCTGATACCCCCCAGCCCTCTTGCGAACTGTCCCTCGCGAGGCCCGCCACCCCCGCGGGCCTCTTCTTTGTTCCCGAACCAAATCGATACCCCAGTTTCCCCTTGGAATCCGCATCGCTGCCTTCGCTTCAGGATCGCACGATCCGGTTGAGGTGCTGGGTGAACTGGATGAGCTCGTCCATGTCGGAGAAGTCGCCGCTGGGGAAGCAGAACTCCTCCGACCAGGGATTCAAGCGGAACCTCTCCCTTTCCTCGGGCGTGTAGCGCCTCTCGAACTCCTGGTAAAGCTGGGTCCCGCGAAAAACCACCAAGGGAAAGAAGGAGGACTCGTTGAACCCCTCGTCCCGAAGCAAACGTGCCGTGCGTTCCAGGTTCTCCCGAGTGTCAGTGGGAAGGCCGGCGATGAAGGTGAGGAGGGGCTTCATCCCGGCGTCCCTCACCGCCCGGGCCGCCCTTATGATCTCCGCCCCGGTGGTGCGCTTGCGGACCACCTCCGCCAGGATGCGGTCGTCCAGGGACTCGGCCCCCAGGGCCACTGAGGCGAACCTGCTTTCCTTGAGGCCCTTGAGCACCTCCGGGGTCACCGTGTCCACCCGGGTCTGGATGTGATAAGTGTAGGGCACCTTCTCAGCTATTTCCAGAATTTTCCATAATCTCTTGCGGTTGAGGGCGAAGGTGGCATCCCCGAAATAAAAGGAGGGCTCCCCGTCGCGGAAATGCTGCCAGCAATACTGCAGCACCTGCCCCACGTACTCGGGAGAATGGTAACGGGTCTTTCGCTCCCAGATGGTGGGATCCAGACAGAATGTGCACTCTTCCGGACAGCCCCGAGAGGTGAGGAACCCGGCCCCAGGAACGTAGTCGTCGAAGGGGTTCAGGGTCTTGAGCAGGCGGTAGCGAAGGCCCACCTTGAACTCCTCCGACACGGTGTAGAGGTGGGGAAAACGGTCCAGGTCCCTTTCCCGCTCCCGAGGCGGGTTATGAACCCATTCCTCTCCCCTCCTCCAGGTGAGACCCCGGATTCCCGAAAATTCCCTAACCCCCTCCCTGAGAGCGGTGAGCAGCTCGAGGGTGGTCCACTCACCCTCGCCCCGCACCACGAAGTCGGCCCCGCCATCCTCCATGATCTCCTCGGCGTGCAGGGTGGCGTATACCCCCCCGACCACCATCACGCAATCGGGCATGAGGCGTTTGAGGTCCACCAACAACTTCCTGGCGTGCAGGGCCACGTAATAGATGGAGATGGGAAAGAGGAGCACCTGGGGGTTGAGCCTCTCCAGGCTCCTTAAGAGGTGATCTCTCGCCTTGGCTAAAGCCTCCTCCCCGGCGATGGGGGAGAGGCTGGGGGAATCCTCGTCGCCCCTCTCCCCGCCGCTATCCTCCTGGAACCAGCTCACCTCGTCGAAGACATCCGCCACCAAGTTGAGCACCTCGAAATCGATGCCCATGCCCTTGAGGAAGGCAGCCACGTACATCACCCCGTACTCGGGCACCAAAAGGGACTTGTTGCGCAGGAAATCGTAGCGGATGGTCCATAGGGGCTTCGGTTTGGTCTCCAAGAGCCCGTAGCCCCAGACGTCGGACAGGATCACCACGTCCAGACCTTTACCCCTCAAGGACTCCTCCTGGTATTCCGGGACCGAACCTCTCTCGACTCAATGGCGAAAACGACACGGGGACTCCCCCTTTCCTCTCCGAGCGGCCCCATGCTCTTCGGGCCGCCGAAAACTCGGCGGGCCCTCCAAAGCGAAAAGGCGGCCACAGCAGGAGTTTATCATCCCCGGGCCCTCGTCAGGAAATCCGCACAGCCCCAAGCCGAGGGGCAGCGGACCTCGCCTCTATACCCCCCGCGGGCGTCTCGCGAAGGCGTATCAGACCGCGAGTCGGAGGCCCGACCTCGATGCCCTTCATCCCCCGGACCCCTTCCCGGGGTTTTCGCATGCAAGCGGCCTCGACGGCTCGCTTCCCGAGTTCGATCCAGATATCCATCCTCGTACAGCTCAAACCCAACAACTACGCCGAACCGTCGACGGCTCGCTTCCCG
>JACVJK010000105.1 GCA_015711955.1 Actinomycetota bacterium | reverse complement strand
TGGGCGAGAGCCTGACCTCCATATACGCCGCGAGGAAGATGGGTGGAAAAAGGGGGGCGAAGGGATTCGTGTCTTGAACCGGCAAGCGTTCCGCTCATGACTTGAGGTGCCTTCAGACGTAGAAGAGCGACACAAGGGTTTTACCCCAGGGGGAGAGGCGTGATGACCGAACCGTTTGCCTCACGGTTTTGTTCGATGGGCGTGCGTAGGCAAGACTTGTTTGGGCGCTTGCATAAGATTCCCGTATCGGATAATTATTCCCCTAGAAAGGCGGGCTTTCGATGGCTTTCCTCGAGAACCTCTAGACGAAAGGAAGGGGGGTCTCTCGACGGGCTGGGATGGCGGTGGAACCCGAACCGTTCAAAGACTTGCCATCTCGATCCGCCCGGTCGAGGTGGCGCCTTTTCCCCGTGAGGGGGATTCGGCAGGTCAGGGAAGAAGAGGCGAGACAGGATGCGGAATCGCGCTTCTTTTTGCGGTTTGAGGGAAACGGTAAAGACCGGTAGCCCGCTGACGTTCGAGGCCTCTCGCGCCCGACACGGGTCGAGACGAGGGATCTATCTCATGAAAAATCTCATGAAAACACTTCGTCGCGTTGGAAACACCACATCCGTACAAAAAAGAAAGCCTCGGCATGAAGCACCATCAGGTGATCGTGGTTCGTGAAGGGTCGGAATCGGAGGTGCCTTGATACAGCGATGGAAAGAGGGAGGGCGTGAGATGGAGTTTTCCTTCACCGAGAGCCAGAGGATCTTTCGGGAGAGTCTCAGGGATTTCCTGGAAAGGGAGATCCAGCCGTTGGTGGAGCCTCAGGAGAGAAGGGGGCCCATGAGCAGGGAGGAGGCGCTGGACATCCTCCGCAGGTTCGGAAAGGTGGGCATCGGTTTCGACCTGGACAGCATGAGGGAGCTGGCCTCGGATCCCGTGACGGTGGGCATCATGGTGGAGGAGGCCTTCAGGGTCTGGCCCAGCGCCGCCATCTTGGTAGGGCTGTCCTTCCCGGCCGCCCTAGTATACCTGGGCTCCGAAGATATGCGAGAAAGGTTGCTGGACAGGGTGAGGAAGAACGAGGTGATAGGCTGCTACGCCATAACGGAGCCGGAGGCGGGGTCCGACAACCGGGCCATGCGGACCACCGCCGTCCTGGAGGGCGACCACTACGTGGTGAACGGCACCAAGACCTGGATAAGCAACGCCCCAGTGGCTGACCTCTGCCTGCTGGTGGCCAAGGACCAGGAGGGCAAGAGGGTATTCCTTTTGGTGGAGAGGGAGGTCTCGCAGTATCAGTGCGGAGAGCTGCACAAGCTGGGATGGCGAGCGGCCCCCACCGGCGAGATCTACTTCGACCAGTGCAAGGTCCCCCGGGAGAACGAGCTCAACGCCATGATCTCCGGGACGCTGAACGACCCGGAAAGGCTTCGGGAGCTGGGTTTCGACCCCGGCAAGGCGAAAGACCTCTCCTCCTCCCGCTTCATGGCCATGGCCGGGAGACTGGGGCTGGAGAACGTCATCTTCGCCTTCCTGCGGAGCTGCATGGCGCTGGCTGCGGCGGGCATCTCCCAGGCCGCCCTGGACGCCTCCTTGAGTTACGCCAGGGAGAGGGTCCAGTTCGGCAGGCCCATCGGGAAGTTCCAGCTGGTTCAGGAGATGCTCTACCGCATGGCGGCGCTCACGGAGACCTCTCGCCTCCTGGGTTACCGGGCCCTCTGGGCGGTGGCCAATGGGGACCCGAAGGCCCGCTATTACTCCTCTCTGGCCAAGGGCTACGCTTGCGACGCCGCGGTGAGGGTCACCTACGACGCCATACAGATCCACGGGGGCGTGGGGCTCTCCGACGAGTATCCCCTGGAGAGGTATTTCCGCGACGCCAGGATGCTCACCATCCCCGACGGGACCAGCGAGATACAGAAGCTCATCGTGGGCCGGGAGCTCTTGGGCGAGGGGTTCTCCGCCTATGCCTGAGTCCTCAGGGAACGGCCCGGCCCGGGGCGTGAGCGGGCTGAGACACGAAGGTCTGGCGAGGTTTCTTGGAACAGTGATCGCCTCCCCGGACGGGAGGAAAGAAGACGAGCGGTGAAGAGGGGGGTGCCGAGGTGGAGTACGCCGGAAAATCCGCGAAGGAGTTGCTGAGGGCCTTGCCCGACGTGCTGCGCATGGAGGAGACACGGGGGCTGGGCAGGACCATACTGCGGCAGTGGGGAGGGGGCCGTAACGTCCTGCGCATCCTGGGCCACGCCATGCAGGGGGGCGATGGGGTACTGACCAACCTCCGTCACCTGGCGAAGAACAGGATGGGAAAGTTGATGCCCCATCTCATCGCCGGCATGTGGACCGTGCTAGGCCACCGGGAGGCGGTGGTGGACGGGCAGGCCCGCTACGACTTCCGCCAGGTGAGGGAGCGGGTGTTCCGGTTGGCCAACGCCCTGCGGGACCTGGGGGTCCGCCCAAAGGACACGGTGGCCGCCATGCTGTACAACTCTGCCGAGTTCCTGGAGCTCTTCTGGGCCTGCTCCCTGGTGGGGGCCCCCATGCCCTTCGTCAACTGGCACCTTCGGGGAGAGGAGCTCCGCCGGGCCATAGACCTGAGGAAGCCCCGCGTGCTGGTCTTCGACGGGGAGTTCTCCGAGAGGATAGAGGGGATAGGGGAGGGGCTTCCCAGCGTGGAGCATTTCGTCGCCACGGGAGGGCGGCCGGCCCCTGATGGCGTGCTCTCCTACGAGGAACTCCTGGAAAGCCACGATGACGCCATGCCGAAAGCCGAGTTCCTGGTGGCCCTCAACCCCTACACTGGCGGGACCACCGGGATCCCCAAGAGCTCCAATTTCTTCGACAGCTTCGGATATCTCCTCTCGGACCTAGCCGAGCCACCCCGGGCGGACCTGAAGACCTTCCTGGAGTACAGCGTGAAGGCCTTCAGTTTCCTCTACTGGTACGGGGGAAGCGAGATCTCCGACCCCGTGACCCACAACATAAGGAGCCTGGTGGTGACCCCCATGTACCATGCGGGCACCATCGTGGCCTGGGCCCCCTGGATGCTCCTGGGGGCCACAGCGGTGATCATGCGCCGTTTCGATCCCGAGGAGTTCCTGCGCCTCATCGAGGAGGAGAGGGTGAGCTGGACCTTCGTGGCCCCCACCATACTGCAGCGGGTGCTCGCCCTTCCGGAGGAGGTGAAGAGAAAATACGACCTGAGCAGCATGCATTCCCTGATCTGCGCCGCCGCTCCCTGCCCTCCGGAGGTCAAGCGGGCCGTCAACGAGCTCTTCATAAGGCAGGGAGCGCCCGGGCCCGTCTTCAACGAGTACTACGGGAGCGCTGAGACGGCGGTGGTCACCATCTTGCTCCCCCAGGATTATCTTGAGAAACCCGAGCGCATAGAGAGCGTGGGAAGGGCGCGCGGCGGCGACCTCCGTATCTATCTGGAGGAGGGGCGCTGGGCGGCGCCGAGGGAGGTGGGAAGGGTCATGTGCCGTACCGCTTCCACCCTATCCCTGCGCTATCCCGGGACGGAGGAGAGGTTGCACGAGTCAATCCGCCTCATCGACGGGGTGGAGTGGTACGACGACGGCCTTCTGGGATATATGGACGAGGATGGTTTCCTTTATCTGGTAAGCAGGGTAAAGGAGATGATCATCTGCGGGGGGGTGAACGTCTACCCCCTGGAGATAGAGGAGACGATCCTCCGTCACCCGGCCGTGTTCGATGTGGCGGTGGTGAGATACCCCCACAGGGAGCTGGGAGAAGTCCCCATCGCCTGCGTGCAGCTGCACGAGGGAATGAGGGTCACCGAGGAGGAGATCCTCTCTTTCTGCCGGGAGCAGGGTCTTTACGGTTACAAACTCCCCGCCCGGGTGGAGTTCTTCGAGGAGCTCCCCCGCCACGTGGACGGCAAGATCATCAAGCGGGAGCTGGAGGAGAGATATTGGAAAGATGTGGAAAGGAGGGGTTGAAAGCCTCGGCTGAGGGGACGAGGGCGGAGAGGGCCAAAGGAAGAATCCCGCGGCATCCGTATGGCACCTTTTGCCATTTCGCGTAAATATCGTGCGTCAAACTCATCCTTGCGGTGCTTGAGGGCATGAGGAAAGAGGTTTTCATGGCGCGGGGTTTTACCCGTGTGGGGAAGTGAGGTCGTCAGGAAGACGGGGCGTCGGCTCAGGCGGAGGGGATGGTCGCACAGGTGTCCATAAGCGATGTCAGGCGTTTTGAAGTTTA
>JACVJK010000104.1 GCA_015711955.1 Actinomycetota bacterium | reverse complement strand
TGGAGACCATGAACCAGGCAGTTCTCCAGCTGCCGGTCAAGACCACTCCCGAGGTGGTGCGGATGTCCCGAGACCTGCGGTTGGTGGAGGTGGGGCGTTCCCTGCTGGAATGGCAGTTCCAAAACCTGATCTTCTGAGGCTTCAGGCCCTCCCTGAGGGGATGCGTGGCGGGCAGTCAATGCGCGCACCGACACGCGAAGGCGCGCGGGCCTTGTCCATCCGAGTCGTGTCCCTTTCCGGTTTGATGTTCCGGTTCGAAGGGCGTAGAGGATCGGGGAGAAAAAGATCTGGAAAATAAAGACAAAAAAGGATTCCGTCGGGCGGCAGGGGATACCGCGTAGACGAGGGGAAGCTCAGTTGGCACATAATCGGATCCTTGCCCTCAGGCACTCACCGCCCCCCGCTTCGCCCCACGCGGGCACGGGAAGTACGGGAGGCTCGTGGGCCGATGGGAAAATCGTCCTACCGGCAAGAGGCAGGTTCCTGGTCCGATCGGGGCTTAAGAGGAAAGGAAACAAGTGGTCGATTCGGCCTGGCGCGGGGCTGAGAACGGGCACGGGAAGTACGGGAGGCTCGTGGGCCGATGGGAAAATCGTCCTACCGGCAAGAGGCAGGTTCCTGGTCCGATCGGGGCTTAACGGGGAGTGGGCCTGAGGATATCAGCGGGCTGGAGCTGAGGTACGTGGTGTGGCAAGGAGGGAGGTGCCATGGAGGAGAGGGAGATAATCACCCCTGACAGGATCTGGAAGCCCTCGGATGCGCTCTCACCGAGGGTCAAAAGATTGCGGGAGGAATACTTCTCCCCGGAGAAAAGGCCTTATCTCCGCAACGAGGTGATGCCCTTCACCACCGGCACCCCCTGGGACGAGGTTTTCTCCCCCATAAACTGGGGGGTTGTGCCCGAGATGTACCCCTTCATGGAGGCCTACCGGGAATCCCTCAAGGTGTTGGCCCGCCGGGTGGAGCTGCCACCGGGTTTCTGGGAGAAGTCCCTGATCCTGCGCCGGGCCCTCTTCTTCCGAGAGGTGTGCCGCCGCTACCTGCCGGTGATGATACTGGAAGGGGAGCTGGTGGTGGGGGGCCAGTTCAACACCGCCCTCTCCAAGTGCCACAACCGGAGGGAGGCACGGGCCTGGAGGCGGGCGGTGAGTAGATGGTGGAAAAAGGCCCAGGAGATAAACCAACTGGGGCTGGGCAACGCGGGGGCCATACCGGGGCACATCATACCGGATTACCCGAGGGTTCTCCGGGAGGGCTTCAGCGGCATACACCAGGACCTCCAGGAGAGGGAGCAGAGGGCGGAGGAAAAACGCAAACGCGAGTTCTGCCAAGCCCTCATGACGTGCTGCGAGGCCGCCAGGGACCTGGCCCTCCGTTACGCCGAGGAGGCCCGCAGGCTGGCGGGGGAGGAGTCCGACCCGGCCAGGGCGGAGGAGCTTCGGGAGATAGCCCGCATCTGCTCCAAGGTCCCGTGGAAACCGGCGGAGACGTTCCACGAGGCGGTCCAGTCCCTGTGGTTCACCCACATGCTGGTGATGGCGGCGGAATCCTATCCCGGCGCCGGGCTCTCCCACGGCCGCTTCGACCAGTACATGTATCCCTATTACAAGAAAGACCTGGAAGAGGGAAGGATCGATAGGGAGAAAGCCAAGGAGATACTGCGCTGCTTCTGGATAAAGCACAACTACGCCTACGACTTCCAGTCTCGGGTCCTGACCAACCAGGGGATTAACTCCGGCTTCGGACAGTTGATGACCCTGGGGGGCGTGGGTCCAGACGGGGAGGACGCCTCCAACGAGCTCACCTGGCTGCTTCTGGAGGTCATCGAGGAGATGAACATGCTGGAGCCCAAGCCCAACGTCAGGCTGCACGCGGGCACCCCCGACGCGCTGCTGAGGCGGGTGGCGGAGATGATCGCCCGGGCCCAGGGCTCTCCCTTCCTCCTCAACTTCGACGAGAACGCCATAAGGGGACTGGCTTGGCAGGGCTTGCCCCGGGACAGGCTGTGGGACTACGCCCCCGTGGGCTGTCTGGAGAACACCCTGCAGGGGGACGACCGGTCCGGGACGGTGGACGTCAACGTGAACCTGGCCAAGGCGGTGGAACTCACCTTCTTCTCCGGCCGGGACCAGCTCACAGGAAAGCGCGTGGGCCCCGCCACCCCGCCGGTGGAGGGGCTATCCACCTGGGAGGAGTTCCAGGAGGCCTTTAAGCAACAGATGAAGGCGGTGTTGGACAGGGTTATAGAGGTGAGCGACGAAGCGGACGCCATCCGGTCCCGTTTCGAGCCCACCCCCTACCTTTCGGCCATCGTGGGGGGCTGCGCCGAGAAGACCCTGGACGTCACCGCTGGAGGCCCCCGCCACAACTACATAACGGTGGAGGGGATCGCCTTCGCCACGGCGGCCGATTCCCTCACCGCGGTCAAGAAGCTGGTCTACGAGGAAGGCAGGGTGAAGATGTCCGACCTCAAGCGGGCCCTGGAGGAGAACTTCGAGGGCCACGAGGCCCTGCGACTCACCCTCCTCAACCGGGCTCCCAAGTACGGTAACGACGACGATTACGCGGACGAGGTGGCGGCCTGGCTGCACCGGCTGTGGACCACCGACGTGATAAGGCGGGTCTCCCCGGCCACGGGACGGCGCTACCGGGGAGGTTATCTGTCGTGGAACTACTGGATCGCCTACGCCCCCTCCACCGCCGCCACCCCGGACGGCAGGAGGAGGGGCACCTTCCTATCCAACGCCATATGCCCGGTGGACGGGGCGGCGCGGAACGGTCCCACGGCGGTGACCCTTTCGGTGGGCAAGCTGGGACTGGAGACGGCGCCCAACGGGGCCTCCCACACCATAAGCTTCAGTCCCTCCCTGCTGCGGGACGCGGAGCACGTGGAGAAGCTGATGGCCTTCCTCAGGGTCTACGGGGAAAAAGGGGGGACGGCCCTACAGGTGAACGTCATCGACGCGCAGACTCTGAGGGAGGCCCAGCGGCGTCCGGAGGAGTACCGCAACCTGCTGGTGAGGGTGACCGGGTACAACGCCTATTTCGTCATGTTGGGCAAGGAGATACAGGATGAGATCATCGCCAGGGAGTCCCACGCCCTCTGAGGAGTGCGCGGTTCGGGGGGAGGAGGCAGACGAGGTATACGGGGTCGTCTTCAACCTGCAAAGGTACTCCACCGAGGACGGACCGGGGATCAGGACCACCGTGTTCCTCAAAGGGTGCCCCATGACGTGCCCCTGGTGCCACAACCCGGAGGGCATGGACCCCCGGCCGGAGCTGGTCTGGTACGAGGCGCGCTGTGTGGGGGTGAGGGAGTGCCTGCGGGCATGCCCCCGGGAGGCCCTCACCCTCACCCCGGAGGGCATGGTCATCGCCCGGGACCGGTGCGATGCCTGCGGGGCCTGCGTGGAGGCCTGCCCGGCGGCGGCCCTGGAGGTGATCGGCCGTCGGGTTTCCGCCTCCCAGTTGGCCAAGGAGGCGGCCAGGGACGAGGCATTCTTCCGTCGTTCGGGGGGAGGCGTCACCCTCTCGGGAGGCGAGCCCGCGCTGCAGGCGGACTTCTGCGCAGCGCTCGCGGACCTTTTGAGGGATCGGGATATCCCGGTGGCCCTGGACACCTGCGGAGGGGTGTCCTGGAGCAGGTTGGAGCCCCTGGTGCGCCGGGTGAACCTGGTGCTTTACGACTTGAAGCAGATGGACGAGGGAAGACACCGGGAATACACCGGCGTGTCCCTGGGCCTGGTGCTCGAGAACGCCGTACGCATAGCGGATATGGGTGTTCCCATGTGGGTGAGGACGCCGGTGATCCCGGGCTACACCGACGAGGAGGAGAACATAAGGGAGATCGCCCGTTTCATCCGCGACCACCTCCCCACCGTGGAGCGTTACGACCTTTTGGCCTTCAACAACACCTGCCGGGACAAATACCGGCGTCTCGACCGCATTTTCCCCCTGGCGGCCGTGGGGCTTTTGGAGAGGTCCAAGATGGAGGCGCTGGTGGAGGTGGCCCGGAAGGAGGGTTTGGATTCGGTATGCTGGTCGGGGGCGGTGACCGGGAAATGAGCGAATTCCCTGTGTTCCTCGAAAGGCTCAGTTAACCGGCGGGCTCATAAGATGAAAGCGTTCAGGTGGAGGTCCTTCTCCTCTTGACCGAGCTCGGGCCAAGCTCCAAGTGGGGCCTTTTCTACACGGGAGGTGCGAAGGTATGGAGATGCCGGAACACGTGAAGAGGCTCTTCGCCGAGGAGATGGCGGCCAAGTTCCTGGCCAGCCGGGACGCGGAGGGGCGGGTGAACCTCTCGGTGGTCATATCGCTCCAGCCTTTCCCGGAATCGGACGGAGAGCTGGTCTTCGCCGACATGATGATGAGGCGGACCCGCAGCAACTTGCAGCAGGACCCGAGGGCCACCGCCTTGGTGGTGGATCAGAAGCTGCGAACGGCAGCGGTGAAGGCCTCTTTTTCGGGGTTCCAAACCAGCGGTCCCTACAAGGAGTTCGTGGACTCCTCGCCGTTTTTGCGCTACAACGCCTATTCGGGATCCCGAGCGGCGGGGGTGCTTCAGGTGGTGGAGGCGCTTCCGGTTTCGTCCATATCCCTTCCTT
>JACVJK010000103.1 GCA_015711955.1 Actinomycetota bacterium | reverse complement strand
TTCCCTTGCTGGTGATCTTCAACGAGAGGGACGAGGAGTTCCCGGCCAGCGCTCGGGTGCTCTTCGATGCCACCGCCCCCAACTACCTTCCCACCGAGGACCTGTCGGTCCTTGCCGAGCTGGCAGTCCCGAGGATCCTTATGGGTTTGAGCTTGACCTCCGTCTGAACGAGGTCCCCCAGGGTGTTCCTTCCATCTTGCGCGATTCAAGTCCCTAGGGGAAAGTTCTCAGCTCGGGTGCGCACGGCTCCTCGATGCCGTGTAAATGACCCTTGGCGATGGCTTTTTCCACGAGTTGTCATTGGGTCCGTGGCCTGCGACCCGAAAACGGGAACCATGCCAATCAGTCGTTGACGGATCGGCAGGCGAGGGATGCAAGACGGGTAGCGTATTGGTAAGCAAGGGATGCGTCCGGGACGAAGCGTTGGTTTCAAGCTTAGCGGCTTCCCCCGAGGCTGGGGGGAAATAGATGCGGCATGGAAGCGAGTGTCGTCCCCGTCTTTTTCCTGCGACATCGCTGACAGAGCTTCCATATGTCCTCCGAAAGGTGATCCGTCGCCACCCCGCCCTTCCGCTTGTCGTCTTCCGTCAGGGGAGTGGGGTGATGGTGTTGACCGCAGGAAGGACATTCGGTCAAGGTATTTCGGTTCCCGCCCACGAGTGCATAGCCCGACATGCCGGTAGTCTTCCATGGATATAGCTCCTGTGGAGCACACTGCAGCACAGGCTCCACATCCCGTGCAAGCCGATGAGGGCTCGAGGAAGGGGGTTGCCAATATGGTCATTGAACCCCTTTCCACGAAATCCACCGCTCCCGCGCCCATCAGATGGTGGCACACCCTGACGCACAGACCGCAAAGGACGCACTTTCCCCCGAGAGGATCATCGGGGCCGGCCCGCTTTTCAAATCGGGAGGACCTCACACCGTGCTTTTCCGCTAACTCCCTCACCCGTTCGGAATTCGGTGCCATGGACAGGTACATCTCAAGCAGTACGGAGCGATGTCTCACGACCAGAGGGCTTTCCGTGAGGATGAAGACACTTTCCGTCGCTGGCAGGGTGCATGAAGTTGTCAGCCCCAAAGGCCAGGGGCCTCCCACGACTTCCACCAGGCACAGCCTGCAGGCCCCGTAGGGATCCAGGGCGGGTTGGTGGCAGAGATAAAGTATAGAGAAGCCGTTTCGGAAGGACACCTCCAGCACTTTCTCCCTCTCTTCGGCCTGGCAGCGTATTCCGTTTACGATCAGGGTGACGGTGCCCAAGCCGACCTCCTCATCTAACAAAAATGGCTTTTTCGGGACAGCAGTGCACGCATGCGCATCAGCGGATACATGTTTTCTCCTCTATTCTGAAGGCTTTTTTCTTCTCTCCCCGGATGGCCCCCACCGGGCAAGACGTCAAGCAGGCCCCGCATCCAGTGCATCTCTCGGCATCGATGAGGACGTTTATGAGGGAAGGGCATGTCCCGGCAGGACATCTACCGTCCTCGATGTGGGCCTTGTATTCCTCTCGGAAGTACCTGAGCGTGGTGAGCAAGGGATTGGGGGCCGTCTTGCCGAGACCACAGAGGGAAGTCGCCTTCACCGTTTCTGCCAGATCCTGCAAGTCTTGTATGTCCTGAGACTTACCTCTTCCCTCGGTGATGTTCTCAAGGATTCTCAACATGTGCCTGAGACCTTCACGGCAAGGCGCGCATTTCCCGCAGGATTCATCCAAGGTGAAATCCAGAAAATACCTTGCGGCCTCGACCATGCAGGTCCCTTCCGTCATGACGACCAGTCCCCCGGAGCCCATGATGGAGCCCACCCCCTGTAGGCTTTCGTAATCCACCGGGATGTCGAAGAGACTCAAGGGCATGCATCCCCCGGACGGTCCTCCTATCTGGACCGCTTTCACCTCGCGATAACCCATGCCCGCTCCTTCCCCGATCTCCCATATCAAGGTCGAGATAGTGGTCCCCAGGGGTATCTCCACCAGCCCCGCTCTTTTGACCCCTCCCACCTGGGAGAAGACTTTGGCCCCGGTGTTGCCCTCTCGACCCCAGAGGGAGAATCGAGTCCCGCCTAAGTAGATGATCACCGGAACGTTGAACCAGGTCTCCACGTTGTTTATCGCGGTGGGCATCCTATCCAGGCCTTTCTCTGCCGGAAAAGGGGGGCCGAGGACGGGGTCGCCCGATGTGGCCTTCTATGGAGGATATGAGAGCGGTTTCCTCGCCGCAGACGAAAGACCCTGCCCCCTCCTGACCAAGTGGACGCGAAAGCGGAAGTCGGTCCCGAGCACGGAATCCCCGAGAATGCCTGCCTCCCCGGCTTGCCTGATCGCATGCCGAAGCCTTTTGACCGCCAACGTATATTCCGCCCGCACGTACACGATGCCTTCCTGGGCTCCCACCGCATAGGTGCCGATGATCATCCCCTCGATGAGATCATCCCCTCGATGAGGGAGTGAGGATCGCTTTCTATTTCTTCACGGTTCATGTAAGCGCCTGGATCCCCCTCATCGGCGTTACATATCACGAACCTTCTCTCCCCGGGGGCCTCCGCCGCAATCTGCCACTTTCTTGCCGTGGACAAACCGGCCTTCTTCGACCGCGCAGACCGGAGCGGGATATCTCCTCGATCACCTCTCTGGGGGTCATCTCGGTCAAGGCCTTCAAGGCGGCCCGGTAACCTCCCACAGCGAAGTATTCATTAATGTCCTCCGGGTTTATCAAACCGCAGTTCCTCATCACCACTCTCTTCTGGAACCTGAGAAAAGGAGTTTCCCAAATGGGCGCCACATCCTGCAGTCCCTCGCCGTACGAGACCTCACCTGTGAAGTGATCCCAAGAGTCCACCCGAAAAACGGCTTTTTCCAAGGGGATCTTGTCGCTGGAGGCGCTTTTTACCAGAAGGGGCGCGTCTTCCGGTCTCACCTTTCCGAAGAAGACCGCGGGATGACCAGGAAGGTGAAGGCTAACCAACGGCTCCTCGCTGCACAGGACTATGCACCCCGTGGGTACCAGCATGGCGTTCAACCCGCTTTTCTCCAGACTCTCCTGCAGAGCTCGGAAGACTTAACCGCTACCGGTGGAGATGCCGCAGGTGGCCATACCCACCATCAGGCGTGGCTTTCCCGGAAGGATCTTTCTCTTATCCCTTTTCTTGCGTTCCTTAAGGTAGTGTGGGACTTCATCCCCCATCGCCGTGTTGCCCGTGCTCTTCCAGGATCCTGATGACCTTCTCCGGGGTTACATTACCGTAGACGGTGCCGTCCACGACCACCACGGGAGCCATACTGCAGCACCCGTAGCACCTCACCCCCCGGACCGAGAAGTTACGATCATGAGTGGTAAGGGTGAAGGTTCCTCCTGGGCTGGTCACACCTGGCCTTATGCCTAAGCGGTCGATCAGGGTCTGCAGGGTCGTTTGGGCTCCCATGACATGGCACGCGGTACCCATACACACGCTGATGATATGTCTTCCCACTGGGGAGAGTTGGAAGAGCGAGTAGAAGGCGGAAATGCCGTAAAGTCGCGAGAGAGGCACGTTGCTGAGTCTGGATATCTTTACCAGATATTCCCTGGGCAAATAACCCTGCTCCTCTGGACGGTTTCCAGGATCTCAAGCAACCATCCCCACCTTCCATGCATCTCGCGGACCAGGTTGTCCGTCATCTGGACCCCTCAGGGTGAGAAAGGCACCGGGGAGTAAAGCCTCGACATGATCTTGCGGTGAAGAGAGATGACGGGGACATGGTTGGGGCTTCCGCCTCGGCCTCTCGAGTGCGAGTCATCCTGATGGTTAGGTCCCTTCTTCCCGCCCGCGACAGTTCGTCGACGTCCCCGAAAGTCAGGGCGCCTGTCTTACATGCCTCCACGCAAGCGGGTACCTCGCCCCTGGAGACCCTTTCCGGACATCCGTCGCATTTCGTGTTGACCTCCCTGATGGGGTCGAGGCCTGCCACGGGGCCGAAGCGGATGACCCCAAAGGGACAGACTTGGCACAGGCGGAACAACCAATGCAACGCCGATAATCGATGGCCACCGTGTCCGTGTCCCGGTCCCGATACAGGGTTCCGGTGGGGCAGGCTTGCGCACAGGGAGCTGGCTCACAGCGCCGAAATCTGTGGGGGAGGGCAAGGTAGTCGATGCCCGTCTCCACGAAGATGCGGGGCACCGATAGCGGTTTCTCGCCGGCGCGGACGGGAGACTTCCCGATAGAGAGTGTTCCAGTGCGCAGGCCACCTCGCAATGACGACAGCCTGCGCACCTTTCGGGACTTACCATCACGTTATTCAAGGCGACCCACCCCATTTTTCGGCTTCCCGGGAGGGAGTGACAGTCGGACAAATTTATGAATAAAGAGCCCCCTCTTCTCGAAAAGGTTCACTAGGTATGTTTTTCCACGTTATGCCCTATACAAACCCTTTACCCCAATCGATAGGTTCCGAACCGATAGCGAACAGTCGAACCCGAAGAGTATTTAATCTGAATTGTTACCTTATTTCAACATATTTTGTGCCAGGCCTTGCTCCCCTCGCTTTTGAAAGTGCTTGTTGACCAAATCGAAGCCGGATCGCTTTGACGAGACTAAGGTTATATTATAATTTAAAACTATGATTCATATTTTGTTCTAATCCTATATTTTGTTCTAATCCTTG
>JACVJK010000102.1 GCA_015711955.1 Actinomycetota bacterium | reverse complement strand
TTGTGCAGGCACTTGGTTATGGCGGAGGTGAGGGTGGTCTTGCCGTGGTCCACGTGCCCTATGGTGCCCACGTTGACGTGGGGTTTGGTCCTCTCGAACTTCTTTTTGGCCATTTTGACCCTCCTTTTAGATCAATCTCCTGGAATTTCTGTGATTACGGACACAACTTCCCTATTCTAAACAGGTCATCCCGGCCAGACAAGGGGTTTTTCAGGCAAAACCGTCCCCTTCCGGAAGGCCGGCCCTCCGGGCATGACCGCGTTCTTTCCCGCTTCCGCGAACACCTCTGACACGAGCCCTTACCTCCCGTTCAATCCGGTCAGCGGCGGAGGACGCGCCCCTACCAGGTCGCTTTCGGGGGAGGTCAGTATTCTCCCCGGATACGCTTTATGATCTCCACCGCCAGCTGGTGGGGCACCTCCCCGTAGTGGGAGAACTGCATGTGGTGGGTTGCCCTCCCCTGACTCAGGGACCTCAGGTCGGTGGCGTAGCCGAAGGTCTCGGCCAGGGGTATGTATGCGGTTATCACCTGGTAGTTGCCCCGGCGCTCCATCCCCTCCACCTTGCCCCTTCGGGAGTTGACGTCGGCGATGACGTCGCCCACGTGCTCGTCAGTGACGTTCAGGGTGACCTTCATGATGGGCTCCAGCAGGATGGGCTCGGCCCTGCGCAGCGCCTCCTGGAAAGCCGAGGCGCCGGCGGCCCTGAAGGCCAGCTCGGAGGAGTCCACCTCGTGGTACGAACCACCCACCAGGGTCACCTTCACGTCCACCACCGGGTAGCCGGCCAGAACACCGAACTCCAGGGCCCCTCGCACGCCGTCTTCCACGGCGGGCACGAATTCCTTAGGCACCTCGTGGGCACTCGCCCGGTTCTCGAAGACGAAACCCTCTCCTCTGGGCAGCGGTTCCAGGTCGATGACCACGTGCCCATACTGGCCCCGCCCCCCCGTCTGGCGGATGAACCTGCCCTCCACCCCGTGCACCGGGCGGGAGGCCGTCTCCCGGTAGGAGACCTGGGGCTTTCCCACGTTGGCCTCTACCCCGAACTCCCGCATCAAGCGGTCCACGATGATCTCCAGATGGAGTTCCCCCATCCCCGATATGATGGTCTGACCCGATTCAGGGTCTTGCTTCACCTGGAAGGTGGGGTCCTCCTCGGAGACCCTCTCCAAGGCCTCGCTCAAGCGGTCCTGGTCCGCCTTGGTGCGGGGCTCTATGGCCACCGAGATCACCGGTTCCGGGAAGACCATCGACTCCAGCACAATGGGCCGGTGAGGGACGCACAAGGTGTCCCCGGTGAAGGTCTCCTTGAGGCCCACCGCCGCCACGATGTCCCCCGTCCTGGCCGTTTCCCTTTCCTCCCGGTGGTTGGCGTGCATCTGGAGCAACCTCCCTATGCGCTCCTTCCGATTACGGGTGGCGTTTAGGAGGGTGGCCCCCGTCCTGACGGAACCGGAATAAACCCGTAGATAGACCAATCTCCCCACGTAGGGGTCGGACATCACCTTGAAGGCCAGGGCGCAGAAGGGCTCGTCGTCGGAGGCCTTCCTGACTTCTGGGGTGTTTTTGGTGGGATGGAAACCCTCCACCGGAGGGACGTCCAGGGGCGATGGTAGGTAATACACCACCCCGTCCAAAAGGGGTTGAACCCCTCGGTTCCTGAGGGAGGCCCCACAGAACACGGGCACCACCTCGCAGGCAAGCACTCCCTTGCGCAGGGCTCGGCGGAGATGTTCCAGCGGGACCTCCTCCCTGGCCAGATAGCCCTCCATGAGCTCCTCGTCGTAGAGGGCGACGGTCTCCAGCAGCGCGGTGCGGTAAAGCTCGGCCATCTCCCGCAGCTCCTCCGGAACCTCCTCCCACTCCCAGGTGGTCCCCAGCTCGTCCAAGTAGCGGATGGCCTTCATCTCCAGCAGGTCCACGCATCCCCGGAAATCCCCCTCCGTGCCCAGGGGAAGCTGCACCGCCACCGGCTTTATGTCGAATTTCTCCTCGATCATCTCCAGGCAGCGGAAGAAGTCGGCCCCCACTCGATCCATCTTGTTCACGTAGCAGATGCGGGGGACCCGGTAGTGATCGGCCTGCCGCCAGACCGTCTCGGTCTGGGGTTCCACCCCGTGCACGGCGTCCAAGATGGCGATGGCCCCGTCCAGCACCCTGAGGGATCTCTCCACCTCCACCGTGAAGTCCACGTGCCCGGGGGTGTCAATGATGTTTATCCTGTGGTCTTTCCAGTAGCAGGTGGTGGCGGCGCTGGTGATGGTGATGCCCCGCTCCTGTTCCTGGACCATCCAGTCCATAACCGTGGAGCCCTCGTCCACCTCCCCCATCTTGTAAGTCTTCCCGGTGTAGTAGAGGATCCTCTCGGTGGTGGTGGTCTTACCCGCGTCTATGTGGGAGATGATGCCTATGTTGCGCACCCTCTCCAGAGGGAAGCGCTCGGCCTCTCGGTCGGCTTTGTCCACCCTTCCGGTAGTGGTGACCTTCATGGCGTCTTGATATTCCTCCTCGAAAAGGTCGGATCGGCATCGCTCTCCCACGGGGCAAACCTCCATCCCGCCGTCCACCTGAAAAGGAAGACAAGATTTGCCCCGTCTGGGATGTGGGTATGAGGGGGAGGGACTTTCCGCTCCCAAGAACCCCGTGCACTAAAGAAAAACGCCCCTCTTGAAGGGGCGCTCGTTCATCACCAACGGTAATGGGCGAAGGCCCGGTTGGCCTCGGCCATCTTGTGCAGGTCTTCTTTCTTCTTGATGGAGGCCCCCACGCCGTTGGCAGCGTCCAGCAGCTCGTTGGCCAGCCTTTCCATCATGGTCTTCTCCTTGCGCTGGCGCGCGAAGTTGACTATCCAGCGTATGGCCAGGGAAGTGCTCCGATGCGGCGGCACCTCCACCGGGACCTGATAGCTGGCGCCTCCCACCCGGCGGGACCTCACCTCCAGGACCGGCCTCACGTTGTCGGTGGCCTTGCGGAGGACCGCGAGGGGATCGGAGCCGGTCTTCTTCTGGATGATGTCCAGGGCCCCGTAAACGATCTTTTCCGCCAGGCTCTTCTTGCCGTCTTTCATGACCTTGTTTATATACTGCTGCACCAGGACGCTGTTGTACTTGGTGTCGGGAGGTATCTGCCTCCGCGGAACCGGTCCCTTCCTCGGCATGTGCTCACCCCGTTTCCTGAAGAACCTCTTCTCCGATCTCGTCCGTAAGTGGCCTTCTTTCTTAACTTTCTTTCTTGGCGCCGTACTTGGAGCGACCCTGCCTCCGGTTGGCCACCCCCGAGGCGTCCAGGGCGCCCCGGATGATCTTGTATCTCACTCCGGGGAGGTCCTTAACCCTGCCTCCCCTGACCAGCACGATGGAGTGCTCCTGCAGGTTGTGTCCTATCCCCGGTATGTAGGCGGTTATCTCGATGCCGTTGGTCAACCTGACCCTGGCGATCTTGCGCAGGGCGGAATTGGGCTTTTTGGGGGTGGTGGTCTTCACCTGGGTGCACACCCCCCGCCTTTGGGGGCAGCCCTGCAGGGCGGGCGTCTTGGTCCTTTTCCTCTTCTTCTCCCTGCCCTTGCGAACCAGCTGATTTATGGTGGGCAACTGTTACCTCCTCCGACTAAACTCCCATTTTACCTGCGCTTTTACCCGAGGTGCCAAAGCGCAAGTTTACCATCACGCCTCAGAGCTGTCAACAAACCGCCCGTGTCTCGACCGAGGGGTCCTATCCTTCGGGTCCGCGCCAAGGGATCAGCTCTCCTCCGCCGCTTCCTCTCCGCTTTCCGACGCCTGCTCGCCACCTTCCTCCTTTTCCCCGGAGGGAGAGAGCAGAACGGAGAGGCTCTCGCGCTCTTGGCCACCGCCTCCGGAAGCCAGGGCCTCCACCTCTTCCAGCAGGCTGATGCCTATGTGTCTGGGCTTCACCTTGATGTTGCGGTAACGGCTCATGCCCGTTCCCGCGGGGATGAGCTTTCCTATGATGACGTTCTCCTTGAGGCCCATGAGAGGGTCAACCTTGCCGGCGATGGCCGCCTCGGTGAGGACCCGGGTGGTCTCCTGGAAGGAGGCGGCCGCCAGGAAGGAATCGGTGGCCAGGGAAGCCTTGGTGATGCCCAAGAGCATCTGGCGGGCGGTTGCCGGCTGTCCACCCTCGGCGATGACCTTCTCGTTGACCTCCTCGAAATACTTGCGGTCCACCTTCTCGCCGGGGAGCAGGTCGGTGTCGCCGGGGTCCACCACCTCGACCTTCTTCATCATCTGCCGGACTATAAGCTCGATGTGCTTGTCGTGGATGTCCACGCCCTGGGACTTGTATACCTCCTGTACCTCCCGCACCAGATAGAGCTGGACGGCCTGGGGACCCATCACCCTCAGTATGTCATGGGGGTTTATGGAACCCTCGGTGATCTGGTCTCCCGCGTTGACCTCCATGCCGTCCCGCACCCTCAACCTGGCCCGTCGAGGGACCTGGTAGCTGCGCTCCTTGCCGTCGGGCGCGGTGATGGTTATCTTGCGGACTCTGTCCGCCTCCTCGATGCTTACCTTGCCCGAGATCTCGGCGATGACCGCCTGGCCCTTGGGCCGGCGGGCCTCAAAGAGCTCCACCACCCTGGGAAGGCCGTGGGTGATGTCCTCCCCGGCCACGCCGCCGGTGTGGAAGGTACGCATGGTGAGCTGGGTGCCGGGCTCGCCGATGGACTGGGCGGCGATGATGCCCACCG
>JACVJK010000101.1 GCA_015711955.1 Actinomycetota bacterium | reverse complement strand
ATAGGCGGAGGATAAGGACCACAGGCTGCGTAGAAAGGCTGAACGAGGAGATCCGACGCAGGACCCGGGTGGTGAGGATCTTCCCCAACCGGGAAGCGGCCCTCAGGCTCATCACCGCCCTCTGCGTAAAGCAGCCTGAGGAATGGGAGACGGGAAGGCGCTATCTCGACATGGGCCCGCTGGAGGAAGAGACGGAGGCGAGCAATCCCGAGCCGGCGAGGATCGCCTCATAACGTCTCCCTTGACAACCCAATAAGAAATATCCCCAGGGCACAAGAGACGATGCCTATGTGCCGTTATGTCCTTTTTGCCCTTGGTTTACGATACCGGAGGAAGATGACGGTGATTTGTCCTCTCCTCCGGCCAGAAGGAACAAGACATTGTCTTGGAGGGCGGAAATTTACAGAAGATTGTGGGTTTTACTTGCGCAAGCATGGGGCGGTGGCCAATCTAAAATTGATGAAAGTGAGACGCTTCTGGCCGAAGAGAGTGAGAGGCGCACGAAGGGGAACCCGAAGAATATAAGAATGATCCATCTCAGCGCAATTATATGGCCTCAGTAGCTAGTGTTGTCTTACCTCTGCGTTGAAATTTAACCGGAGGGGATTTGGAAAAAAGTGAGGAGAGGCGCGGATGGTCAACCCATATTCTTCACATTAAACACCTTTACATTAAACGAATTAACAAGATGGCAATAATTGAAATCAGCTACTGTAAAGGAAATTAAGTATGCAAAAACAAGACCTGACCCAATTGAATTAGGATTCATTACACTCGTAGATGGAGCCAATTTGTTGCAGCGTTTCTTTTACTTTGGTGTCCAAAGTATGGTGAGTGAAGCCCTCCTCGGATACTGCTTCTATCTCCAGACTGACCTTTACCACCCTACCTTCGGACTTCAGGGGGTTGATGACCCCGGATATGATGCTGGAGAGGTGTTCGGAAGGTATCTCCGCCCTGATAGTCACCCTATGGATGCCCGGTGGTGGCTGCGGACCACCGCCCAAGAGGTGTTCCGCCTCCTCCCGCGTGAGAACCTCATCCTCGGAATCGACGCTCTCTGGCGGCTCTTCCTCAAGATACACCTTTTCACCCACCTGAAGGCCCAGGGCCCCGGCTTTAACCGCTTCCCTCAAGGACTCACCCAGCATGGAAAGTGAGAGGTCGGGGAAGGCCCTGGAGAGTCTGTCCAGAAGCTCGCTGGCTTTCACCGCCTGGTCACTTCGCATGGCCTTTATGATGTCCTCCACCTTAGGGCCCTTCGCCTTGCGCTTCTCGGCCTCATTCGGCCGTATGATGAGGGCATCCTCGGGTATCTCCTCCACGTCATCCTTGAAGAATATGTCTTCCCCTATCCGCAATCCCAGGGTCCCCATCCTCACAGCATTCCTGACGGAACTCAAAAGCGCCTCGTAACTCTCCAGAAGAGGCATGCCGGGCGTCTTCAAAAACACCTCGTACACTTCGGGGATGGGCTTCTCCACCTCGTCCTTGGCGAAGGTCTTCTCCAGAAGGGCCTTTCCGGAAATTCCGGGAAGGAGCATCTCCTGCTCCCGCAAGAATTCCTTTACCCGGAAGGAAAGAGTGGTCCCCGCTCCCGCCTGTATCATGCCCATGTCCAGCCACTTGACCCCCTTGGAGGAGCTCATAGCCAGGTGGCGGTAGGCGTTCAGGATGCGGGAGGGGAGGTCGTCCTTGACCTCCTTGTGTTTCTTCTCCAGCTCCTTTCGGGCGGAGGCGGAGAGGGACTCCTTGAAGACCTCGTCCCGGACAAGGGACTCGAGGGCCAGGTAGCGACGCATGATGTTCTCGAGAGCCGTCCACTGCCCGGCATCCAGGGCCAGGGCCAAAAGCACGTTGCGGTAGGCGCGGAAGGCCTCCCCGGCCATGGCGAAGAGTCCGGCGGTGAACTCCTCGGTGTATTTCCCCGGGTAGAGGTGGTCGGGGGAGAGGACGGCCAGTCTCACCCTTTTCCCGTCGGGGATGTCCGAGGGCTGGCGGGGCCAGACCTTCACGTCGAAGTCGCTTCCCTTCATTCTCTCCAGCTCCTCCTTGAGCGCCTCCGGGACGGCCCCTGCCACCGTCTCCTCCCGGTCGATGATCACCCGGTTCAGGTTGGGCTGGTTGGTGAAGGCGAAGAGGTTGCCCTCGGAGTGGAAGTACCACAGCTCCTCCTCCAGGCGTTTGACCGCATCCCCCACGATGGTGGGAGGCAAGCCCTCCCGCACCACAGAAACCCGCAGCTGAGGGAGGGTGATGCCCTTCCTCTCCCCGCCGCTGAAGGAGTAGAGGAAAACGGAGGTGGCTATCCCCTGGGCGATGCGGTAGACGTGGTACTCCGAGCCCATCTCCCCGTCTATCTTCTTGGCCTTGGCGTCCGGGCCGGCGATGTCCGAGGACACCACGGAGTCGTACTCGTTTCCTATGTGCTTTACGAACTCCATGCGCAGGCGGGAATCCTCCAGGTCCAGAAGGGAGGAGTGGATGAGCGGCGAGGCCTCCTTTCTCTCCCAGAGGCCCTGCACGGCGAGGCCCAGGAGGCGGAGGACGCCCCGGGTGCGCTGGAAGGAGGAGAAGGACCCCCAGCGCTCGTAAAGCACGTCGATGAGCTCGGGGTGGAAGGGGTAGGCCTTTTCCATCTTCTCCCGGTAGGAGACCTCCCGGACCTCGGAGGGGACGTCGTTTCCCATCTTCTGGTAGAGGTCGAAATAGGCGGAGATAACCTCCCTGCGCTTGACCTCCTCCCCCAGGTCCTCGAAGAGGCGGGTCCTTATGACCTCGTAGATCTCCATGCCCTCCACCGGGGTGTAGATGGCCTCCACCCTGCCGGATATCCTCTGCAGCTGCTTGAGGGCTTTCTCTGCTTCCTCGTCGTACTGCTCGAGGGCGCTGGAGGGGAGGGTGAGCACCAAGGTCACCTGGTCGTTTGTGGAAGCCGTCTCGGTGAGCTCCTGGAGGAAGGCCAGCACCTGCCCCTTCTCCGTACCCTCCGCTTTCTCGACCCTGGCCGCCTTGACCACGTACTCCAGGAGCTCATCGATGAGGACGAGGGCGGGGCCGGAAGCCCGGAAGACCTCGGAGAGCACCTCCTTTCCCGGGGCCACCCTCTTCTTGTCGTGCTCCTTCACTATGGAATAGCATCCCAGCTGATGGGCCAAGGAGCCCCAGGGGGTCTTGCCCTTGAGGGGATCGGCGTGGGTGCCCACAAAACAGGCCACCTTGGTGTCCGGAGGAAGGGCGTCGGTAAGCACTTTCAGGTTCTCGAACCTCCCCACCTTATCCCTATTCTTCACCGCGTGGTACAGGGCGAGGAGGGAGTGGGTCTTGCCGCCCCCGAAGGGGGTCTGGAGCTGGATGACCCCGCTACCCTTTCCCCCGGAAAGGCGGCTTACGACCGCCTCGAGGAGGTTCTGCAGCCCCTTGGTGAGGTAGGTCTTGCGGAAAAACAGGTCGGCATCCCTGTATTCCTGGGGAGCCTTTCCCAGGACGACATCCCAGAGGTCGGCGGCGAACACCGCCTCCGATAGCTCGCCTTTTATGATGTCCGGATGGGGCCTTGCCACCTGCATCCAGCTGGGAAGGGCCATGATATCACCACCTTCATTCGAAGAGTCTTTCTTGCTCGGCGGACTCGCTGCCGGCGGCCTTCACGTAGGCCTCCCGGCCGTAGAGGAAGCCCTGGAGCATCTGCTTTTCCCGGTCCTTCTCGGGGAGCACCTCGGATACGGCCTGGGCCAGACGCCAGAAGTCGTCGTTTCCCGCTTGGCCGGTGCGAGAAAGGAGCTCGGCTATGCCCTTGCGGTCGTTCTTGGACCAGAGGAGCAAAGCCTGGTGCAGTACATCAACCATGTTGGCGGGGGTCTGTTTTAAGAAATCCTTTCCCCGCTCCTCGGCGGGGAGCACCCGGATGTACTCCTTCTCCTTCTTTATGAAACCCCGGTTCCAGTGCTCGGTGAGCTCAATTCCCACCGCCTGGGAGAGCTTGCGGGCGTCGTCGAAGGGGATCTTGGCATCGTTGTAGGTCCACCGCCAGAGGAGGTAGAAACGGGCCTCGGTGTCTATCCCCCCGAGCCTGGGGCTCTCCAGGATGCGGGAGAGGGCGTACTCGCTCACCACCCGGCGCACGTGCTCCAAAAGCTCGGCCACGGTCACCTGCTCGCCGGTGAGCTTCTCCACCCTCTCGTACTTGCCGAAGACCTCCACCGCGGGGCCGATGGCGGAGATGAAGAAATCCGAGCCGGAGATGCCCTCCTCCCAGAACTGGTCCAGCTTCTCGTGCACACGCTTCTCGATGCCCGCCTTTATCTCGTTGAAGTAGGCCGTCTTCCCTCCCTTGCGCTTGCGGCAGACCATGTAGATGGAAGAGGCCAGGGCGGCAGATTCCTTCGCTCGAAGACGTGCTTGCATCTCCGTGTTGATGGGCCAGGAGGCGGTCATGTAGAGGCCGGAGTTTAAGAGGGCGTTGATTATGGATTCCCAGGCGTCGGTGGACTTGTGGGCGAAGACGATGCAGGCAACCCCGTCGTCCTTGAGCACCCGGCATATCTCCTGGAAGGACTTGGTGAGCATCTCCTCGAAGCGGCGCTTTCCGGCCTCGTATCCTCCCTCCTCGTGGGAATAGGCCACTATCTCCTCGGACTTGGGGGTGAGGGGCGTGGCGAAAAGCTCCGGGTAGAGGTCGCCCACCGTCCTCTTAAGCCACACGTAAAAGAAATCGGAGAGGTAGGAATAGGGGACGTTGTCGTAGTAGGGCGGGTCGGTGGCGATAACGTCGAAGAAGCCGTCGGGGTAGGGGAGTGATGTTGCTGAGGCTTGGTTAATAACAGATATATTTGCTGGAATTTTACTCGCATGTTTAATCCATTTTTCATTCTTTTCACATGCAGTTTGCCAACCAGCGGCTTCGGGATTGAAAGGATTCGCTTCAATATAATCCCAACACATGGGTAATGCTTGCCTCCCAAATGTATGTACTACCCCTCTCCCTCCAGTTATATTTAATACGCATAATCTTGAGCCAAAATCTAC
>JACVJK010000100.1 GCA_015711955.1 Actinomycetota bacterium | reverse complement strand
GACCTCGGTGATGCGCTCTAAAGGCTTGACGAAGAGAGAGTTGACGGCGATGAACACGCCCAGGATGACCAGGAGCGCTGAGGTCACCAGGGAGCCGAAGAGGAGATGAGTGGAGTTCAAGGCGGCCCGGAAAACGTCCCGGGGGAGGGAGACCTGGAGCACCAGCGGTCGCTCGCCCCGAGATTCCAGGAGGACGTAACCGTGGATGCGGCTCGTGCCCTCCGTCCTTATCGGGATGCCTCCATCTTCCAGTTGTTGGAAAAGGAAGTCCCTTGACCCGGGCGGGATGCGGCTGTCGCCGGCGGGAAGGATGCTCATGTCCGCCCCCACGACCGTCTCTATCCAGGTAAGTATCTCCACGTCCATGCTTCGGGCCATGATGAGGCTGCCCCGGGGTGGTCCCTCCCCCTGGGTGGTGAGCACCGGCATGAGGGAGACGAGATATGGGATTCCCTGGACCAGGAACACCGCGGAGAGGCCCGCTTTGCCGATCTCGGGAGAGTCCGTATGACCGAGGGAGGTCAGGGATTGGATGAACTCCGGCTGGGGCGGGATAAGTTCCCCGCTCTCCTGGTCCACCCGGACCGCGAAGACTGTTCCGCCACCCATGTCCCTCAAGATGAAGTAATCGATGCCCAGGGAGAGGAAGGTGACGGCGGCCAGGTTGCTCTCCTCGTATGCCTTATCTCGGGTGAGCACGTAATCGTAGGTGTCGTCCCAGAAAGCCCAGTCCCGGACGACCCTGGAGAGCTGCTCGAGCTGGTGGCGTATGGCTGCCCGGGCCCTCCCCACCGCCTTGACGACCTCCTTTCTTTCCAGCTCATGCAGGTTTCTCATGACCAGGAGCAGGTTCAGGGGGAGGACCACGAACACCAAGAAGGCCATCACGCAGACCACGATGAGCAGGGTCTTTTTTCTTACGCTCATAGGCCTTCCCTCGGTCACGACTGGAGGGGGAACGGATCGAGGGGCCGTTTCCCGTACCAACGCCCGACCCACGACCGTCCACTGAGAACGCCGCCATATGAAACATCGAAAGGTGTCTCGGCTTTCCTTAATACCCCGAAGAGGGGAGCCGTTGCCACTGGCCGATCCCATGTAGGCGTGTCGACTTTGAGGTCTGTTTTTTTAGGGGGAAAGTTTTAGGGGGAAAGCAGCGTTCTGAGGTTTGCGCGGGGGTCTACCCTCCAGGCCACGGGACTCCCTTCCGAAGGTGGGAAGAGGAGCGGGCCCCCTTCCCTCCGGGATCCCGACGAGGCCCTGGAGATTGAGATCTTGCCTTCAGAATGGGCGGAGGGGAGCGGGCCCCCTTCCCGCCAGGGCGTACTCGGCCGCCCTGAGGCCGGTGAGCAAGGCGGTGGGTACCCCTCCCGCGACCATGGTGGAGAAGGCCTGGTGGCCGGCCAGGTAGAGTCCTTCCACCGGTGTGAGCACCAGTTCCACCCCCCAGGTGTGGGAACCCGCGTCCGCCCAGGACCAGCCCGCCGCCGCCCCCTGCCAACGACCGCCCCTCTCCTCGAAGGTGAGGGGGGTGGCCACGTCCAGTACCCTGCTGCCCTGCTGGAGCCCAGGAAGGAGGTACGATGCCCTCTCCGTCATGATTCGGGCAATCTCCCTTTTCAGGGCGAGATACGTTGGGCGCCTGTGACCGGGGGCGGGGCGGAAGGGCAGGTAGTCCTCCCAACGGGAGGGGGACCGGAGGAGCACGGCAATAGAACGCGACGAGGGGACACCCCTGGAAGGGAGCAGGGCTATCTCCAGCGGTGAGTCCTGAAGATTGCGGAGCGCCCGATAAGACGCTCGTTCATCGCTTCCCGCGAGCTCGCTAAGAGGTCTGGTCTCCATGAGCACCTCCGCCTCTTGGAAAGGGGATAGGTCCACGCATCTTGCGTCCGCTTCCAGGCAGACCTGGCAGAGGGACGGGCTCAGCCTTCGCACCTCCAGGAATCGTCGGTGTTCTGGCTCCAGGGCCCTTTGGGGAAGCAACCGCAGGAGGGTGGTCTTCACGTCTGCGTTGGAAATGACCGTGCCGCAGGGGATGTCCCGTCCCCTGGCCTTAACCCCCTTCACCTTACCTCCTATCACCGATATCTCCTCCACCGGGCAGGAGGTGAGGAGGACCAAACGGCCCCTGGCGGGGGGTCCCGGGGACCCGGGTCCCGAGGGCGAGGGGTCGTTGACGGTTGTTTTTTCCAAAAGAGAAAAGGCCAGGCTGTCCGTCCCCCCATCCGGCCGGAACACACCCCTCTCGGCCACCAGGTTCCAGGAGGAGACCAGCAAGGGAGCGGCGTAAGGCTCGGGAGATCCCATGCTCAGGAGGAGCCGGCGGAGCCGGGAGTTCCCGATCAACTTACTAGCTCGGTTAAAGGGGTCCCTCCATTCCTCCTCCACCTCCATGCCGGAGGGGGGAAGACCGTCCCCCAACTTTTGATAAAGCCGGCGCAAATCTTCGAAAAAGTCCGCTATACCCCCTTCCCCGGGAAAAGCGGAGGCGAGCCGCAGGGCCAACTCCCCGAAGGGCAACGAGAGGGGTATCGGGCCTTCCTCGTCGAGGAGCAGGTAGCGCAGGCGGGTATAGGTAACTGGGGGCCTGGCCTCGACGGATTCGAGGGCCTTGCGCACCAGGTGGACGTTGGCGTATCCCAGTGGTCCCCGGGGCACGAGAGAACCGGAGCGAGGATATGATAGGATCGTGCCCCCGGCGCGGGAGTCTTTCTCCAGCACCAACACCCCCAGGCCCTCGTTGGCCAGGCGTAAGGCCGCCGCGAGCCCTCCCGGGCCGGAGCCCACCACCACGGCGTCATAGTTTCGGGGCGGGTCGCAGGCATACATGAGCTCATGATAACCTTTCGCGGGGATGATCTATGAGGAGTATGGGTACCGGAGAAGAAGCGGAGCACACCACAAACATCGGTCCGTTCTTTTTGGGAGGAGGTATCGACGGGAGATGGCTACCGGAAACGCACGAGGCGCGCACGAGAAAGAGATCTCCTCGCTGCGTCCCTTCTTCGACCCTCGGGGAGTGGCGATAGTGGGGGCCACCCGCACTCCCGGCTTCGGCTATCTGCTTCCCTTGGTGCTGCGCCGGAGGGGTTTCGCCGAGCAGGTCTTCCTGGTCAATCCGGCGGGGGGCGAATTACACGGGTATCCACTTCTGACCTCCTTGGAGGAGGTGCCGGACTGGGTGGACCTGGCGGTGGTGCTGGTGCCCGCGCCGGTGGTCCCCCAAGTGTTGGACGAGATCGGGCGAAAGGGGATCCGCTGCGCCGTGGTGGAGAGCGCCGGCTTCGCCGAGACGGGTGAGGATGGTAAGAGGCTGCAGGAGGAGGCCCGCAGGGTGGCCGCCTCCTGGGGATTGAGGGTCATAGGGCCCAACTGCGTGGGGGTGGTGAACACGGAGAACGGCTTCAGCACCGTGGAGGTGCTGGACGAGGCCCTGATACCGGGGCCAGTGGGCATCGTGGCCCAGAGCGGCGTCTTCGGGAACATCCTTTTGGACATGCTTCCCGGCCTGGGAGTGCGCATATCCAAGGCCTTCACCCTGGGGAACCGCATGGACGTGGACGAGGTGGACGCCCTTCGTTTCCTGGAGCGGGATCCCTACACCCGGGTGATCATGATGTACCTGGAAGGGGCGGCCAGGGGCAGGGAACTTCTCTCCACCTTGGGGGAGGTCGCGCAGAGGAAACCGGTTCTGGTGCTCAAGAGCGGCCGCACGGAGGCGGGGAGCAGGGCCGCCGCTTCCCACACCGGCAGCATGGCGGGGGAGGACCGGTTGTACGACGCACTTTTCGCGCAGACCGGAGCGATACGGGCGGACAGCTTGGAGGAGCTGGTGGACCTGGCCCGGGTCTTCTCCACCCAGCCCCTACCTCGAGGAGGTAGGTTGGGAGTGGTGACCACCAGCGGGAGCCTGGGAGCCCTGGCCTCGGACGCCGCCTCCTCCGCCGGCCTGGAGCTGCCGGCCCTATCGCCGGCCACGGTGGCGAGGATGAGGGAGGGTGCTCCTCGATGGATGAGCGTGCGAAACCCTCTGGACGTGGGTCCCTCGGGCCACTTCCACAAGGCCATGCTGGCCGTGATGGAGGACGAGGGGACGGACATGGTCCTCGGGATCTACGTGGTCCCCTACGCGGTGGTGAAAGAGTTGGAGGCCATGGGGCTGGGCTGGGAGATCCTGGTGGGGGACCTGGCGCAGGTCCGGGAGAGGGCTCCGGAAAAGCCCTTGGTGATGTGCTGCCTGGGAAAGGAGGAGTTCGTCCGGGGCCTGCAAGGTCTTGCCGGCGATGGAATCCCCGTGCTCCCCTCCCCTGAGAGGGCGGCCAGAGCTCTTTCCGCGATTTACCAGTATGCACATCGAGTAAGGTATGAAAGGTGAAGCGTGAGTCAAGCGCGGCGAAGGGCTCATATTCACTGCCCATGCGACCATGGTTTGAATTATTTTCCAGGTAATATGATTTAACGGGTAAACGAGGGGAATAATGTCTTAATAGGAGGATTTAATGACGGGAATTGGTCAGCTTTCCCTGGTTATCGAAGGTTTTTTGCACAGGGCATTGCCGATTTCAGGGTTTTCTGCTCGGCATTCGGTTCTCGGGAAACGGCCACATGGAAAAGGGTCAAGACAGTCCACCATGGCCGACTTAGAACCTGTATCTTTGTCGTGTCTTCGTGATTTGTCTTCACGGGGGCCGGTGGGAAGGTTTCGTCGCCCCGGAGCGTCTAATTGTTCTGTTGGCCGGTGTGGTTGACGCCGCCCAAGGCGGTTCGGCGTCGGTGGGGTTTCGTCCTGATCAATAAGGGAGGTTTCTTGTTGGCTTTAGGGTTCAGAAGGATCTCCTCCTCTATGAAAGCGAGTATACGTAAGTCAAATCACCGGGCGCTCGCCTATCTCGTTGGGGTGGCAACCTTTTCTCTTATATTCCTGATCCTCTTCCCCGGTGGTTGTGGGAGGGGGAACGGGAGGCCGCTTTTGGGAAGGGACCTACCCACCCTGGAGCCCGGTACCCTCACGGTGGGCACAAGTCCCAACTTCCCGCCCTTCCAGAGTCTGGAAGGTGAAAAGGTGGTGGGTTTCGACGTGGACTTGGTGGAGGAGCTGGCCTCCCGCCTGCACTTGGAAGTGGATTGGAAGTTGGTGCCGTGGGATTATATATTGCGGGGTTTGGAAGAAGGCTCCTACGACCTGGCTGCCTCGGCCATCACCATCACCAGCGGAAGGGAGCAACTTGTGGACTTCAGCCGTCCATACCTCGAGGTGGACCAGTCCATCTGCGTGAGGGAGGGAACGCCCGTCAGGGGACCAGAGGACTTGCGGG
>JACVJK010000099.1 GCA_015711955.1 Actinomycetota bacterium | reverse complement strand
GCCACCGGCCTCAACAGATAGGCGGCCAGCTGGGTGGCCAGGATCTTCAGGTCGTCGGTGTTGAGGTAGCCGGGGCAGCAGCTGTCGAAGAGCACCCTGCACTGGGGCTCGAACTCGTCGTCTCCCCAGTGCAGCACCACCAGAAGCGGCGTGTGGGGGAAAGGGTGGAAGACGTAGGACTCGTCCCCGTAATCGGACCTCTCCCCTCCCAGCTCGGCGGCCACCTCCTCCATGGAGCCCGGCTTCCTCCCGTATGCCTGGGCCAGGGGCTGCTCCACCGTGGGCACCAAGGTGGCCGCGTAGAACCTTCCCCCGGGAAGATCCCGGTAAGCGACCCATTTACCGCTGGGAGGGGTCCCGTCCGCCTTCTTCACGTATCTCAGGGCCAGGACCCGCATGGATAGGCTGTCTATATGTGCGGGGACCTCCATCTCGCCCGAGGGAAGGGTCAACCTTATCACGTCCCCGAAGGAGGGTATGTTCAGCCTGATCCCGCCAGCAGGCAGATCCTCGCAGGAAAATGCCCCCCTGCGGGCCTGTTCCTTGAGGTCCAGCCCTCTCAGTTCCTCCAGCGCCTCCGATAAGAGCCGCTTTCTCTTCTCCTCCTTGGCCTCGGTCCCCTTCAACGGTCCTCCTCTTCCTCCTTGCCGGGCTCTCTGGGCTCGTAAGGCTCCTTGTCCACCACCTTCTTGCGGATGGCGGTCTGGGAGTACCTCCCCCTGCCTTTCCAGAAGTCGGGAACCCACATCTCCATCTTCTTCACCCCTCGTCCTTTCCCATCTCCATCACCTGCTTCATCCGATATTTCCCTGCTCCCAAGCCGTTTTCCTCTCTTGGCGTCGACCGCCCGAGGGATCAGGACCCACGGGCGCACCGCACCGGCCCCACGCGCGGGTCCAAACCGCCTCCCCCGCGCGAACCCTCTATGAGACCAAGCCACCGGACGTAGAGGTAAGCTTGGGCCACGGGGTATGTGCCCTCGTACGGGACTGGAGGGCCGCGATCTCTTGGCGGCGGTAAAGGTCGAGTCCCGTGCCAGGACGGAGGCGACCTCGAACCGCGGCGGGCATAGAATATGTTATTGCCTGATCGCTCGACCTTGCAAAGGACCGCCCCCAAGGGGCTCGCGGTCAGCCTTCTCCCTTGGAGCGCCGCGGCCACCGGGTGCGTGGTCCGAAAGCCGCAAGGCCCGTAAGGTCCCGGCAAGCCACGGCAGATCGCGAGCGAAGTGAGGCAAGGGAAGAAGTGATTCAAACGGAGGGATGTTTACCTCATGGAGGAAGGAGCGAGAACGCATGGGTCCCGGTGAGAGGCGCGACAAGACGCGATCGGTGGAAGGGAAGCGGCTTTTCCGCAGGGAGATCTCCCTGGAGGTGGAGGAGGCAGGGGCCGGCCTGCTCCTCATCCGGGCCAGGCTCACGGACGTCAGGACTGAAAGTACCAGGGATGAGGCAGGTCAAGAGCGACCCACCTCGAGCACCGAGGTTGAGAAAGAAAAGGGCCACACCGTCCACGACATGGAGGTCATGGCTCGGGTGGAGGTGGGAAGCGGCCTCATCCGCTCCATCGAGGGCCTCATGCACCGGGTGCCCTACCCCCAGTGCCGGGAGGCCCTCCGATGCCTGAGGGCTCTGGAGGGGAAGCGGATAGCCCCCGGATTCAGCTCCCTGGTGAGGGAGGTGGTCTGGTCCCGGGACGGTTGCGTCCACCTGGCGGTGCTGGTCACCGAGATTGGTCACGTGAGCGTCCAGGGCATGGGGGCCTGGACCTCGAGAAGGCTGGATTGGAGGCGGATCCCCAGAGACCAGCTCCTCCGAGGGCTGGAATCCCTCTAGCTCCCCGACAGCTGTTACGCCTGGCGAAGAGACGGGGAGCTCATGAGAGGCATCCTCGAGGGGAAGGAGGGACCGGGAGAGGACGTCTCCTGACCGTCCCGATCCCCCACCGCTCCTGGGGAACCTTTCCTCATACCGAGGGCGAGACTTCTAAGCTGGGAAAGCCGCGAGAACGGGAGCTCGGACGATCAAAGAGTCGGTTCTGCCGGGCGCATCCACTAAAGACTTAACATGCGCTCCGCCACCAGCCGTGAAGTTAAGCGAGGTTCACTGATCCTCGGAAAAAACCGATAAAAAGTGGCCCTCTTCACTAACGCCGCTAAATCTCCCACCCCACGTCGACGAGGCGTTCGCGTATCTCTAACCCCTCCTGCACGGGGCTTTCCGGTGCGTCCGACCCCCGGCTCCCGAACCTTTTAAAAAGGTTGATCCCTTCCCGGGGGCAAGATGCGGTGACCCGTAGGCGGATCGAAGACCGCCTCAATCATACTGACTTCCCCCACGGGTAGGCAGGCTGATTTCAAATCGGAGAGGGGTTCATCCCTCCATCCGGGATCGATCGTGCATCGAAACTGAAGGATTCAGCACGGAGACCGAAAAATAATTATGACGCGGACCGGGTCTGAAAGAGATGCGAGAACAGGGGGGTCGGCCCTCTGTCGAGATCCGCGGAGATAGGGTCTTTCCCGAGTATCGAGCAAGGCTCCCTCACCTTGGAGGGGATGTATAGGTCCAGGAGGATAACATGGAACAACCGTGGGTGGTGGGCTTGATCCTCGCGCTGCTGGGCCTGGCGGTGGGCAGCTTCGACAACGTGGCCATCTACCGCGTGCCCCGGGGACTATCCCTATGGAGCCCCGGTTCCTTCTGCCCGCGCTGTAAGCGGCCGGTGGCCTGGCGAGACAACCTGCCGATCCTGGGCTATATCCTCCTGCGGGGCCGCTGCCGACGCTGCGGCGGTCCCATCTCCCCCCGCTATCCCCTGGTGGAGGCCCTGAGCGGGGGGCTGTTTTTGGCAGTGGGGGCGAAGCACGACTTCAGGTGGTCGGTGGAGATGCTCCCGGAGCTTCTCCTGGTGACAGTCCTGATCATAGTCTCCTTCATAGACTTAGACGAGCAGATCATACCCAACCGGGTCATCCTCCCCGCCGTCCCGGCGGCGCTGGTCCTGATGGCCGTGGTGGCCTGGGCCAGGGGCGACTGGGGGATCCTGCTCCGCTCCCTGGCGGGGGCGGCCATCGGTGGGGTCCCCCTGGGCCTGCTCGCCCTGCTGCTTCCCCGGGGCATGGGGATGGGGGACGCCAAGCTCTCCCTCTTCACCGGGCTGGTGCTCGGGTACCAACAGCTAACCGCCTTCTTCTTCGCTTTCCTCACCGGCTCGGCGGCTGGCCTGGTCCTCATCGCCCTCGGAAGGATGGGCCGGAAGAGCCGCATACCCTTCGGCCCCTTTTTGGCCCTGGGAGCCCTGGTGGCCCTTTTCTTCGGGGGCTGGATCTGGGAGTTCTACCGGGGCCTTATGGGGTGATGGGTTGAGCAGGTGCCGCCCGTCGCCGAGATCGGGCAGGGCAGGCCGCCGGCGAGGCTCTTTCGCGGGCTTGAACCCCTCCGTCCGGAAAAGGGGGAAGCGCCTCGAACCCTTTGCGGCTCCGTGGAGACCACATGGACGTGGGGATGGTGGAGCTTGTCAGGTGGAGGGAAAGACCTGAATTCCGATCGCTCTACTGAAACATCATGGACGTAGGGATAATGGAGGGGCCTCCAGGTCCCTCTTTCGTGAGGCGTTCACCAACCGGATACGAAGCCACCGTCGTCGATGATCTGGAAACGCCTTTTTGTCACTTTTTGTGAGGGATTCACTGGATCTCGCTGCTGTGTGAGGGTTAACATACCCGAGTATGCAAAAAACAAGACCTGACCCCAAAAAAAGGGGGCGACTGAGTCGCCCCCGAAATGGTCGGCTTTCCACCTTCACATCACGGAGCTCCGTGCTCTTCGCATTTGATGGTAGGCCTCTTCTCATTGTCCTGATAATAAGTCACGGTCACAGTCTTACCGGAGGGGCATTTCGGCGCGTTGTCCACGAGCTCGCCGGTGTAGAAGTCCTCTGGCCATGTTTTCACATTCGATCCAGTTCCTACAGTCTGTCCAGCATCGGTTGGATAACCCCCTGCTTCTGCCGCAAAGATGTCCGCCGCGCTCAGGAAGCTCCTCTGGTTGGAGAGGCAGGCTTTCTTCTTGGCGTTGCTCTGGGCGGCAATGAACACGGGGACGGCGATGCCCACCAGGATTCCGATGATCAGGATGACGATCATCAACTCGATGAGGGTGAAGCCTTCCTGCCTTCTCACTCCCTTTCACCTCCTTTCCTTCAGGATCACACGCCAGAGAACACTGATCACAAGAACCTTTCCCCCCTCTCACCTCCTTTCGCAGCCCTTGACCTCGCATCCTAAAGGTTTTTTCGACAAATGGGCGAGGGGACTTTAGTACGTTTTGGTGACCCCCTTAGCCAGTAAAAAGAGATCAACAATACTGGGACGAGACAGTTGGCCTATCTCGGGGTCCCACTTCGCACTCAACACGGCCTATCGAGCCGCCATCCACGCGAGGATTTGATGCGCAGAGCAGGAGGGGTCTCGTCGCCTCTTCTTAGCCCTTTCATCAGCTCCCTGAGCTGTATAACCTTATGACCGGGGAAAGAGACCACATCGGGTTTTGGTCCAAGTGGATGACCCAAGGAGCGATCCGGGATGAAGAGACAATCTGACGATAAGGGGATCGGGGAGCTCGCATTACGCGTGCTGGCTTTGGACATAGGGGCCGGGACCTGCGACGTATATCTCCACGAGGAGGGGACCGAGCCGGAGAACTGCCCCCGCATGGTGCTTCCCAGCCCCACCAGGGTCCTGGCCCGCCGGGTGAGGCAAGCGGCGAGGGAGCATACCGCCCTCTTCCTGCGCGGGTGGACGGTGGGTGGAGGTCCCCTGAGCAGGGCGGTCACCGAGGCGCTCTCCCAAGGGGTGGCGGTGCTGGCGGAGGAAAGGGCCGCCTTCACCTTCCGCAACCGGCTGGAGGAGGTGCGGACCATGGGGGTGGAGGTGGCGAGCGAAAGGCCGGCGGGCTTCCGGGGCGCCGAGATCCTCCTGGACGAGCTGGACCTCGCGCCCCTGCTCAGGCTGCTCTCGGACTGGGGCCATCCCGCCAAACCCCTGACCGCTGTGGCAGCGGCCGTCCAGGACCACGGGACCCCCGCCCCCGGCCAGAGCCACCGCCGCGCCCGACTGGCCTGGATGAGGGAGAGGCTGGAGGAGGACCCCGACCCCCTGTCCCTGGCCTTTCCCGGGGACCGGGTGCCGGGGCACTTTCCCCGCATGACCTCGGCGGCTGCCCGCCTGCGGGAACAGCTGCCGGAGGAGGTCCTCGTGCTGCTCATGGACACCGCCCCCGCCGCGGTGGCCGGGTGCCTGGCGGAACCCCGGGTGGCCTCCCGGGCCGAGGGAAACGTGCTGCTCGTCAACGCGGGAAACGGCCACACCCTGGCGGCCCTGCTCAAGAGCGGGAAGGTATGCGCACTCCTCGAGCATCACACCCGGAGGCTGGA
>JACVJK010000098.1 GCA_015711955.1 Actinomycetota bacterium | reverse complement strand
GCCGCTTCTTGAGACAAGGAGCGGAGACCCCTGGGTGAAGGACGTCCTTAAAGCTCTTGCGGGATACGAGAGGATAGCGTGTTGAGGTTTTGTCGGGATGAGGTGCCTACTTTTTGTAGACAGCAACCGCGTGGGATACATGCTGTTGGGGCGGCTTTGATTGTGGTATTATCTATTGCGTGAAGGTGCGCCCGTAGCTCAACTGGATAGAGCGACGGACTACGGATCCGTAGGTTGGGGGTTCGACTCCCTCCGGGCGTGCCAACAAGTAGGGCCGGGATTCCGGCCTTTTTTATGCCACAACTATCTTTGTGGCATTTGTGGATTGCTTCGCGGGGGCAGTGAACGCTGAGAAGGGAGGGGGCAAGGCAAGCGATTTTTAACGTTTTCCACTATGAACCACAAGGTAGGGGTAAAGGAAAGGGGCTGGTGGATCGTTTGATCGGTTCGCTCGAGAAATTTCACGTCAGGTTCGGAGATAGTTATGAGGTTGCTGTTTACCTGGGGCAGGCATGACCTAAGCCACTTGGTTCAATGTCATAATGAAGGGCGCGATCGTCGATTCTTGTCTCGGCATGTCGTCATTGGGCTTTAACATGGCTTTTTGCGCGCTGGGGTTAAATTTCTTGCGGCTTGGGGTTGAACATGGGTTTTTCGCTTCTTCCGCAGGATCCATTTGCTACCGGGCATAGCCCTTAACCCGAGCAAAAGAGGAGCCTCGGTGTCTGTGGGGCCCCGAGGGCTTAAGTTCACCATGGGGGTTCCGGCATGCGAGCCAGCTGCGGCATCCCGGGCACTGGGCTTTATTACAGCGCTCGAATTCCTCCCATGGGTCGAGCAAGGAGGCGGCAGGAATCCCCCAGGGCCTTCCAGTTCGAGAAAGGGCAAAACTCTCAACCCTACCTTTTTCCGTCGCCTGTTCATCCCGGAAGGCGAGGAGAGCCTCATAGACGGGTGCAGGGAGCTGGTGATGGTGAATCGCGATTTGGCCCTGGATCACTTCAGGAAGGCAGCGCACCTGGCGGACGGAGCGTGGCTGGCGGGCTGTCTGTGTCTCCAGAAAGGATTACTTGCCGAAGCCGAGCATCATCTCAAAGAAGCCCTGGAAAGACGTGACGAACTGGTAAAGATCCTTCAACGCCATGGAATCCAGGCCACGATGGTTTTGCCAGTGACCGATGAGTTGGAGGCCTTGGTGGGGCTCGGGGAGAGGGGACCTTGGCCCTGGTGGAAGTCCTGCAGCGGTTGGGCCGCCGGGAGGAGGCGATGGTCCAATTGGAGAAGTTGCTTGAACTCGGGCCAGAGGAACTGGTGGCGTATCAGCCCAATTCGATGAGAAAAAGCACAAATAGAGAAGTTGCTTGAACTCGGGCCAGAGGAACTGGTGGTGAGAGCTTCGTTGGTGGAACTGTTGTTGGAAGCGGCGGGAAGGATCGGGAAAGGTTCATCAGGGTTCTTGAGCTGACCGAGGGTCTCACCAATGAGAATTATCTGGAGACGGTGTTGCCCCTATTCCGGGCCCGGGCTTTGAGGTCTCTGGGGTTGACCGATCGGCCAAGGAGGTCCTGGGTACGGCCCTCCGCAGAAAGAAGGGCAGGCCTCCAGATTTTAATAAAGGCTTTGCGCTATGAGAAGGCCATGACCTTCCTGGAATCGGGGAGGAAGGCGGCGGCCCGGGCCGAACTGGAGAGGATATACGCTATGGATCCCGAATACCTGGACGTGGCGGAGAGGCTGGGATCAATGGAGTTTGGATTGTGGAGTTTGGGTTTCCTGGCGACCCTAGTCAGTTAAAAGGCCACATGCGATGGGGCGGGAATGCTTTGGCTTCCGTCATGGGGTGGGTGCTGACGAATTATCTCGTCGCGATACCTTTGCTGGCCTTGCCTCGAAGTACTGGAGGGTCTTTCGTTTTTTCTCGATGAGCTGACGCTCGGAGGTATCTCCACTCGATCCTCGCTTTAGGAGAGTCTTGAGGTGAGCCGGGGGCAAGACGCGCTGTTAGGGGCTATAGGTGTTGGTTGCACGGGCTTTCTATGATGGGTCCCCAGTCAACTGACCGTATAAAAACCGCAGCTTAGACCGCTTTATATTTCTCTTTTTTGTCTTTCTCTTGGGCGGAGGTCCTTGGCTATCGAAGACATCGAATGGCCCAACATGCATGGGGGCGAGAGAGGATCATGTTCCGATCATGTTTTCTGGATGTGCGTGCGGTGGCACGTGCCGATATGACCTCATTGGCCTTTGATGGCTCGTGGGGTAGAATTGATAAGATATTGGCCTGCTGTTCGGGGGGTTGAGAAAGGTCTTATCGGGAAGGGAGGTGTTGAAAGGCTCAAAGGCGTGGCTTTTTGTTTTCGTTTTAATCTTTTTGGATCTGGGAAGGCGAGGAGGTCTTGAAGTTGAGAAAGATCGGCAGGTTATGGGTGGCGCTTTTCCTGATGGTCATGGCGTTGATGTTGTGGGCCGCATCGGGATGTGGGAAGAAGGAGACCACCATCAAGACGCCCGAGGGCGAGGTGACCGTGGGGGAGAAGGGAGACGAGATCACCATAAAGACCGGGGAGGGAGAGGTTACCTCCAAGCTGGGGAAGAAGCCCCCCAGCGAAGAGGAGTTAGGAGTGCCGGTTTACCCCAATGCCGAATACGATCCTGAGGCGGGTGGCGGCATTGCCACTTACCAGGGCGAAGAAGAGAAAGGCACCTTCATTGTGGCCACATATTCAGTGGGTTCGAGCTTCGATGAAGTGGTCTCCTGGTACAAACAGAAATTGGGGGATCCCACGGGGACGTTTATCGCCGAGATCAAGCAAGCGACTTGGTTCAAGCAGGAAGGGAACGACTCGATAACGGTGGTGGTTCAAGAGGAAAAGGGAAAGGTGACTTTGACCATCAACAGGACCAGCTCCCAGTGAATGTCTACCCTCTCGGATTGGGGCGAGGCCTTGCTGTCTCAAGGCGAGGCCTCGCCCCTCTTTTGCATACCTTCGCAGAATTTTTGTACCACCGCAAAAAGGTGGGCATCGGGCGCTGGGGCGCTCGGCTGGAAAACGATACACCCGCCTCAATATTCGGTGGTGAGGAAAGGAGTCAAGGTGAGAATACTTTTGCTTTACCATACCCGTTGGGGCAATTGCCGTAAGATAGCTGAGGCTCTGGCCCATGGTTTGGGGGAGAGCGGTCACCAGGTGGTTCTCAGGGAAGTTTCAAAAAAGGGGGAACCTTACGGGGATTTCGAGGTCTTGGTGGCGGGTTCCGGCACTCGAGTGGGCAGGATGACGCGATGCCTCCGCGTCGCCCTGAAAAAGTTACCGGTAACCGAGTCAAAACCGTTTATGGCCTTTGGCACTGGGATTGAGAGGTTCAGGGACAGGGGTGATCCCCAATCTGCCGACGAGATCCACGCTTTCCTCTCTGGGCGAGGCCTAATTCCCGTTGCTGATCCCTTCAAGGCGGCGGTGGCGGGCGTCAAGGGACCTCTTTCCGCGGGGGAAGAAGAAATGGCCCTGGTTCATGGCGTGGAGATGGGAAGAAAACTCCTTGCGCAGGGAAACGAGCCTTGAACACTTTTTCAGACGATAGTTGGGCGAGAGGGGCGAAGAAGGGCAACCCGCAAGGAGGATGAGCTTGTAGTGAGAGTAGGAGACGGTTTCGGGTCAGCAGAGGCACCTTGAGTCGAAAAAGCCCTCATCGTCTCCGGGAGCGGCCGGTGCAAACGCGACTTTTGCCACCACTGGCATGCTTTCTCCGTGCACTCAAAATAAAGGGAAGGAGATGCGAGCACAGACCCCGTAAAGACCATCGATGATGGACGCCGGGCTGTTATCCCGTTTTTCCCGTTCTCCCTGTGTCGAGAATTATCCAACATCCGGACTTCATGTTGATGCCATGAGGGGGATGGGGCGCTCGTTTCCGGAAGTCATTCTGGGGTGGGTGCATGGACGTACCGGAGAAAGGAGAAGGCAGGATGCACGTCGAGTCGTATTCAGTTTCCGTTCACTCCCAACACTTCTATCTGCGTCGGGAGGAGGTCACCAGGACCGTGAGGCTCGCTGCGGAGCCCGTTAACTTGAGACAAAGGGGTGGCGGGCCGGAGGGAGGAACTGGGCTGGCGCGGCATAAGCCCGACGCGATGTCAGCGATCCGACCCCGGGGCTTTGACCCACCTCCGAGGCGTTCGTGCGCAAAAACAGGGGAAAAGGGCTTGAACTCCCGCTTGGAAGGGCTGAAGGCCCTGGTGGAGAAGCTGGTGGAGGTGTTCACCGGAAAGAAGATACGTATACGGATTCTGGAATGGCCCCAGGCTGAAAATGGGTTGTCGCCATACGGCGACATGGTGCAGGCCTCCCCGGTCGGCATAGAGTTCCGATTCACGCGAGATCTGGTGGAGGAGGAGAGAGCCATTTACGTGGCATCTGGCAAGGTTAAGACCTCCGATGGCAGGGAGGTCGCCTTTTGGCTCGTCCTCAGCATGGAGAGGGAGTGGAAGGAGTCGGAGAGCCAGTGGCTGCTAGTCGGGGGACGAACGCAAGACCCCCTGGTGGTGGTCGTAGATGGATCCCATGCACGGCTTTCGGAACAGATCATCGAGTTCGACCTGGACCTGGACGGGATCCCGGATCGGGTTCCCGTTCCCGCGCCGGGAAGCGGGTTCTTAGTGATTGACCACAACGGCGACGGTCAGTTGAATGACGGCGGAGAGCTTTTCGGTCCCATCAGCGGTGATGGGTTCGGCGATCTTTCCCGATATGACCTGGACGGAAATGGTTGGATCGACGAGGGGGATCCCGTGTTCCGGGATTTGAGGGTCTGGATGTGGGACGGGGGGCGAGGAAGGATGTACACCCTCCCGGAACTGGGCTTAGGAGCTATTTTCCTGCGCAGTGCGGAAACGCCCTTCACCCTCCGGGATGGACCCAGGCAGAGAGGAAGGATCGGTTCCACATCCTTCTGGCTGGGCGAGGATGGCAGGGTGGGGGTCGTGCAGCACTTGGACATCTTCCTTTAAGTCTTTTTTAAGTCTTTTGTGGCTCTCCGCCACGGATCCCTTCGGTGATTTGCCCTAAGGAGAGTCCAGAAACCTGGAAATCCAGTTGCCTTCTCGTAGCAAGAACCCTGATTCCCGTGCCTGCCGTTTCCCTATGGCCTCCCTTCGTTTTGGGCAGCCGGGCAGCAGACGCTCCTGCCTTTGAGGCGAACGATCATCCTGACGTAGCAGGTGGTTCTTTGATATAGATTCGTCATTATCTCGTCTCGCTCTCGTTCCGGCAATAAGGGCGTAAGCCTATGGGGGCCGCTTTTCGCGGCCCCCATAGGCATAGCCGTTCTAAGCCCGCTTGCTACCAGGCCAGTGATGGATCGTAGGCCACCGAGGCGTGGCCCCACGTCCTCTCGTTGCCGTACATGGCCCTCTCCACCACCACCTCACCGTCCAGGGCCTCCACCAGGGTGGAGACGTGGTAGGTGGTCACGAA
>JACVJK010000097.1 GCA_015711955.1 Actinomycetota bacterium | reverse complement strand
GAACCTGATATCTAGGGGATCTCGAAGGCAGAAGGCTTAATACAATTTCTTGAATCTTGCAAATATCAACATTCCGTGGTATCTTACCCTTCGGTGACTTGGGGAACGGTGCATAAAGAGACGTGTGTCTCAGCACCTTAAGCTGGTGTCTCGAGTAAAGAGGGGGTCGCGATGCTCACCAAAAGGTCTCGCACTTGTGTGGCTTTTCCGCTGGTCCTGCTGATTCTTCTCCTCGCATTCCCTTCACCCAAGACAGCCTCCACATTCCCCGCGGAAGGATCGGGGCTTCCGGTGAAAGTGGTGGAGGAGAGATGGGAAGTAGCCCCGGGCATCACGGTCCCGGTGGCGATATATTTCCCGGAAGACTGCGGCGGAACCAAGTACCCCCTGCTGGTCATGGTGCACCCATGGGGTTGTGACCGCACCTTCTGGGACAAAACAGCCCGGGAATTCGCCGCCAAAGGTTACGTATGCGCCACCTACACCGTTCGAGGTTGGGACGGCTCGGATGGCCAGATCACCATCATGGCCCCAGAAAACGAGATTCGGGACCTGAGCACGATAATCACCTTGGTGGGAAATGACCCTCGTTTCCCCGTACTCAAGGACGAACTAGGACCCGTGACCGGGGTGACAGGCTACTCCATGGGCGGCTGCCATACCTATCTTATAACTCCTCGAGAGAAACCCATGGAAGGAGATCCCGGCGACCCCCGGGTAAGGGCAGTGGTTCCGCTGCACGGCGGGGCTGACCTCATGTTCTCCATATTCCCCTACCGGACCACCAAGATGCTGATAGGTCTCATGTTGGTGTCCACTGCTTACATTGGCAGGCTCTCAGGATTCCTGCTCAATACCCTAAACCTTATTCAGAATCCCCAAAGGTCGCCCTGGGACAAACTATACGGAGTGATTGACGGCTTTTGGAGGGCCTTGCCCCTGGTCAGCTCGGTGGACGACATGATGCTGTGGATGACGGGTGCATCTCTGGAAAGGCGAACTGACGACATGGAAAAGGTCAGGCATTACATGAACCGCCGATCCATCCGGTACTGGTGCGACCCCGACATGGACGACCGTGCGGACCATCCCGTCACCGTGCCCATCATGATCCTCACCGGATGGAACGATGACATATTCTACGCGAACGAAGGCCTGCGGGTGTTCTCACGTCTGGTCAAAGAGGGCGTTCCCAAGCGCATATTCATAACCAATCACGGCCACGTGGGGGGCATGGTGAGCAACTCCATCATCAACCTCCCCGAGAACGAGGAACAAAACTGGCTTAGGGGGGAGATCCTTCGCTGGTTTGACCGCTTCCTTAAGGGGGTGGACAACGGAGTGGATAGGGACCCCCGCCTGATCTATTACGCGGGAGACGTGCCTGGCGGTTTTCGGAGTGCGGACGGTTACCCCTTGCCGGGCACCAAAAGGATCAAGCTTTACCTTTCCAAGGGCCCCGACTGGTCAGGAAGGCTGGACAAAAGGGTCCCCAGAGGATGGAGCACCTTCCCAGACCTATTGGTGAACACCGGGGTCACCGGCTCCATCTCACTTATGTACCTCAGGGACGCTGGTGCTCTGTTAGGCTCTCAAGGGGAACTGGACATTCCCCTGCGCTTCAGATTGGCGGAAATACCTTTCGCCCAGCAGTGTTATTTGAGCGATCCCCTTCCTCGTGACCTGGTGATAATGGGCTCTCCCGGCCTCGAGCTCTTCTACCAATCCCAACAACCCTTCGCCCAGCTAATCCCCTTCTTGTACGAGGTCACCCCCGATGGGCATGAGATCCTAGTGAGCCGGGGATGGTATGAAGGACAGAACCTCCAGCCCTGGGGCATGTCGACCACCGAGGGAGAGCTCGAGATGCAAGCGGTCTACCACCGCTTCCGGCAGGGAAGCCGCATAAAGTTGGAGTTGGCCACCGCTGATCTTCTGACCCTCTGGCCATGCTTCGGGCTCAATTTGATATTAATCCACCACGCCCCCGATCGGCCTTCGGCCCTCACCCTGCCAGTGGTGCCCATAAATTGAAGGGCACTGGTGGGGATAGCACAAAGGCCGCCCCTTCAAGGGGCGGCCTATCTTCCCCGCAGAGTCTTTCCAACTCAAAAACACCATACGGATAATAATCCGGCCTACGAGCCAATAGCCAATGGAAAGACCAAATATAACAATTTAACTCACTGGTCATCGGCTCCCGCATCTGAGTCCTCATCTCGTACAAGCCTACGGTACTCGGGAACAAATCTCCAATATCTAAGGGGTAGATGAGACCTTTGGAGTTGCGGATTTTGCCTCTCGGGAAGGGATACGGCATCGAAATACCGATTCCATAGGACCGAAATCTCGACCGGCGGTTTCTCCGGGCTGTTCAATCTCCCTTTTGGGGGACTTGAGCGAGTCGGGCTGGCTAGATGGCAAATCTTCCGCCCTCTCCTCACGTCATGTATCTCCCAGGCTGTATCGGGCATCCTCCTCCGGAAATGGCCTGCTAGGAGGTCCAGTATATCCGCATTGGGCTCCACCTCCGCCAGGAGAAGGCCATCATCCGCCACCCAGCGAAAACGGGTTATTCCCCTCCAGCGGTGAAATTCCCTCAGGGTGAAGCGGGCCATCCTCACCACCGCCTCCACCTCCGGTGGCCAAGGCGGACAATCCCAACTCTTTCCCTTCTTTATGCCCACGCGAAAAAAGGAAAGGAGGGAATCCTCTCTTCCCTCGGCATCCGACCGGAAGGCGAGTTCACTGACCTTGACCGCCTTCTCCCCCATACATCTCTCCACCCAGTTGATCATGTGCTTGGCATCCCCCTCAGATACGTTCACCAACACAAACCTTCCCATGACCAGCTGGTCCTGTCCCTGCGGCATTATCGCCACCGACCCGTATCCCCTCCTCAGGGCCTGAAAACAGGCCAAAAGGAAGCCCTCATAGCTACCGTCGTACACCAAGAACTCTTCCACGGTGTTTCCTCCTTCATTTCATATAGGTGTGCGCGCTCACAAGGGGGCATATCATGAGACCAATAAGCCAGCAGTCATCGCGTCACGAGATACGCCTCCGAATCAAGAAAAACCGGGCAGCCGAAGCTGACCCCCATCCAAGGCGCCCGTGCCGACCAATCCCCCCAAGACCCTCTCCCTAGCCCCTTCCATCCACCACTCGGAGAGGACAGAGAAGTCCAACCCTTCGAAATCAGGTTTCCCGGCACAGGTGATGAAGGGACGAGCTCTTTTCGTCACCACTCCCAACCGCGGTAGATCTTCCCACCTGATGGCTCGGGACTTGCGAGCCTTTATAATCCTTCCCGCCGAGACGAAGCCGATTCCCGGCACTCTCAGAAGGCGTTCCCGCCCATCCTTGTTCACATCCACCGGGAAAAAATCAGGATGGCGAAGGGCCCAGTCCAACTTGGGATCCACGTCGGGATCCAGGTAGCGGCGGGAAGGGTCGAGAAGGTCTTCCGCTCGAAAACCGTAAAAGCGTATAAGCCAATCCGCCTGGTATAGGCGGTGCTCCCGCTGGAGGGGCGGTGTCCTCACCCCCGGAATCCGGGGATCCTCGGCCACCGGTATGAAGGCGGAATAGTAGACCCGCCGTAATTTAAACTCCTCGTACAAGCGTTGGGCGGTGGACAATATGGACACATCGTCGTCGGAGGACGCACCCACCACGAGTTGGGTAGTGTGCCCTCCGGGCATAACCGCGTTTCTGCCTAAGCCCTTTCTCTCCGCCTCCTTTCCATCTCTGGCCAACTCCCCCAAAAGCGACATGATGCTGAGGATCTCTTGGAAATCCTTCTGCGGGGCCAATCGAGAAAGGCTGTCCTCTTTGGGAAGCTCCAAGTTGACGCTCAATCGGTCAGCGTAATGGGCGGCGAGACGCACCAGGCTTGGGTCACATCCTGGAATCACCTTCAAGTGTATGTATCCCGTGAAGGAATAACGTTCTCTCAAGAGCTCCGCTGCGCGGATCATCAGCTCCATGGTGTGATCTGGGCTCTTCCACACTCCCGAGCTCAGGAACAGTCCCTCCACGTAGTTGCGGTGGAACAACTCCCAAGTCAGACGGGCGATCTCTTCAGGGCTAAAGGCAGTTCGAGGTCCGTCCACCGATGAGCGGTGGGCGCAGTACGCACAGTCATTTACGCAACGGTTGGTGAGGAGGACCTTTAGCAGGGAAACGGTTCTGCCATCCTCCGCCCACACGTGACAAACACCCAAGGGAGGTGAACCCCACCTCCGCTTGCGGCATCCCCTAAGGCCAGTAGCGGCACAGGCCACGTCATACCGAGCTGCCGCAGCCAGGACTTTGAGCTTGTCTCCCAAATCAAAACTTCTCTCCATTACCACATCTCGACACGTTCGACGCGGCAAGGCGCTTCTTTGCCATTCTGCGGCTTCCCACACTATCCACCTGCGGATTATCTCATCTGCCACCGACAACTGGTTTTTTCCATGCCCAGCTTTGGGGGCTAAGGTAAAAAGGTCTTCACCGCAAACCGAGGCCCTTGGTGATTTTGGAAACGACCGCCCGAAGTAGAGCCCTCAAAATTAAATCCCCTCGCGAAAGAACGGGCACCATAAATATGAGCGAGGTCGAACCCTTCAGGGGAACAGTGGGCGGAGGCGAAAACGTGCTTGAATCTTAGAAAACCCTGAGGAAAACAAGACATTTCTCAGTCCGTCAACAAGCTTGGAGAGACGGGGATCGTAACTCCACCAATGCGCTTATGGTGGGTTGGGGGTTCTGATCAACGGCCCCCAGGGACAGGGATACCGGGGAAACACCTTCCAATAACGAGCCTGGCGCGGCCATAACCGGAAAACGTGCGGGATGGGAAGGGCTTGCGGCCATCCATCGGACTCATCAAACCCGATGCTGGCAGCCTAACCGCCAACCCCCGGCACAGGGCTCCATCATGGGACGAAATACTTCCTGCGAAAATCAGGTTCCCTTTCGAGCACCACGATGTTGGGACGCTCCGCCAGGAACGCCAGGAAATCCCCTTGGCGAGAAAAACCCCTTTAACCCCCCAGGCGTTTCCTCCGCGCGACAAAGATCACATCATCCACGCCAACGACCATAGGGCATCAAGGTAAATCCCTTGCTCCTCGATCATCTTCCCAGAACGGCCTTTACCGACAAGTTTCTTCACGAACCGTCTCCGGAACGGAGTCCAAGAGCTCGCTGCGCGCAGGACTGTATGACTTCGCTATCACCTTTTAAGTTTTTAACGCGTCGTCTTTTTGCGCTTGCCATCAAAACCCCATGAACCGTAACAATCGCCACGACGTCTCGATGATAAGAAAAACAGATTCTTCGCCCCGTAGATGACGTGGCGCTCGTGCCTGAGGGGCGCAAAAGGAGAAAGGGTGAAGGCCAGGGCATTCCGATGACCACTATTCGGGGAGAGGCAAAAGCCAGATGTGGGCGGACCTCTCATCATCACCTAGATTCCTTCCCTCAAATGGATTGCCCAGACGCGGATGAGGATATGTTTCCACGAAGTAACCAAAATTATACTTCAAGTTATGCCAAATCGCCCTCCATGGCTATGCCCGATATCTTCTTCTCATCCGATATAGAAGCGCTGGCAAAAAGTGGAGGCGAGGTCGGGACATGCCATGAAGCCAACGTTTAAGAAGAGGTCCGCCCTTCCGGGGGCCGCTGATGAGCTTGTGCGGAAATATTCGTGGCTCGTTAACGCGGCGGCTCGTAACTTGAGAAAAAAGTTGCCCGCATCGGTGGAGCTTTCCGATCTGGTAGGATACGGGTTCTTGGGCCTTTTAGACGCCGCCTCTCGATTTGACCCCTCCAAAGGCATTGATTTTGAGGATTACGCTCGCAAGAGGATCTGGGGGGCTATGCTGGACGGATTGCGCTCCGAAAAGAGGGTGCCCAGGACCCTCGTTGCTAAGACGAGTGAGATCCGGCTGGCAATGGAGAGCCTCTCTTCCGAACTGATGCGCCCTCCTCGCGAGGAAGAGGTCGCTGCTTACCTTGGATGGGAAACCTCGAGGTACCGCCGAACCCTGCAGGAAATAGAATCCG
>JACVJK010000096.1 GCA_015711955.1 Actinomycetota bacterium | reverse complement strand
TGTAACAACTATGGGTTTGCTCCCCGATTGACCTGCGAATCCTTCTTATACCAACTATGGCAAGCAGGATGGTCCTTGTTGAATTGACCCCCATTCTGGCGGAACGCCCTTCCTCTTGAGGTCCCAGCACCCGGGAGTTTGGATGTACCAACTTTGGATAGTGCCTCGGAAAATCGAACTCTATGTTTTGCGTTAAATTTCATCCGCCCGAGCTTCTCGGATCCACGCACCGGCGAGTTCGACTCCCATGCCGCCCAACCCGCCCACCTTTTGTTGCCATGCCCCCACCCCTGTAGTAGCATAGTTATGCGTTTTAGAGCCTCCTGCCGGGCGAGAGTGGCGGAACTGGTAGACGCGCTGGACTTAGGATCCAGTGGGGAGACCCGTGGGGGTTCGAGTCCCCCCTCTCGCACCACTAAACCCCGTATCCCTATGGGGAAGGGGATTTTTTTAGGATCTAAACGCGGCGAGCACTGGAGGGGCTTTGACTCCTCCAGGCCGATCAATGTAGTGCTTGCGGTGGGATGAAGGTGGATAAAGGAGAGTCCAGCGGTGAAGGTCAAGGCTGAAAAGGAGATAGTCGAAGGCAATAAGGTCAGGATCAGGGTGGAGGTTCCCGCCGAGGAGGTGACCCGGGCCATAGACCGCGCCTTCCGGCATCTGTCCAGGGAAGTGTTTGTGCCGGGCTTCCGGCGGGGCAAGGTCCCTCGGAGGGTGCTCCAGGCTAGGTTGGGCATGGAACCCATCGTGGAGGAGGTCAAGCAGTCCCACATTCCCGAGTACTATTCGGAAGCCCTCCGTGTCCTGGACCTGGAGCCCATCGACGACCCTGAGCTGGATTGGGATTCCATAAGTGTGGAAGAAGGAAAGCCCTTGGTGTTCGAGGCGGAAGTGGAGGTAAAACCCCGGGTAGAGGTCACCAACTACAAGGGAATCGAGGTGGAGGCCCCCGAGGAGGAGGCCACTGACGAGGAAGTCCAGAGGGCGCTGGAAGGCTTGAGGGAGAGATTCGCACAATTGGAGGCGGTGGAGGGCAAGACCCTGGCAGAGGGGGATTTCGCCCTCATTGACTTCGATGGTACCGTCAACGGTCAGCCCTTCCAGGGCAGCGCGGCCAAGGATTACATGCTGGAGGTGGGAAGGCCGGACATATGGCCCGAGTTCAACCGGGAACTTTTGGGAAAGCGCAAGGGAGACATCTTGGACATAAAGGTGAAGATGCCGGAGACCCACCCCAATCCGGAGCTGGCCGGCAAGATCGCCTCCTTCAAGGTGCTGGTGAAGGAGGTGAAGGTGAAGAAGTTGCCGGAACTCAATGACGACTTCGCCAAAGAGGTCAGCAGCTTCGACACCTTGGAGGAACTCAAAGCGGACCTGCGGGAGAAGATAAGCCGGGCTAAGAAGGAGAGGGCGGAGGAGGCCGTCCGTCAGCGTATTATGGAGAAGCTCACCAAGGATCTTAAGGTGGACATTCCCAAGAAGATGATCGACCGTTACGTGGAGGCCCGAAGGAAAGACCTGGAGTCCCGCTTGGCCCGCCGGGACATTTCCTTGGACAGCTTCCTCAAGGCGGCCAACTACACCGAGCGCAAGATGGAGGAGGAGTTCGCTGCAGAGGCAGAACGCCTCATAAAGAACGAACTAGTGCTGGAGGCGGTAGCCAGGGCAGAAGGACTCGCCGTTTCCGACGCGGAGTTGGAGGAGGAGATCCTCCGTCGCGCCACCGCCTTGAGGATGGAAGCCGAGGAATACCGCGAGGTGTTGGAGGAGAGGGGGCTTCTGGATGAGTTGAGACTGGATCTTTTACACGAAAAGGCCCTCAAGTTTTTGGTGGACCATGCCGTAATTGCCGGTAAGGAGAGCGGGGAAAGCGGAGAGGAAAAAGTAGAAACTCAAGGCGAGCAGGGATCCGTCGCGGGCCGGGAGGAGGAAACGCCGGAAAAGGAGACGCCCAAGGAAGAGGGATGACAAGGCGGCTTCGGCGCGCGCGGGTTATAATCGAATCGAAAACTCATATCCATTAGGGTGATGCGATATGGTAGAGGCGCTCATACCCATAGTGATAGAGCAGACCAACAGGGGCGAGAGGTCCTTCGACATCTACTCCAGATTGCTCAAGGACCGCATAGTCTTTCTGGGCACCGAGATCGATGATCACGTGGCCAACCTGGTCATGGCCCAGCTGCTGCACTTGGAGTCGGAGGACCCGGAGAAGGACATACACCTTTACATCAACAGCCCGGGTGGGATAGTCACCTCCACCTTGGCCATCTACGACACCATGCAGTACGTGAAGGCGGACGTCTCCACCATTTGTATAGGTCAGGCGGCCTCGGGGGCGGCTATCCTGCTGGCGGCCGGAGCCCCGGGCAAGAGGTTCGCCTTGCCTCACGCCCGCATTTTGCTCCATCAGCCCATGGGTGGGGCCAGCGGCCAGGCGGTGGACATCGACATCCATGCCCGGGAGATCCTCCGCTTGCGGAGGATCCTCGACGAGATACTGGCCAAGCACACCGGCCAACCCATCGAGAAGATCCACCAGGATACTGATCGGGATTTCATCCTCACCGCCCATCAAGCGGTGGAATACGGGATCATTGACGCGGTGATAGAACGCAAGGAAGAGGAGACCAAGAGGACAAGGAAGCAGTAGGCTCCCGGAGGTGGGAATTGGCCAAGTTCGGCGAGGGCGGCGATCTTTTGAAGTGCTCATTCTGTGGCAAGAGCCAGCGGCAGGTGAAGAAGCTCATCGCTGGCCCGGGGGTCTATATATGCGATGAGTGTATCGACCTGTGCAACGAGATCATCGAGGAGGAGCTGGCGGGGACCCCCGAACTGAGGCTGGAGGAGTTGCCCAAACCCGCCGACATCTATCGCTTCCTCAACGATTACGTGGTGGGGCAGGAGAAGGCCAAGAAGATCCTCTCGGTTGCCGTATACAACCACTACAAGCGCATCCAGGTGGGTGCTTACTCCGACGACGACGTGGAGCTGCAGAAGAGCAACATCATCCTGATAGGTCCCACTGGGTGCGGTAAAACCCTCATAGCCCAGACCCTGGCCAAGATCCTCAACGTCCCCTTCTGCATAGCCGACGCCACCACCCTCACCGAGGCGGGTTACGTGGGGGAGGATGTGGAGAATATCCTGCTGAAACTTATCCAAGCCGCCGACTACGACGTCAAGCGGGCGGAGACGGGCATCATCTACATCGACGAGATAGACAAGATCGCCCGCAAGTCGGAGAACCCCTCTATAACCCGGGACGTCTCCGGGGAGGGGGTCCAGCAGGCCCTGCTCAAGATCCTGGAGGGCACGGTGGCCAGTGTGCCGCCTCAAGGAGGGCGAAAACATCCCCATCAGGAGTTCATACAGATCGACACCACCAACATCTTGTTCATATGCGGAGGCGCCTTCGCCGGACTGGAGAAGATCATCGAGAATCGGATCGGGAAAAAGGGCGTGGGTTTCGGGGCCGACATACGTCGGCGGGAGGAGAAGGACATCGGTCAGATCCTGGAGCAGGTGATGCCGGAAGACCTGCTCAAATACGGCCTCATCCCCGAGTTCGTGGGACGCCTGCCGGTCATCGCCGTTTTCCACGGGCTCACCGAGGAGCACCTGCTGCGGATACTGACCGAGCCCAAGAACGCCCTGGTCAAGCAGTACAAGAAGTTCTTCGAGTTCGACGGGGTGGAGCTGCGCTTCACCGAGGGCGCCCTGAGAGCGGTGGCCCGCAAGGCCCTGGAGAGGAACACCGGGGCGCGGGGTTTGAGGGCCATCTTGGAGGAGTGCCTGCTGGACGTGATGTACGAGCTACCCTCCCGCAACGACATCATCCGCTGCGTGGTGACCAAAGACACCATCGAAAAGGGGGTGGAACCCACCCTGGTCACCTCCGGGATGGATTACCGGGAAGAAGAGGAAGAGGAGAGTGCTTAGGCACCTTCCCTGCTGAAGGCCTGGGCGTTTAACCTCATCATTGGGTCTGATCCCCTCACTTCAACTCCCGTTGAGGATTTCCCCTTCCGTTAATTTGAAAGCCGGGAAAAAATGGCGAGAAGAAGGAGGAGGGGCCTATCCCTCGGTTCCTTCTGGGTCCATGGGACCCTCATCGCCGGGGCAGTAAAGAACTGATGACCGACCCCAAGGTGGGATGGAACAGGTCCTCCAAGGCCTCTTTGGCCTCTTCCCAATTCTCCCCCGCTTGCCTCAGCTCTTCCCCGATCCTTTCATAACGATCCACGAGCCTGCCATGGAGGCCCTGCAAGCCTTCGAATCTCTCGGAGAAGAGGCGCTGATAGGAAAGGAAATCCCGGCGGGCGTGCTGTAGGGTCCGGAAGATGCGCAGGGCCATGGCCACCATCACTCCCATGGCCATGGGCAAGGTCAACAAGGAGGCAAGAAAAACCCAGAGGGCGATCCTTCCCATTCGGTTATTCCCTTCCCCTGCTTCAGTTCCTGTTTTTTCTTTCTCGGGAGCAACTACGAGAAAGCCTACTCTTTCCTCTCCCCGCTCATTACCGGTTACGCCTCTCCGTTACCGGGATCCAGAAGATGGCCCGCACGGCATCCCTTCTTCCCCTTCGACCGGTGACATTATAATGTTTAAGATTGGCCACCGGAAGGAGGGTGCCCTGGGAAGCCTTGATGTAAGGGTGATGAAGAGGGAGGTGAAGAGGGGATTGGCCGAGCAGTCCCGGCAGGCGGAGATCCCCAAGGCGTACGAGCCCTGGGAGGTGGAGGAACGGTGGTACCGGGTGTGGGAGGACCGTAAATATTTCCATGCCCGTCCCAATCCGGACAAGGAGCCCTTCACCATCGTGATTCCTCCACCCAACGTGACCGGTTCGCTGCATTTGGGACATGCCCTCAACAATTCCCTGCAGGATTTCATCATCCGTCGCAAGCGGATGCAGGGGTACGAAACCCTATGGCTTCCTGGCACCGATCACGCCGGCATCGCCACCCAGAACGTGGTGGAGAGGAAGCTGGCGGAGCAAGGCCTGACCCGACAACAACTGGGCCGCGAGGCCTTCTTGGAGCGGGTCTGGGCTTGGAAAGAGCAGTACGGGGGCACCATCATCCGCCAGCTCAAGCGATTGGGCTGCTCTTGCGATTGGGACCGGGAGCGCTTCACCATGGACGAGGGCTGCTCCCGTGCGGTCCGAGAGGTCTTCGTGAGGCTTTATGAGGAGGGGTTGATCTACCGCGACTATTACATAGTCAACTGGTGCCCACGATGCCGCACGGCTCTTTCCGACATAGAGGTGGAGCACGAGGAGCTGGAGGGAAAGCTCTGGTATATCCGATATGACGTGGAGGGATCGGACGAGCACTTTTACGTGGCCACCACCCGTCCCGAGACCATGTTGGGGGACACGGCTGTGGCGGTGAACCCCCGAGATTCCCGATATCGACACTTGGTGGGAAGGACCGCCATCCTGCCCTTGCTGGGTCGAAGGCTCCCCATCATAGCCGACGAGTACGTGGACCCCGAGTTCGGCACCGGTGTGGTGAAGGTCACTCCTGCCCACGACCCCAACGACTTCGACATGGGCAAGAGGCACGGGCTGCCCGAGGTCAACATCTTCACCGAGGAGGCGGTGGTGAACGAGAACGGGGGTCCTTACGCCGGCCTGGACCGATACAGCGCCCGGGAGGCGGTGGTACGCGACCTGGAAAAGATGGGCTACGTGCAGAAGGTGGAGCCCCACGTTCATTCGGTGGGGCACTGTTATCGCTGCCATACCATCATCGAGCCATACCTTTCCCTTCAGTGGTTCGTGCGTATGAAGGAGCTGGCCGAGCCGGCAATAAAGGCGGTGGAAGAGGGGAGGATCAAGTTCATCCCCTCTCGTTGGGAGAAGGTTTATTTCGACTGGATGTACAACATCCGGGACTGGTGCATATCCCGCCAGCTGTGGTGGGGCCACCGCATCCCCGCTTGGTACTGCCGGGACTGTGGCGAGGTGATGGTGGCTCGCCAGGACCCGGAGCGATGCAGTTGCGGGGGGGAGCTGGAACAGGACCCCGACGTGCTCGACACCTGGTTCTCCTCGGCCCTCTGGCCCTTCTCCACCCTGGGCTGGCCCGACGACAACCCCGATTTGCGCTATTTCTATCCGACTTCGGTCCTGGTGACCGCCTTCGACATCATATTCTTCTGGGTGGCTCGCATGATCATGATGGGCCTCCACTTCATGAA
>JACVJK010000095.1 GCA_015711955.1 Actinomycetota bacterium | reverse complement strand
TATACATCAGTATGACAAATTAGTTTAGTTATACATAATTGAATACTTGTATTATTGCATGATGATGTTCGTCTACTATGGGTGAGGATTCAGAGGGGTTAGCGATCAGCCCGTTTCGCCTTTAAAATCGGTCAAAGAGGGACTTTCACTTCCTGTCCCCGCGGGAAGCTAACCAGCTGGCGAACGCCCCCAACATTAAAAGGAGGGTTGTCATTCCTGTAAGCGGGAACAAGAGGAAGTCTATTCCAGAGACGTAACCTCTTCGGTACAGGTAGAGAAGGATTAGGGGAGTGATAATTGCCAGTATGGTAAGGTTGGAAAGAAATGATGCCACTATCATCTTGCTCCCGTGGCGACGGGACAGTCTTATATCTGGATAATAGAGGGCAAACAACACCGCGATCAGGAACACGCCCACCACCAACAGGGCTACGAAGAAGTTGTCATATGTTAACCAGATGGCCAAAAGCGCCATGGTGAAGAAAAGTCCTATGGATAGGAAGAGAAAGAGAGCTTTGCGCACCAATCCGTAGACAAATAGCTGTAACAACGAAGGTGTACGCCTTATCCTTTCGATCCTCGATCGGGATCTTCCTCTCGACGGCCCATCGTCCCAACATCCTTCTAAGCGAGGTCGTGAAAGACTTCCTGAGAGATGGGCCTCATTGCCCTCTTCCGGTGTCCAGGCCAGTGGGTTCTCACAGTTATAACAAACGAAATCGCCGGAGGCGTTCAAGCGGCCGCAGTAGGGACATCTCCTCATGGCCATCCTCCCATCTCCAGCTCGAAGGCCTCCGGGAAATGCATCACTCGATAGGATCCTTCTCCTTTCAACACAGTGACTACGTCGAAACGGAAAATGGTGGCCTTTCCGCGGTATTCCTTCAAAAATCGGTTGGCAGCCCTTGCCATCCTCGCCCTTTTCTTTTCATCCACCGCCTCCAACGCTTCCTCACAGGTGGCTCGCCTCCGCGTCTTCACCTCCACGAAAACCAGGGTTTTTCCCTTCTCCACCACCAGATCCACCTCTCCGCCAACCGTTCGGAAGTTTCTGGCCAAAAGGCGATAGCCCCTGTTTTTCAGGTATCTCCAAGCCAACTCCTCTCCTTTTGCGGCAAGGTCGTCCTGGGCCTTTGACAAAGGGGGGCCTCCCTTTCTTCTCTCACCAAAGGACCCCTTGAGAGACACCGTGGTAGGACCATCGGTGGGCCGGAGTGATTCCCTTTTCCCTTATGGCTTTGAGGTGATCCTCGGTTCCGTATCCCTTATTGCGCTCCCAGCCATACCCCGGGTAAAGAAGAGAAAGGTTGACCATGATTCCATCCCTCACTACCTTTGCCAATATAGAGGCGGCAGCCACCGCCGCGCTCTTGTCCTCTCCCCTCGAAAACTCCAAACAGGGGAATGGAAGGGATCCGGGCGACAGGTGATCCACCACGCACAACTCGGGCTCGGGATGGACCGAGAGCAAGGCCGCGGCAAGGGCTTCGCGATTACAACGTTGGATGCCCTTTTCGTCCACCTCCCAAGGCGGGACGAACACCACCACCCAATCCTTGGCCATGCACGCAATCTCTCGGGCAGCCTGAACTCTCGCCCTGGGAGACAACTTCTTAGAATCCCGGAGCCCTCCCAAGAAGCTCCGGTTCTGCAAGAGTTCGCGTGCAGAAAAAAGCACCGCTGCCGCCACCAGAGGTCCGGCCAGAGCACCCCTACCCACCTCGTCAGCGCCAGCCACCAGATCGACGTTCCATCGGACCGCCCATTTTTCCACGAGAAAATCGCGGCCCAAGCCATTTGGTTCCCACATGACGGAAGGCACCTACTTCAAAGGGTGGACCATCTTCCTGGGGGCCACCATATCAGCACCGCCCGGCCTATGATGGCGCCGTAAGGCACGAAACCCCATCGGCGGCTGTCGTTGGAATTGGGGCGGTTGTCCCCCATAACCATCACGCAACCCGCTGGGACCGACCAGCTGCCGTTCTCCTCATCTTTTATATATTGATAGCTCACTTGGGCCCTTTCCCCGTTTACGAAGAGGATTCCATCGCGGAGTTCCACCAGATCCCCCTCGATTCCCACCACCCTCTTTATGAAAGGCGGATGACCCTCTTGATGGGTGATGTTCAATACCTCCGCCATCAGATCCATAGCCCGGGTGATGAAGTTGCCCCCTTTCGTCCAATTTGCGGGGTCAGCTGGGGGATAGCGGAACACGACGATTTCTCCCCTTCTCGGTTTCCTGAAATGATAAGTCAAACGGTCGGCCAAGACCCTATCTCCTTCCTGAAGAGTGGGCTCCATCGAGGGCGAGGGGATAAGGAAGGGCTTTATGAAATAGGCCTGGAGAAAGAGGGCTACCACCAGAGCCACGAAGAAAAGCAGGGCCATCTCCAGGACGAAAGTGGGCCAGCCCCCCCTCGCTGACCCGGAACCCCCACCTGTTGCCGCCGAGGTCGGCATGGGAGACGAACTGCTCCGATCACCGCAGGACTTTTCCATGACCCGTGTCGTCACAACGCTCGGCTCATGACCGATAAGCCCTTCAAATCGGCTCAGTAACGACCTCTCTCCTTGACCTTTGCTGCCTTGCCCACTCGCTGGCGCAGGTAGTAGAGCTTGGCCCTACGTACTTTACCTCGACTCACCACCTCTATCTTGGAGATGAGCGGGGAATGGAGGGGGAACGTCCTTTCCACGCCTATACCGAAAGACACCTTGCGGACCGTGAAGGTCTCTTTGGTGCCGCTCCCTCGGCGGCTTATCACCACTCCCTGGAATACTTGGATGCGCTCCCGGTTTCCCTCTACCACCCTTACATGCACCTTAACCGTGTCACCAGGCCGGAAATCGGGGATGTCGTCTCTGAGATACTGGCTCTCCACGACGTCGGTCTTCTGCATCTTCCCACCTCCTAATCAGGGTCATTCTCCCTGGGGTCCTCATTTGAACCTCGCTGCCCCAGGAGATCAGGTCTTTGCCGTTCGGTCCACTCTCGGGCTTTCTTGGCACGCCACTCGGCGATAGCCGCATGGTTTCCGGAAAGGAGTACTTCCGGCACTTTCCAACCACGATAATCGGCCGGTCGCGTGTACTGGGGGTATTCCAGTAACCCCCCAGAAAAGCTCTCCTCTTGTAAAGATTCCCGGTTACCCACCACTCCCGGCACCAGTCTGGTAACGGCGTCTATAACCACCAGCGCGGCGAACTCGCCTCCGGAAAGCACGTAGTCCCCCACGGAAAGTGCATCGGTACAAAGGTGCTCCAGCACCCTCTCATCCACTCCCTCGTAACGACCGCAAATGAGGGCCAAGTGCTCCTCTTCGGCCAATTCCTTGACCCACGACTGCTCTAATCTCCTTCCCCTGGGGGTAAGCAGTATCACCCTCACCTCTTCTTTTAAGCGATCCAGTTCCTCCCATCGGTAACCCAGGGTGTTGAGAACCGCTTCGAATATGGGTTCCGGCTTCATCACCATCCCTGGGCCTCCCCCGAAGGGGACATCGTCCACTTGTCTGTGTTTTCCCTGGGCATAGTCCCTTATGTCATGCACCCTTATATCCACGACCCCTCTTTGCAAGGCTTTTCCCAACAGTCCCTCTCTGAGGGGAGAGCTGAAAATTCCTGGAAAGATGGTGTATACGTCGATCCGCATTGCCCTATTCCTCCAAAAGCCCGGGCATGGGATTGATCACCAGGACCCCCCTTTCCAGATCCACCTCGGAGACCACTTCCTCGATCATGGGGATGAGGCATTCCCTCCTACCTTGCCTCACCACTAAGACGTCGTTGGCTCCGGTCTCCATCACCTCCCGAACCTTTCCTAACTCGACCCCTTCGGTGGTCGTCACCGCCAAGCCCACTATCTGGTGTTCCCAATAACAGCCCGGCGGCGGTTCTCCCACCTCCTCCGGGGTCACGAAAAGCCTCCTTCCCCGTATGGCCTCGGCCTGGTCCCGATCCTCCACGCCCTCGAACTTCACCAGGATAACCTCTCCCGGTGCCCCCTTGACGCGCTGGACCACCAGCCGCTCCCCGCTTTCCCTTCCCTCCAGGATGAAAGCGCTTCCCTCGCTGAACCTTTTGGGGTTGCTGCTCAACACCTGGACCTTGACCCAGCCCAGCACTCCGTGGGGCTTTATCACCTTTCCGGTGACCACTAGGTCACGCCGGGAAACTCGCCCGGGCATCAGCTGCCTTCGGATATTTCCAGGATCGCTCTCTTGCCTTCTCTTTGGGCAGAAGCCCTTGCCAGAACGCGCAAGGCCTGGGCCATCCGCCCTCCCTTTCCAATGACCCTTCCCATGTCCGAAGGATCCACTTTTAGCCTGATGAACACGGTCCCGTCCTCTTCGGAGGAATCGACCTCCAACCTTTCAGGATAATCCACGAGGAAGCTCGCCAGGTATCTCACCAGCTCCACCGGGCCGGTTCCCACCGGCACGCTACCCTGCACCCTTTCCCTCCTTGACCTTTTCTTCCATGAACCTCTGCCAAATGCCCTTGATCTCCATGAGTTTCTTCACCGGGTCAGTGGGCTGGGCACCTCGTCGGAGCCACAGCAGGGTCTTTTCCTCGTCCAGCTCGATAAGGGAGGGCTCAGTGCGAGGATCGTATCTTCCCAGTACCTCGATGAAACGACCGTCGCGGGGACTCCTGCTGTCCGCCACCACTACCCGGTAGAAGGGCTTCTTTTTGGCTCCCATCCTCATCAGTCGGATCTTTACCAATATCCATGCACTCCTTTCCCGTAGATCTACGATCCGTACCTAATCCTTGAAAACTTGTCAAAACCATCCTTAAAGGGGCCCACACCACATCTCTACAATAAAAACCCGTTAAAGCTGGAAGGGGAAGATCTGCCCCATCTTGCGGGGAGACATTTTCCCGAACTGTTTAACCAGCTTTTGCATCTGCTGGAACTGCTGGAGAAGACGATTCACGTCCTGGGTGGTGGTGCCGCTACCCCGAGCTATCCTCTGTTTTCGACTGGCGCCTATTATCTGAGGTTTCCTCCTTTCCTCGGGCGTCATGGACTGGATTATGGCTTCTGCCTTCTTGAGCTGGCTTTCGTCGAGCTTGAGCCCTTTCAGTTTCGACGCCGGAAACCCTGGGATCATGGAGAGGATTTGTTCCAGGGTGCCCATCTTGCGCAGCTGCCTGAGCTGGTCCAGAAAATCTTCCAAGGTGAATTCCTGGCGTCGGAGCTTCCTTTCCAGCTCCCTGGCCTTTTCTTCGTCGTATGCGGCCTGCGCCTTCTCAATGAGGGTTAACACGTCGCCCATGCCCAGGATCCGGGAGGCCATGCGATCGGGGTAGAAAGGCTCGAAATCCCCCAATTTCTCCCCCACGCTGGCGAACTTGACCGGTTTGCCGGTCACCGCCCTGATGGAGAGGGCGGCTCCTCCTCGGGCATCACCGTCCAACTTCGTGAGCACTATCCCGTCGAACCCCACCTTCTTCTGGAAGGTCTGGGCCACAGTCACGGCATCCTGACCGGTCATGGCGTCCACCACCAGGAGGGTCTCGGCAGGGGGCGTCCTCCTCATGACCCTCACCAATTCCTCCATCATCTCATCGTCCACGTGAAGACGACCAGCCGTGTCCACCACCAGAACGTCAAAACCCTCTTTCTCCGCCTTTTTCACCGCCTCGACCACCATGTCCTCGGGAGCTGCCCCACCGAGGAAAAAGACCTCCACTCCGGCCTGTTCTCCCAGCTTGAAAAGCTGATCCACGGCGGCGGGACGATATATGTCCGCCGCCACCAAAAGGGGATGACGTCCCTGGCGGCGGAGGTGGTGGGCCAGCTTGGCAGCAGTGGTGGTCTTGCCGGAACCTTGAAGGCCCACCAGCATAACCACGTGGGGGGGTCGCCCGGACAACTCCAGACCCTGCTTTGACTCCCCCAGCAGGGCAACCAACTCATCGTGAACGATCTTGATGACCTGCTGGGCGGGAGTCAGGGATTTGAGGACCTCCTGGCCCACGGCCCTCTCCCGTATCCGGTTGACGAAGTCCTTCACCACCCGGAAGTTGACGTCGGCCTCCAGCAGGGCCAGGCGTATCTCCCTCATCACCTGGTCCACCTGCTTTTCTGACAACCTTCCGTGGCCCTTTAACCTACGGAAAATGTCCTGCAGTCGTTCGCTAAGACTTTCGAACATCACCCTTCTCCATGCCTGCCGGATACGTCCAGCCGGGACTAAAGGCCTTCTCTCCGGCTCTCCGCCATTCCCTTGCGTACATCTCCAGTGGATTCCGGTCACTAAACAATTAAAGTTATCCAAAAACCCCGGCGAAGTCAAAATCGACGATGGTAGCAGTTGCTGTCTACAAAAAGTAGGCAC
>JACVJK010000094.1 GCA_015711955.1 Actinomycetota bacterium | reverse complement strand
CTCCTCCTCTCCCTCTTGCTCGGGGGGTTGGGAACCGTCCTCTCGCGAGGTCCAGGCTGAAGTCACCTTGGAAGATCGACGCGGAACCCCATGGAAGGGAACCCCCGGAAATAGCGGCCCATTCACCTTCCCGAAGGCTCTCTCCAGTCTCATTAAACGTTATGGAAGGGAACCTCCGGAAATAGCGGCCCATTCACAGCTCCTCCTCTCCCTCTTGCTCGGGGGTTTGGGAACCGTCCTCTCGCGATTTTTAAAAAGAGGGTTGGAAAGGAGAGAGTCAAGATGGGTAAGGCGTTAGAGGGGATCGTTATCCATCGATGTCATACGCTCATCAACACACGCTCATTCCCTGCCTTCATCTTTCATGCTTTTTTCTCAGGCTTTCAAGCCCCTGTCCGGAGCCGGTGCGCGGAAAAGAGCGGAAAGCCCCCAGGTTTGACGTGGATAGGACGATACTGCCGAAAGGTTCTCGTATAGCGCCTTTCCGTGCTTTCCACTGGTAGGATTGAGAATGGTGGGCCTGACTGCGGTGGGGAGGGCAGTGGGTGAGGCCACATCGCCACCGTGGGTTCCATTCTCTGGTTGGAGATGAGAAGCTCGTTCAAAGGGGGTTGAGATGGAAGTAGAGGTGGAAAGGAACGGGCCCGTTTACACCGTCATCCTTAACCGTCCTCAGGTGCGCAACGCGATCGATCCGAGGACGGCCGGGCTTTTGGCGGAGGCGTTTCGGGATTTCGCCCAGGACGAGGATAGCCGGGTGGCCGTCATCTGGGGCGCCGGAGGGACTTTCTGCGCAGGAGCCGACCTCAAGTCCTTGGCCAGGGATCCGGGGGGTTGGGCTGGCCGTCTCCGTCCCGACGTGGACGATGAGGGACCCCTCGGGCCCACCCGGATGCTGCTCCCCAAGCCGGTGATCGCCGCCGTCTCCGGTTACTGCGTGGCGGGAGGATTCGAGCTGGCCCTCTGGTGCGACCTCAGGGTGGCCGAAGAGGACGCGGTGTTCGGCTTCTTCGACCGGCGCTTCGGCGTCCCCTTGATCGACGGGGGGACCTGCCGCCTGCCCCGGCTCATCGGGCTCAGCCGCGCCCTGGACCTGATACTCACCGGAAGGCCGGTGGGTGCCCGGGAGGCCCTCGAGATGGGGCTGGTGAACCGGCTGGTGCCTTCGGGGAGGGCACGGGAGGAGGCGGAGGAGCTGGCGCGGCGGTTGGCCTCCTTTCCCCAGCTCTGCATGCTGAAGGACCGCCTCTCCGCCTATCGCAGCCTGGATTTGGAGCTGCGGGAGGCGCTTTCCTTCGAGTTCCAGGGAGGCATGGAGGTGATCGCCAGCGGCGAGCCGTTCAGCGGGGCGGCCAGATTCGCCTCGGGCGAAGGTAGACACGGAGTGTTCTGATCATGGCCCGCTGCGCTTAGTTCTTTCGCCCTTGCGGGGACAAGGGTGGGTAACCCCGCTCGTGGCGGCAGCGTTCTTGAGTTCATCTCCGCAAAGAGGCTCCCCCGGTGGGTGCCTGTCCGGGGGAGCCGAGAATGTCGTTTCGGATCAGCGGGACGTTGGACCAGTCCTTGCGAGCCTCAATCCACCTTCTTGAACTTGTCCTTGGGGGCGCCGCAGATGGGACAGCGTTCGGGAGCCTCCCTTTCCACCGTGTTGCCGCAAACCTGGCAAACGTAATAATCCACCTCTTCGTTGCGGCCCAGGTTCTCCAAGGCCTTCTTGTAGAGCCCTGCGTGTATCTCCTCCACCGCGTTGGCGTTGGCGAAGGAGATATAGGCCTCGTTGTTCCCCTCCGCCTTGGCTTCCTCCATCATCCGGGGATACATCCTCTGGAACTCGGCGGTCTCGCCCTCTATGGCGGCTTTCAGGTTCTCCTCGGTGGTGCCCACCGCTTTCATGGCCCGCAGGTGGGCCATGGCGTGCACCGTCTCCGCCTCCGCCGCCGCCCGGAAGAGTTTGGCCACCTGATGGTAGCCTTCCTGCTCCGCCTTGGCGGCAAAGGCCAGGTACTTCCGGTTGGCCTGGGATTCACCCGCGAAGGCCTCCTTCAGGTTCTCCATGGTGCTCATGGCATCCTCCTTTCCTTACTCTTTTGGAACCGAGTCTCTTTCATCCCTCGGGATGATAATAAAACCTGAGGAGATGGGGCTCCTGATATGAGCGGCGTCAGTTGAGCCCGGTCATGGGAGAGGGTATCCAATTGGTATAATTGCCTTCTGAAACGCCTCGGTAAGGGATTCGTTCCAGCCGTTTTAAAAGGCGAGGTCGAGGTCGGGGGAATCCGGGAGCTTTGAAGGGGAACGTCGAGGGAGAAAAGCTGACTGGAAGGAGGGGTTGAGGATGCTTTCGGACAGGATGCAGGAGGCCCTTAACGACCAGATGAAGTGGGAGTTCTATTCCGAGTTCCTTTATCTGGCCATGGCCGCCTGGTTCAAATCGAGGAGCCTGGACGGTTTCGCCAACTGGATGCTGGTGCAGGCCGAGGAGGAGAGAGCCCACGCCCTCATGTTCTTCGACTACATCTGCGAGGCCGGAGGCAAGGCCGAGATCAGGGCCTTCGACCAGCCCAAGACGGATTATCAGTCGGCCACCGACGTGTTCCGCACCACGGTGGAACACGAGAAGCTGGTCACCAAGAGGATCAATGACCTCATGACCATGGCGGTGGAGGAAAAGGACCACGCCACCGCCAACTTCCTGAACTGGTTCGTGAAGGAGCAAGTGGAGGAGGTGGCGAGCCCTCAGAAGATCCTCGACCAGCTGGAGATGGGCAAGGAGGAGGGCTACGTCCTCATGATGCTCGACCGGGAGCTGGCCCAGCGCACCTTCACCCCGCCGGCCCAGGAGGCTGAGCAGGCATAAGACCCCGCAAGCCAAGGATCGCCGAAACGTCCTTGGGAAAGACCCGGGGCTTTTTGGTGCCCAGTCGGCGGGTTTAGGACGGGAAGGCACGGAGGAGAGCGGGCAGGTGGTCATGCCTGCTCTTTTCATGTCGGGACGGGTGGGATATAAGATTGATGATTCCGGAGGACGCTAAGGCGGGGAAACGGCGGCGAGATGAGAGTTTTGTTCGTGCATTCCGAGGAAGACCCCCCCTCGAAGGAAAAGCCCGTCCTGATCCAGGAGAGGGTCCAGTTCGGCATTTCCTACATCTCGGCAGTCCTGAGGAGGGAGGGGCACGAGACTTCCCTGGCGGTGCTCACCCGAGAGGCCCCGGAGGTGCTCTTCGACGAGGTAAGGTCTTTCGATCCAAGCTTGGTCTGTTTCACCGGGGTTTACACCGAATATCTCTTCCTCCGGGAGGTGGTCCGGTCCCTCAAGAGAAAAAGGCCGGACCTTTTCACGGTGCTGGGTGGGCCCCACGCCACCCTGAACCCCATGGAATGCGCCAAGGAGAGCGACTTTGACGCCGTGTGCGTGGGAGAGGGCGAATACCCCGCTTTGGAGTTGGTGGAGCAACTGGAGTCGGGGAGGTATCCCTCGGGTATAGCCAACCTGGTGATAAAGCGCCCCGACGGTTCCCTGGAGGTGAACCCGCCTCGTCCTTTCTTGGAGGACTTGGATTCCCTGCCCTTTCCCGACCGGGAGATGTGGCGGCGCTGGCTGGCCATCCCCGATTCCCGCCCCTCGGTGCTGGTGGGCCGGGGCTGTCCCTTCGCCTGCACCTACTGCTCCAACCACGCCATCAGGAGGGCCGCCCCCGGCCGCTACGTGCGCCTCAGGGGCCCGGAAGGGGTGGTGGAGGAGCTGCGGGACCTGAAGAGGAGGCAGCCCAACATCGGGGAGGTCTACCTGGAGGTGGAGACCCTGGGGGTGGACACCGACTGGGCCTTGGAGCTCTGCGAGAAGCTCAAGAAATTCAATAGTGAGATGGAAACCCCCATTTTCTTCGGCTCCAACCTCAGGGTCACCCCCGGCAGGGATTATTCCAGGCTCTTCCAGGCCTTCGCCGAGAGCAACTTCAAGTTCGTGAACATGGGCCTGGAGTCGGGAAGCGAGAGGATCCGCAGGGAGGTTCTCAAGAGGAATTACTCCAATCAGGACTTCGTGAGGGCGGTGCGCGCGGCCAGGGAACACGGGCTTCAGGTGGGCATCTACAACCTGGTGGGCTTGCCCACCGAGACCAGGAAGGAGTTCATGGAGACGGTGAAGATGAACCGGCTGTGTCAGCCGGACTGGTTCCTCTTGAGCGTGTTCTTCCCCTACCCGGGAACGGAGCTGCACCGGAGGTGCGAGGAGCTCGGCCTGCTCAAAAGGGGCCTTAACCACGAGCTGGAGAGGAGAAAGCCCGCGCTTGACCTTCCGGGGTTCAGCAAGCTGGAGATCGCAGCCTGCCGGACCCTTTTCCCCTTGCTGGTTTACGGGGGCCACAGGCCATGGCGGGAGGTCCTGTGGCTGGTCGCTTTGGCCCAGATCCATTCCGACAAAAGGCTCATCAAGCTATACAAGCGACTTGCGCGCCTTCGCGACGTGGTGCTAAATGGGGGTAGGGACGCAAGAGCGGGTCGAGAAAGTGCTTAGCGGACATAGCCTGCCTCATTTCGAGAACGGATGGAAAGCGGAGCCGGCAAGCGGTGGGGCTGATGGATTTTTCCAGTCGATCCCGTGGTATTGTAAGATAAGCAGCCCTCAAGAGGGTCCAGGTCCCGGCCGGTTCAAGGCCTCTGCGACAAGGGAGGCCGAGTTGGCAAGATATGTCCATCAGAGGATAGGCGAGGAGATCCGCAGCATCGCCGGTTATTATCAGGTGTTGGAAGAGGTCGTGGTAGAATACGAAGGCCGCGACCTTTTCTATCTTCTGGAGGCTGCGGTGGTGGACACCTCGTGCTGCGGCTCGGGGGGCATGGGCTTCATACGCGTGCCGGGTTTCGTTAAGGACTGGAAGTTTGGGCTCAACGAGGACGGCCTGTTCGTCAGCGAGGTGGAACGCGTGGAAGGGGAGGAGGAGAGGAAGAAGATAGCCCGCTGGCTGCGAGCTCGGCACCCCGGTTTCCAGGAAGTGGTATTCATGTGATATCGATACGGGATCTAATGGAAATCTCAGAAAAAGAAATCTCAGGAAAAGTCGGCTTCATCTAAGGGAAGGGAGGTCGAGATGGCAGGCATCGTTTCCTTCGGGGGCTACGTGCCCCGCTTCCGACTCAACCGGATGCTCGTCTTCGGGATGATGGGTTGGCTGAACCCGGTTATCATCACCAACGCCCGGGGCGAGAAAGCGGTGGCCAACTTCGACGAGGACCCAGTGACCATGGCGGTGGCCGCGGGCATGGACTGCCTGCGGGGCCTGGACCGGGGCGCGGTGGAGGCGGTCTACCTGGCCACCACCACCGCTCCCTACCGGGAGAGGCAGTGCGCCAACATAGTGGCCGGGGCCTTGGGGGTGAGGGAGGACATCCGTTCTGCGGACTTCTCCGGCTCCCTCAAGGCGGGGACCACCGCCCTCATATCCGCCCTGGAGTTCGTGGCGGCCAACCCCGGAACAAAGGCGGTGGTCTGCGCCGCCGACTGCCGCCTGGGCAAGATGGCCTCCACCCAGGAGATGGTATTCGGCGACGGGGGCGCCTCGGTGCTGGTGGGGGACCAGGACGTGATCGCTGAGTACAAGGGTTGCTATTCCCTGTCCTACGACTTCGTGGACACCTTCCGGGGGAGCAACACTCGCTTCAACCGCATGTGGGAGGAGCGCTGGATCCGGGACGTGGGCTATTCCCGCTTCATCCCCGAGGCGGTCCAGGGACTGTGCAAGAAGTACGGCGTGAGCCCGGCGGACTTCGACCGGGTGATCTACCCTTGCATCTTCGGGGGTGCCCGCAAGAGCATCAACAACGCCCTGCAGCTGGAGGCGGAGAAGGTGCAGGACGACCTGATGGCCCAGGTCGGGGACACCGGATGCGCCCACCCCCTGCTCATGCTGGCCCACGCCCTGGAGAGCGCCAAGCCCGGGGAGAACATCTTGGTGGTGAGCTACGGCAGCGGTTGCGACGCCCTCTGGTTCCAGGTCACCGACGCCGTCTCCCAGGTGCAGGACGGGCGGGGGGTCTCCCGCTGGCTGGCCCGCCGCGCCGACTTGGACAACTACCTCAAATACCTGGTGTGGAGGGGGATGGCGCCCGCGGAAACGGGCATCCGGGGGGAGACCGATAAGGAGACCCGCTGGTCCTTGGTGTGGAGGGAGCACAAGGCCATCCTGGGGCTCTGGGGGACCCGCTGCCGCCGCTGCGGCACCCAGCAGTACCCGCCCCAGAGGATATGCGTGAACCCGGAGTGCCAGGCCGTCGACGAGATGGACGAGGTCTACCTGGCCGACAAGGGAGGAAAGGTGTTCACCTACACCGGGGACATGCTGGCCGCTTCCCTCAACCCTCCCGCCATCTACGGAAACGTGGAGATCAACGGGGGCGGCAGGCTGCTCATGGACTTCACCGACTGCACCATCGACGACCTCCGGGTGGGCCTTCCGGTGGAGTTCAGCTTCCGGGTGAAGTTCTACGATCCCAAGAGGGACATCACCAACTACTTCTGGAAAGCGGTTCCTGCAGGGGAGGAGGTGAAGTGAGATGACCATGGGCATCAGGGACAAGGTGGTCATCCTGGGAATGGGCTGCACCAAGTTCGGTGAGCGCTGGGACGCCGGAGCCGAGGACCTCATGCTGGAGGCCCTTACCGAGGCGCTGGAGGACGCGGGCATCGAGAAGAAGGATATCCAGGCCGCTTGGCTAGGTATCCACCTGGACGAGATCAGCATAGGCAAGGGGGCCACCTATGCGGG
>JACVJK010000093.1 GCA_015711955.1 Actinomycetota bacterium | reverse complement strand
TTCTTGAGACAAGGAGCGGAGACCCCTGGGTGAAGGACGTCCTTAAAGCTCTTGCGGGATACGAGAGGATAGCGTGTTGAGGTTTTGTCGGGATGAGGTGCCTACTTTTTGTAGACAGCAACTTACATCACCCTTGACAAACTTGCCTTTTTCCTTACTTCTATCTTTATAGAGGGCATTGATCCCGTAAGGGACCTTGAGAGTGTCGTGGTACGGTGATAATATAACCATTGAGCGAGCGGAAGTGGCTCAGTTGGTAGAGCATCACCTTGCCAAGGTGAGGGTCGCGGGTTCGAGTCCCGTCTTCCGCTCCAGGACAATAGAGGTAGGCCAAAGCGCCTACCTTTGGTGTTAATATGGGTATTGAGGCGGCGTAGCCAAGTGGTAAGGCAAAGGTCTGCAAAACCTTGATCACCGGTTCGAATCCGGTCGCCGCCTCCAATGTTTTTATGGCTCTGGGAATGACGAACCCCTCTGAGGGAAGCTATCCTTGAAAACCGAACTTCAATGGGGGAGAATATGGCTGTGTGAAAGCATGATGGGGCGCGTAGCTCAGTGGGAGAGCGCTTCCTTGACGCGGAAGAGGTCGTGGGTTCAATCCCCTCCGCGCCCACCATGGGAAAACGGCCGGAAAGGCCGTTTTTTTTTCGCCCACGCATCTCGTTTTAGACATGTATGTCTTGCTTTTGCGTGCCCCCTTGGAACCACAGCCCACTGGTAATGACCGCGATCGCCTTTCGGTCTGTGGCCCTCAAGCCCTGAGCGACAGTGGCGATTAATATAAAAGGGTCTCCTGAGGTACAATCCCTGCCTCGTCATGGAGTCGAGGGAGGATTTCGGGAAAGGAGGATAGGGAATGCGTTGTCCTGCCTGCGGAGCAGAGAATCCCGACCAGGCCTCTTACTGTTCCCTTTGTTATCGGAGGTTTGATGACAAGGGTCAAGCCCTCTACCATGCGAATCTCCCTTCGAGGAACGGGATGGGAGAGGGAAAGAGGATTTTGTGCCCCAATTGCCAAGGCCTGAATCCTGAAAATACTCATTTCTGTATGAGCTGCGGCTTTATATTCGATGAGATCGACCAGTTGCTGGTCTCCGAGGAGAAAGCGGCTAAGCTGGAGGAGCAGAGGAAAGACAGAGAGGCGGAGGTCTTTCGAAAGCGGTTATCCGAACCGGTTAGGGTGGACGACGGCTTATCCGGGGCAGAGCTCATGAGAAGGATTTCGGCGGCGCTGGATGCGGGCGCTGTGCCGAGGCTTCAGGCCAAAGGCAGGAACTCCATCACCCATATGATGAAACTGTTGGCGTTGGCCAGCGAGGAAAGAGAGAGAGAAGGGCGGACCCTGACGTTCCGCGTACGTCTTGCCGAAGAGGTGGCCATGCCAGACCTGGAACAGGTGGAGTTGGAGGTCATCCTCTGGGAAGGGGATGGAAGGCCACCCATGCCCTCCTGAAGGCTTATCCTTTGAGCCCATTGCCATGCCATATCCTTTAGAGGTGGTAATGTATAGAGGATTGTTGCGTTCGTGGAGGTCGGGAAGGCATAGAGGATCGTTCGCGCCAAAGGGTGGTAGCATTGATGACGGGAGAGGCTAAAGTGGGTCGATTGCGGATCAGGGTTGGAGGAAGGGAGATCGAAGTACCCAGCGGATCTACTGTCTGGGACCTAATCGGGGAATGGGGAGGTGGATCTTCCCAAGAGTACATCGCCGCTAGGCTAAATGGGCGCTTGGTGGGCTTGGCTGAGCCCTTGGAGGAAGGGGAACTGGAGCTTTTAGGTTGGGAGGACGAGGAGGCCAGGGAAGTATATCGCCACACCGCCGCCCACGTCATGGCCCAGGCGGTGATGGAGCTGTACCCGGAGACCAAACTGGCCATCGGCCCGGCCATACATGATGGTTTCTATTACGACTTCGACATCCCCGTCAGGATCACCCCCGATGACCTCCCTAGGATAGAAGAGAGGATGAGGGAGATCGTGGGACGAAACACACCCTTGATACGGGAGGTGTGGTCCAAGGAGGACGCTCTGAGATATTTCAAGGATCAGGGGCAGGATTACAAGGTGGAGATCCTTGAGGAAATGGGGGAGGAGACGGTAACCGTCTATCGCCAGGGAGGATTTGTGGACCTCTGTCGGGGCCCTCACCTCCCGAGCACCGGGATGCTCAAGAACTTCAAATTGTTGAGTTTAGCGGGTGCCTACTGGAGGGGAGACGAGGCTAGGCCGATGCTGCAACGGATTTACGGGACCGCCTTCTTGGAGCGAAAGGACCTGGAGGACTACCTCCATTTCTTGGAGGAAGCGGAGAGACGGGACCACCGCAGGCTGGGACGGGAGATGGACCTGTTCAGCTTTCACGAGGAAGCGGGGGCGGGGGTGGTGTTCTACCACCCCAGGGGAGCTATCCTGCGGGGGATCATCGAGGACTTCCTGAAGGAGGAGCATCGCAAGAGAGGGTATCAGGTGGTGGTGACCCCCCACCTGTTCAAGGGGGAGCTCTGGGAGATATCCGGGCACATGGATTACTACCAGGAAAACATGTACACCTTCGAAAAGGACGGTACTCGCTACGTGGTGAAGCCCATGAACTGCCCAGGCCACATCCTCATATACAAGACCAAGCCTCGCAGTTATCGGGAAATGCCCATAAAGTTCTTCGAGCTGGGAACGGTTTACCGCTACGAGCGGTCAGGGGTGTTGCACGGTCTGATGAGGGTAAGGGGCTTCACCCAAGACGATGCCCATATATTTTGCCGCGAGGATCAGATAGAGGAGCAGGTCGCAGAGGCACTGGATTTCGCCTTTTATTGCCTGCGCACCTTCGGGTTCGACGATTACGAAGTCTATCTCAGCACCAAGCCGGAGAAGGCGGTAGGGAGCGAGAAACTCTGGGAGAAGGCCACGGCCGCCCTGCAGCGTTCTCTGGAGAGCATGAATATCGAGTATCAATGGGATCCTGGGGAGGGGGTTTTCTACGGACCCAAGATCGACGTTAAGTTAAGGGACGCCATCGGCAGGTTGTGGCAGGGACCCACCATACAGGCTGACTTCAACCTCCCGGAGAGGTTCGACCTGACCTACGCTGGACCTGACAACCGCCCTCACCGTCCGGTGATGATCCACCGGGTGGTGCTGGCCGGCATAGAGCGATTCTACGGGGTCTTACTGGAGCACTACGGTGGCCATCTGCCCTTCTGGCTCTCCCCCATACAGGTGGCGATAATACCCATCGCCGATCGACACCTGGATTACGCCAGGGAGGTGGAGAAGAAGATGAAGGAAAGGGGGATCAGGGCGGAGGTGGACGAGGATCGCCAAACGGTGGGCATGAAGATCCGTAAAGCCCAAATCCAAAAGGTGCCCTTTTCGGTGGTGGTGGGAGATCGGGAGGTGGAAAGCGGCACCATCTCAGTGAGGGATCGAACTGGCAAGGACACCCGAGGGGTGACCCTTGACGAGTTCATGCGCAGGGCGGAAGAGTGGATTGCTCAGCGTGCCCGGGAATCGGTGTGGGATTGCTGAACTCTGTTGGGGCAAGAAAGTTGGTGGGCGGGTATGGAGAGGATGTGGAGACCCTGGAGGATGAAGTACATAGAGGCCATGGGCGAGAAAAAAGACAACGAATGCATCTTCTGCAGCAAGCCCCAGGGAGACGACCGGGAATCGCTCATACTCCACCGGGGCGAGAGGTGTTTCGTGATGCTTAACCTCTACCCTTACAACACGGGTCACGTTATGGTTAGTCCCTATAGGCACCTGCCTAGCCTAGAGCAGATGGATCCTCAGGAACTATCCGAGATGATGGAACTGGCCTCCCTGTGTTTGAAGGCAATAAAAAGGGCCATGAGGCCGGAGGGCTTCAACTTGGGCATGAACCTGGGAAAGGTGGCCGGCGCAGGATACGACGCCCACGTCCATCTCCACATAGTCCCCCGTTGGCAAGGGGACACCAACTTCATGCCCGTGGTGGCCGGGACCAAGGTAATGCCCGAATCGGTGGAAGACAGCTACCGGCGCCTGAAGGAAGCCTTTGAGAAGGTAATGGGTGACTAGCGTTTCGTTAAAGCGCTCGGGCCGGTGACGCCACTATCGCCCAGGGATGTTGTGGGCGTGAGCCTATATCGGCAGAGGCTGACGATTTCCCCTTTCCGGCTCGGGAAAAGCGACCTCGGGAAGAGCCTTAAAGCACGAGCTTTTGAATACCAAAGGCGCCGCCACTTGGAAGACGGAGGCAGCAGAACATATAGGTGCGTAGACGCGCACGCCCAATCTTGCTCATCATATCGCCCAGAAGTTATCCCCCTCGATTTCAAACCCAAATCAACAAGGGGCTGCGAGAATTTTGTCGCAGCCTTCGCGGCGGAGCTTTGGAAAACTAAGGTGTTACTGGCCTTCCTTCTCCTTTTTTGCCTCCTCGATTATCTTCTGGGCGATGTGGGAGGGCACTTCCTCGTAGTGAGAGAACTCCATCCGGAAGGTGCCCCGACCTCCGGTGATGGAGCGCAAGTCGATGGTATAGCGCAGCATCTCCGCCAAGGGAACTTGGGCCCTGATCTTTTGTAGGCCGCCCTCGGGCTCCATGCCCAGTATCCTGCCCCGCTTGGCATTTAGGTCCCCGATGACGTCTCCCATGCACTCCTCCGGAACCAGGACCTCCACGTTCATGATGGGCTCGAGAAGATAGGGGTCGGCCTCCGCCAAGGCGTTCTTTAGGGCCAGTGAACCTGCGATCTGGAAGGAGATATCGGAGGAATCCACGGGATGGTACTTGCCGTCGAAGACCGTGGCCCGCAGGTCCACGATGGGATAGCCGGCCAGGTAACCCTCCTCCATGGCCTTGCGGATGCCCTTTTCCACCGAGGGTATGAACTGCTTGGGGATGACGCCGCCCACGATCTTGTCCACGAACTCGAAACCGCCCCCTCGCTCCAAGGGTTCTATCTCCACCCAGGCGATCCCGAACTGGCCATGGCCTCCCGTCTGTTTTTTGTGCTTCCCTTCCGCTCTGGCGGGTTTGCGTATGGTCTCCTTGTAGGGTACCTTGGGCAGGGAAGTGTTGACGTTTACGTTGAACTTCCTGGTCAATCGGTCCACCATGATGTCCAGGTGGGATTCGCCCATGCCAGATATGATGGTCTGCTTGGTCTCGTTGTTTCGGTAAACGTGAAACGAGGGATCCTCCTCGCAAAGCTTGGCTAGGGCGGTGGACAGCTTGTCCTCGTCCCCCTTGGTCTTGGGTTCCACCGCCAGGGACATGAGGGGCTCGGGAAACTCGATAGAAGGTAGCACTATGGGCGTATCCTTTTCGCAAAGGGTGTCCCCGGTGGCGGTGTGGGAGAGTTTGGCCACTCCGCCGATGTCACCAGCCACTATCTCTTTAGCCGGAATCTGGTTCTTCCCTCTTATGTAGAAAACTTGGCCCACTCGCTCATCGGCGTCTTTACTGGAGTTGTAAATCACGCTGTCCGACCGGAGTACCCCGGAGAAGACCCGGAAATAAGTGAGCCGTCCCACGTAGGGATCGGAGACGGTCTTGAATACCAGCGCCGACAGGGGGGCGTTGTCCCTGGCCTCCAAAACCAGTTCCTCGCCGCTTACCCGGTGGGTTCCCACTACTTTCTCCAGCTTAAGGGGGGAGGGGAGGTAATTCAGCAGGGCATTTGCCAGCTGGTCGATGGCAATGTTGGAAGTGGCGCTGCCGCAAAGTACCGGTACAAGTTTTCCCTCCATGGTTCCCGTGAGCAGCGCTTCCAGAACCTCCTCTTCGGAGATCTCCTCCTCCTCCAGGTATTTCATCATCAGCTCATCGTTGGCCTCGGCGGCTCCTTCGATCACCTTCTCGCGGGCCTCAGCCACTTGGTCGGCCATCTCCGCCGGTATTCCGGCCTCCTCTGCCTTCCCCTTGGCGTCGTACAGGTAAGCTTTTTGGGAGATGAGGTCCACCACTCCTTTGAAGCTGCTCTCCTCGCCGATGGGTAGTTGGAAGGGGATGACGCGCGATCCGTATAGGTTCTGGAGTTGCTCCAGGCAGCGCTGGAAGCTGGCGTTCTCTCGATCCATCTTGTTGATGAAGACCAAACGGGGAAGCCGCTTTTCCTCCGCCATCTTCCAGATTATTTCGGTTTGGACTTCCACCCCGGCCACCGCCGAGACGACGAACACAGCGCCGTCAACCACCCTCAGGGTGGCTATGACCTCGCCTATGAAGTCGGCGTAACCCGGCGTGTCGATGAGGTTGATCTTGTGCTCTTTCCATTCGAAGGTGAGGGGTGTGGCATGAATAGAGAGATTGCGTTTCTGCTCATCGGGGTCGAAATCGCTTACCGTGTTGCCCTCGTCCACCCTGCCTAGACGGGTGATGACCCCGGCGTTGAAAAGCATGGCTTCTGCAATGGAGGTCTTGCCGCTTCCTCCATGGCCGAAAAGGGCCACGTTCCTGATCCGCTCGGCAGAATACTTTTCCATGGAATACCTGCTCCTTTCCCCGCTTTCCGACTTGACCTAAATATTATAAAAGTTCGCTTTAGGCTTCGGATTCAAACAAAATTTCAGTATAAACCCAAAGGGGAATCTTTCAAAGAGGCCCCGGTAGCACTTGGTCTTAAATGGGATCTCACAAACGGGATCGGGAGAAGATAGAGGGACGGCGTGAGGAGTCGGCTATGGGCGGCCTCGTCCTTGGACCTAATGATGGGGTGTGTTATTATAATCTCGAAAAACGCCTGAAAGAAGTGGGCGAGTGCCCACTTTTTGTTATGAGGTGATGGAAAGTGGAACCGGATAGGCTGGAAGAGACGCT
>JACVJK010000092.1 GCA_015711955.1 Actinomycetota bacterium | reverse complement strand
ATGAAGAGGACCTGACGATACCGCATCCGAGGATGAACGAGCGGGATTTCGTTCTGGTTCCCTTGCTGGAGGTATGGCCGGAGGCGGTGGATCCTCGAACGGGAAGGGATTTCCGCCCCTTGGGGTCCGGCAGGGTGGAGCTGGAATTCCAATGGGAGGGAGGAAGCGATGGCTAAAAGGGCCGACCGCTTCGTAATCATAGGGGCGGGAAGAGTGGGTACGGCGGTGGCCCACCTGTTGGAAAAAGGTGGAGAGACGGTGGCCGCGGTGGCCTCTCGGAGCGATGAATCCCTGCAAAAGGCCCAGAGGTATGTGAAAGCCGGACTTTTCACCCTTGACGTGGTGAAGGCGGCAAAGAGCGGTAACGTTATCCTGATAACCACCCCTGACGACCTTATCGAGGATACCTGTCTAGCCCTTTCCTCCGGGGGGGCTTTGAAGAAAGGAGACAGGGTGATACACATGAGCGGGGCCCTGGGTCTGGACGTGCTCTCCTCTGCGGAGGAGCTGGGGGCTAAGACGGCCTGTGTTCACCCCCTGCAGACCTTCGCCGATGTCAAGGGTGCAATCAAGAGGCTGCCCGGGTCAGTTTTCGCCGTTACCGCCCGGGATGAGGAGATGTCCCGCTGGGCGGATGATTTGGTGAGAAAACTGGGGGGCGAGCCGGTGCCCCTGGCCGAGGAGCACAAGGTGCTCTATCACATAGGTGCGGTGGTGGCCTGTAATTTGCTGGTGGCTCTTGAGCACGCCGCGGAGCTGGCCTATCAAGAGATTGGCATGGAGGAGAGCAAGGCACTGAAGGCCCTCATGCCCCTCATAGAGGGCACGGTGGAGAACCTCAAGCGCCTGGGCACCAGTGGGGCGCTAACCGGCCCGGTGGCCAGGGGCGACATCGGTGTTCTGCGGCGGCATCTCGAGTTCCTGGAACGGGAGGAGAGGAAGAACCTTCTCCGGGTTTACGTGGCCCTCAGCCTGTACGCCCTGGATCTAGCGGAGGCTAACTTGAGCCGGACCAGAAGCGAGGAGATGGAAAGGCTCCTTCGTAAATACCTTTGAAAGACGATGTCCGCCATTCTCCACGGGAACTTTTCGCGGCCCTTCTTCCGGTCATCTTGTAGGGTCGGAACTTGCTTCAAGGTTTTTGGGGCCGTCGAGGTAACTCGGCTTGCCAATATGCGGAAGGGGTGAAGCCCTAATGCCCGAGTTGATCTCCGATCTAAAGGAGATGCGACGGGTGGTGAAAGAGGCCCGTCGCGCAGGAAAGACAGTGGGGTTCGTTCCCACCATGGGTTATTTTCACCGGGGGCACCTCTCCTTGATGGAGAGGGCTCGTGAAGAGAACGACCTGGTGGTGGTGAGCATCTTCGTTAACCCCACCCAGTTTGGGCCCACGGAGGATTTCCGGGAATACCCTCGGGATCTGGAGCGGGACTTGGCTTTGGCGGGCGAGGTGGGAGTGGACATCGTGTTCCATCCTCCGGTGGAAGACATGTATCCCCCTCCCTATCGGACCTACGTGGAGGTGGAGGGTATCACCGAAACCCTGTGCGGGGCGTTCCGGCCAGGCCATTTTCGGGGAGTGACCACGGTGGTGACCAAGCTCTTCCACCTCGTGCCCGCCGACAGAGCTTATTTCGGGGCCAAGGACGCCCAGCAAGCATTGGTCATTCGCAAGATGGTGGAGGACCTCAACTTCGACATCGAGGTGGTGATATGTCCCACCGTGCGCGAGGAGGATGGATTGGCCATGAGTTCTCGCAACGTTTACCTGGGCGAGGAGGAGCGGAGAGCGGCCACGGCGCTATATCGCTCCCTTTGTGTGGCCCGGGATCTTTTGGAAAAGGGGGAGAGAAATTCCTCCTCCATCCTCTCGGAGATGCATCGGGTCCTCGACGAGGAGCCGTTGGTTCGACCGGAGTACGTGGAGATAGTGGATTGCCAGGAGATGAGGCCGTTGGACCGGGTGGAGGGCGAGGTGGTGGTCGCCCTGGCGGCCAGGGTGGGCAGGGCCCGCCTTATAGACAACTTAATGCTCAGGGTGGACGAGGAAGGAATCACCTTGTTGCCTTGAGACATGAGGATCCGGCGAGCGGGGATGTCTGGGGTCAAAGAGATATCCTCTCGGAACCCCATTCTCCACGGTAAGGAAATATGTGGAAAATGCGAGATTTCTGGGGTCAAAGAGACATCCTCTCGGAACCCCTGCTGAGGAAGCGCTCGAAGTGAAACCGCGTATAGCTCGAAGTCACACCGCATACAACGCGTTGTTCGCGCTTGGGAGGAAGCTCCCCAAGATGATGAGCTCGTGATTTAGCGTCCAAGGGTTTGTCCGGCCCAGCGAGCCTCCAACCCAGATGCGATGGGTCAAGCCCACGCGACCGGCGCGATAAAAGAAAATACGACTCAGATGTACACGTCAAACACCAGCGTTCTGCTATATTAATATTATTAACTGGACGTGTTGGGGTGGGCGACGGTTCCCCGCGCGTCCAAAGTCGGTCGTGGTTACGTAGGAGGAGAGGACGAAGGAAGGAAAGGGCGAAGATGTCCCTCCAAAGGATAATGCTCAAAAGCAAGATCCATCGTGCCACCGTTACGGATGCGGAACTGCATTACATGGGCAGCATCACCATCGACGAGGAGCTGATGCGGGCTGCGGATCTTCTGCCCTACGAGAGGGTGCAAGTGGTGGACATCGACAATGGCCACCGACTGGAGACTTACGTGATAGGGGGCGAGCCGGGCTCAGGGGTCATCCAGATGAACGGGGCGGCTGCTCGTCTCATCCACAAAGGAGACCGGGTGATCATTTTCTCTTTCTGGGTGGTGGATGAGGAAAGGGCCCGCACGGTGAAGCCCAAGATCGTGTACGTGGACGAGAAGAACTCCATTTTAGCGGTGGAGGACCACGTGACCGCCGACGACACCTGCTGAACGCCCTGCCCAGAAAGCCAAATAGCTCCACTTGAATAATCGGAGGGAATTATTTTTCTGCTCGGGGGAGGCACCGGCGGCCGATGATAGAGATTCCCATTCCCCGCTACCTCCTGGATTTCGACCTGGATGGCCTCCCCGTCCAGCAGTGCGACATGGTGGTGGTGGGTAGCGGGGTGGCGGGACTTTCCACCGCCCTTCGGGTATCCCGGGATTTCCGGGTGTGTCTTCTCACCAAGAGCTTCCTCACCGTGAACGCAACCAACGTGGCCCAAGGGGGTATAGCCTCGGCTTTGGCTCCCGGGGACAGCCCCGAGCTCCACTTCCGGGATACGGTGGAGGCGGGAAGGGGACTTTGTGAGGAGGAGGCAGTCTGGATCCTGGTGCGGGAGGGTCCGAAGAGGCTTCTGGAACTCATAGAGGAAACGGGAGCCAACTTCGATCGGGAAGGGGATAGACTGGCCCTCACCACCGAGGGAGGACATTCTAAGCCCAGGGTGGCCCACGCTCGGGGGGACGCCACGGGAAGCGAGCTGGAAGCCAGCCTAACCCGGCGCATACTCCACAAGAAACGGCTTAGCATCCAAGAGAACTATTTCGTGGTGGACGTGTTGGTCCACGATGGCAGGTGTCTGGGGGTGCTGGGCATGGACATCGAGAAGGGCACCCTCAGCTGCTTTCTTTCCTCCGCCGTGGTGCTGGCCATGGGCGGTTTGGGTCAGCTTTACCTGGTCACCACTAATCCCGAGATCTGTACCGGTGACGGGGTGGCCATCGGCTTGCGGGCGGGAGCGGAGGTGGCTGACCTGGAGTTCATCCAGTTCCACCCCACCGCCCTCCACCTCCCGGAGACGCCCCGATGGCTCATAAGCGAGGCCATGCGGGGCGAGGGCGCGGTCATAGTGGATCACCGGGGGAGGAGGATCATGAAAGGGGTGCATCCCCTGGGAGACCTGGCCCCCCGGGACGTGGTGGTTAGGGAGATGGTGCGGGTCATGAAGGAGCAGGACGAAGACCACCTGTTCCTGGACGCCAGCGGAATTTCCCCTGAAAGGTTGAAGGAGCGCTTTCCTAACATCTACCTTCACTGCCTGGAGGCGGGGATAGACATTACCCGCACGCCGATCCCCGTTTCGCCTGCGGCCCATTACGCCAGCGGTGGGATAATCACCGACACCCGGGGACGGACCGCAGTGAGAGGGCTTTACGCCTGCGGCGAGGTGGCCTGTACCGGAGTGCACGGGGCCAACCGTTTGGCCAGCAACTCCCTCCTGGAAGGCCTCGTGTTCGGCCAACGTATCGCGGAGGATTTCAGCCGTCACCGGGAGGCCGGGAAGCTGGAAATTCCGACGGTTTTTCCTCTGTCCTTTCGCAGGAGGAAAAGAGATTTGCCCGTGGACGTGCAACTGCTTAGAGTACACCTGCAACAGCTCATGATGGACGACGTGGGAGTGAGAAGGAGCAAGGAGAGCTTGGAGGAGGCCAGGAAATTCCTAGAGGAAAACTGGGACCTTTTGGATCTGCAGTTCCTCAACCCCCTCGGACTTGAACTACAGAACATGTTCATCGTGGCCAGGGTGATAGTGGAAGCGGCTCTGACCAGGGAGGAAAGTCGTGGTTGTCATTTTAGAACCGATTTCCCGGGGGAAGCGGAGCACTGGCGAAGGCACGTGATCTTCCGAAAGGTGGGGGAGTGCGTAAAGGGGTACACCAGGAAGGTGGGAGAGCTCACCACCCGGGAATACGAGTGGTGAGATGGGGTCGTTGGACAGGACCTACATTTCACGTGGAGATGGGCAGTGCTGAAAACCCGAGGATGCAAGATGATTGAGTGGACCGAATATATTCGGTGGACGCCCCTGCGGGGGTGGCGGGTTCGAAAAGAGGATGCCTTCGAGGTGGGAGATGGACGAGGAACTGAAAAGCGCTTTCCTGGAAGCGGCGAGAAGGGCTTTGGATGAGGACTTGGGGGCTCGGGGAGATGTGACCACGGAAGCATTGATCCCCAAGGAGATGGAGGGGGAGGGCGTTTTCTTCGTCTGGGATGCTGGGGTGGTGGCGGGACTCCCTCTGGCCTCGATGGTCTTCCGGTTACTCTCCTCCCGGGTTGACTTCCAACCCCTCAAGAGGGATGGCGAAAGGGTGGGAAGGGGGGAGGTTCTGGCGACAGTACGCGGCCCCTTATGGGCTATCTTGGAGGGGGAGCGCACCGCCCTGAACTTCCTCCAGCACCTTTCCGGGATCGCTACCATAACCGCTCGTTGCGTGGAGCTGGCGGCACCCCAAGGGGTCCAGATAATGGACACTCGAAAGACTACCCCTGGGCTCAGGGAGCTGGAGAAATACGCAGTGCGGGCAGGGGGAGGAGTGAACCATCGCAAAGGACTGTTTGACGGGGTGTTGATAAAGGACAATCACATAGCCGTGGTGGGAAGCGCTGGGGAAGCGGTCAGGCGGGCCAAGGAGAGGTTAGGAGAGCAGTACCCGGTGGAGGTGGAGATTCAGCGGCTGGACCAGTTGGAAGAAGTGATAGCCGCCGGGGCGGACATAGTCATGCTGGATAATTTCGACCCCGGGGAAGTGAGGAAGGCGGTGGAGATAGCTGCGGGAAGGGTGATACTGGAGGTCTCCGGAGGGGTGACTCCGGACAACTTGGCTCACTACGTCTCCACCGGGGTTAAACGCATTTCCATGGGGTTCCTCACCCACAGCTCCCCGGCCTTGGACATCTCCCTGGAGATAAGGCCGTCGAGGGAGGAAAGTCGGGGTTCTTGAGCGCTGTTGCGCTGCTTTCATGTGGATCAGAATGCCCTTCCCGTCCGGACGACTTGGACGGCGAGCGAGGGAGAAGCGGGTGGAGGGCCTTTCCAGATGGGCGAAAGGCGGTTCCATTGAGAGAAACGGATAAGAGGAGGTGGAGTATGCTCCTGGCCATCGACGTGGGCAACACCCACACGGTTATCGGGGCCTACAGGGAAGACGATCTGGTGGGAAGCTGGCGGATCTCCACCGACGCCAACAAGACCGGTGACGAGCTCGCCCTGTATTATCAGGGGTTTCTTGGCCTTAAGGGGTTGTCCTTCGCCAGTTTCGACGCGGTCATCATATCCTCCGTGGTGCCCTCTGCCACCATGGCCTTGGAGGAGATGTCCCGCAAATATTGGAGGTTCGAACCCTACATCGTGGGACACAACCTGGACCCGGGAATCGACATCCTCATGGACAATCCCCGGGAGGTGGGCCCGGACCGGTTGGTGAACGCCGTGGCCGCCCACCGCATCTACGGGGGACCGTGCATCGTGGTGGACTTCGGTACCGCCACCACCTTCGATGCCGTTTCGCCCGCCGGGGAGTATCTGGGAGGGGCCATCGCCCCCGGCATCGAGATATCCACCAGAGCCCTTTTCAGCGCAGCTGCCAGGCTCTCCCGGGTGGAGCTCCACCGACCTGCCGGGGTCATCGGCAAGAACACCGCTTGGGGACTCCAGTCGGGGATAATCTTCGGCTTCGCTGGACAGGTGGACCGGCTGGTGGAGATGATGATGGAGGAATTGGGCGGAGCTGCGGAGGTGGTGGCCACGGGGGGGTTGGCCGAGGTGGTGCTTCCGGAGTGCAGGACCATAAAGCACCATGACCCCCTTCTCACCCTCACCGGCCTGCGCATCCTGTACCGGGAGAGGGTGCAGGGCAGATAGCCTTCTCTTACCAAGGGGGAGAAAAACCGTCCCAGAGCCAGAAGGCGGGTTAATCAGAACGATTCGGTTCCACCACCCCAAAACGATTCTCACCGGCCTGCGCATCCTGTACCGGGAGAGGGTGCAGGGCAGATAGCCTTCTCTTACCAAGGGGGAGAAAAACCGTCCCAGAGCCAGAAGGCGGGTTAATCAGAACGATTCGGTTCCACCACCCC
>JACVJK010000091.1 GCA_015711955.1 Actinomycetota bacterium | reverse complement strand
CCTTCCAGAGATGGGCCAGTCGCCTCTTCTCGGGGTTGTCCACCCCTTGCAGGAAAGGTACTTCCACTAGGCCCACCACCGTGGGGAGGAGCCGGTAGGTCCTTCCCTTGCCCAGCTTTTCCAGGGTCTCCACGGTGCCCCGGCGGGCCATGTCCATGAGGATGCCCTCAAGCCTTTCCGCCTTTTCTGGCATCTCTTCCTCCAGCTCGGGCAGGGTCTTGCGAGCGTAGATGGGTAGGTGTAGAGCCACCTCCGCCTCCTCTCCTGGAAAGAGAATCCGGAGGATCTCCAGGAGGGGAGGGGCCATGGGCGCCCCGTTGATGGCCTTGTCGATATGAGAAGCCAGACGGTGGTAGACATCCTGTTCCATTATCCACCTCCAGAATAGGGCCACGTCGTGTTAACAATGTACCGACCAGTCGGTATGTTTACCATAAACGGTTGCCTGGCAAAGGTCAATCCCTTTCGACAGGGATTGTCGAGAGCGGAGGGGATCATGCCATCCCCAGGGACGAGCCACCGAACTGTCAGAAACGACTTTGATGATCTCGTGTCGAACCGCCTGGAGCGAAAAGGACCGCCGTCTCGGAGTTCGACAGTATTAGGCAGGAGATATTCGCTTTTGATTAGCTTCTTGGCCAAGCTCGGAGGGAAATGAGTCAATTCCATCCCAAACTCGGGGGGAAGGGGGAATCTCAAGGAAAAGAAGCCCCATCACTGGTCGAGACGTGGGCAGGGGTCTTCTTTAAGGAGCGCTGGCGGCATTGGTGTGAAAGGTGCCTTTCGGTGGCCCGTGGAGATCTTTTGTGGGGGAGGAAGATGGAATTGCTCCGTCACGGAGAGGGTTATCAAAATCCGGGGGATGGGAGAGGCTTGCGGACTCGCCAATAAAGCCTGCCTAACACCTCACCGAGTTTTCTTGCTCCCTCCGGAAACAGGCGGCGCAGCAGGTAGAAGCCGCGGCTGGGGATGCCCGGGATCACGAGAAACCGACCGCGCTCCACCGCCCTCACCGTCTCTCGGGCGATCCTCTCCGGGGGACTGCTGAAGAGGGCGATGAGCCTTTCCACTTTCCTCCACCCCGGGAAACGTAGTGGAAGGTCCCTGACCGGATGGGACCTGGCCATGGGAGTGTCCACGTACCCCGGGCAAACCAGGGTGACTCCGATGCCGCAAGGCTCCAGGTCATAGCGGAGCACCTCTGAGAGTCCAGTGACGGCGAACTTGCTGGCGCAGTAGGCAGATTGACCCGGCACGGGGATGAGACCGTCTATGGAACCTATGTTGACGATGTGCCCCCCACCTTTTTGCAGGAGGTAGGGGAGAAAGGCGTCGATCACGTTCAGCGTGCCCCAGAGATTCACACCCAGGATGCGCCGCCAGTCTTCGATGGTGGTGCAGGTGGCGTGGGCCACCAGGGTGACCCCGGCACAGTTCACCAGGATGTCCGGGGTTGCCCCCGTCTCGGCTAGGCGGAGGGCCATGCCCCTGACCTCCTCGTGGTCGGTGACGTCGGCCTGCAGTGCCAAGGACAGGGGATCTAACTCGATACATCGCTCCTGGGCGCGGGCCAGGGCAGATCGGTCCAAATCCACCAGGATAGGATGGCATCCCCTCCTCGAGAACTCCTCCGCCAGGGCCAAGCCGATGCCGCCGGCTCCCCCGGTTATCAGAACCCTCTTCCCCTTCATATCCATCTTCCGCGCCATGACCACTCTTCTCAGGATGTTTTTCTAACTCCTTAAGACCTCTCAAAGGTGAGTATATTTTGAATCCCACAATATTGCAATATGCAAATAAAATATTTTTGCCTCTTCCTTCGCCTATGTCCTAAGGACGAGGTTTTCCCTGGCCTAGCGCTGATCTGTGACCCCTGGTGGATACCTCCCCGATGGGCCGGGGCGATCTTCTTGACGGTGTCCCCGGTTGCCGATCTCCGTCTCGAAGGGGACGTCTCGAAGGGGAAGCCGGGTTCCACGAACCAGTGGACCTCAGCGCCCGTATCCCACTGAATCTAAGTCCCGGGGCCCGACCCTGCCCCGCGGGAGAGGTTCCTCATCCATCAACGAGAGAAGCCTTGCCGCGGGTCCACGCTCAGGTCCCGGGCGAGGATCTCCAGGAGGATGCAAAGCAGGGCGGTGCCGTAGCCCTGTTCAGCGTGACCGAAGTCGGGGAGCAGGTACAGGCGGCATTCACCCCGAGCCTTGCCGGCAAGCATCTCCGCCTGAGCGGGTTCGAAGACGAAGTCGTCCAGGCCGTGGATGATGTTGAGCGGCGACGGATAGACCAAAGGGGCGAGTTCCCTCGGCGAGAGGGATTTCTTCCAAACCCCGTCCAGAGGCACGCCGTAGCGGAGGGAGGCGAGCTGCCTTCCCAAGGGGTTTCCCATGAGGAGCTTGATCAGGCGGGCTCCCGGCGCTCGGGAGGCGCGCAGGTCGGCGGGGGCACTCACCACGACCACAGAGTCCGGTTTTCTGTAAAGGGCCGCATAGCGCAGTACCACCACGCCTCCCATGGAAAAACCCAGCGTCGCAAGCCTCTCGGTTCCCCGAGTTCTGGCCTCCTCCACCACCGCGTGCAGGTCCAGCGCCTCAAGGTAGCCGAAGGTGGAAGTCCCCGGTGTGAGCCCGTGACCGCGGAAGTCAAAGGTGTACACGGCGCAGAAGCGGGAGAGGAACTGGGCCAGGGCCACCAAGTTGCGTATGTTCTTGTTCCCCCCGAAACCGTGGCAGAGGACGACAGCCTTTCCGTCCTCACGCCCCAGACGGCAGGCGTGCACGGGCGTGCCGTCGGGAGCGTATACATAGAAGACCTCGCAGGGGAGGGTGTAGGGGGCGAACATGCAGTTCCGGGGAAGGCCGCGGTTTACCTCCCGCTCCAGGAGGGCGACCTCCTCCTGATCGGGCAGCCCGATGATCCTCCCGCCCATCTTCGCGTGGTGTTGGCGCTAATAACCCCTTAGATCATAAAGGAAGGACCGCCTCTGTTTGAGGTTCCGAGGCCCAAGAAGGTGTGGAGAACGGAGATGTGCTGCCCTTCTCAGTAAAGGACATTCGCGCCCGCCCTTTGTGAGGTCACCGAGTTCACCCGTAACGGCTTCCTTATAAGCGCCTTGAGACAAGAATGACTCTGAGACCTTCTCTTCACGGTTTCGTGCCGGAGGGGGGAAGGTTGGGGTCCTATTTCAATATGAGGCCTTCGTTCCTCTCCAGGTACTCGGGAAGGCCCACGTGACCCCAGAAGTCCTCCACCGCCCTTCCGTCCACCATACCGCGATCCTTGCCCTCCACCAATACCTTGACCCTGTCGACCCCTGGAAGCTCGGTCATGGTGTTGGCCAAGGAGGCGAGGGCCAGCGCCTCTCCCTCAGCTCCCGTCCCCAAGGTGGGGGCGTCCAGGATGATCTCCTTGCTAAAGTCCGCAACGAGAACGCCTCCCTCGAGTCTGGTGCCCAGTACCCGAGTCGCCGGTGGCAAGACCCGCCTCAGGCCCGATCCGGTAGCGGGCCCCTTTATCAGTTCCCGCAATACCGCCGAGTAAAGATCTCCTTGGTATGTGATCGCTCTCCTCTCGGCCCGCAGGTGGAGCTTGCCCCCTTTCTCCATGCCGAAATAGAGGTTGACCTCCACCACCCTTTCCGCTCCCTGACTCTCTTCGTCCCCGCTTTCTCCTCCGGTTTTTTCCTGGTCCTGGTCGAGGGCGGCCTGTATTTCGTGGGCCATATCCTCTCCAACTCCGGCCTTTCTCCTGCACCCGGGGCCGGTTAGGGAGGCCAGCAAAAGGAGGGTGACCACGATAGCCAAAGCGGTAAGCGATCTATTGGGGCTGTTTCCGAAAGGATACATAGCAAACCTCCTTGTAGAGAACGGTTTTTATCGTCCTGAGGCACGCACACAACCTCTCTTTTTGGTCAAGGATTCAAGTTCTTCCCAGCAACTCAAGGCCTGCCCACCGCTGCGCTGTCAGATCATCCCGGAAACCATCCCAGTGATTCTTCTATCTCAAGCCATCACATCCCTTTGCGGTTTTACCATATCCCTTCGGTAGGGAGGGATAGGGGAGAGGGATAGCTGCCCTTCTCTTTCAATGGATGAATTGACGGCGACACTATGCTGGTACCCTTCGAATGGGAGTCCCCCGAGAACGCCTCGTGACGATGTCATAGATGGCGGGACTCGTCTTTACGATAAGCGACCTGCCCGTTTCTTTCTCGCCGCAGGCCACCACGGGCCGTCTGCATATTCGAGATAACCGCCGGAATTTTGGTTTTGGCGCAGTTTGCGTTGTGAGAAGCTCCATCTGGCGACCGAGTTCCTTGATGAGTGGAATGGGGGTGTGAAAGAATATCCTCCTGGTGGCCCATGCCACCCATTGCCAAAGGAGGCGAGGAAATGCTGATTGACCTTCACGTACACACCATGATCTCCTCGGCCTGCTCTCAGATAGATCCCCTTAACCTGGTGGATTATGCCGCCCGTATAGGGCTGGATGGGGTGTGCGTTACCGAGCACGAGGAGATGGAAGGAGCCGAGGTGGCCCACAGGTTGGGAATGGAGAGGGGGTTTCGGGTTTTCCGAGGGGTGGAAGTATACACGGAATTCGGGGACATGCTGGTGTTCGGGCTTTACCGCCCCCGCTTCCCATGGAAGATGGATTTCTCCGATCTCCTGAAGGAGGTAAGACGAGCGGGGGGAGTGGTCATCCCCGCTCATCCCTGTCGTTCCGATCGGGATTTTTTCGATAGGTTGGGAAAGGAAAAGGCGGAATACCTCTTGTCTCACGTGGATGCCATCGAGGTGCTCAACGGGGGCAACACTCCCGAAGCCAATGGTGCCGCCCAGGCGATGGCTGATAAATATGGGCTCCCTCAGGTGGGAGGGAGCGACGCCCACCTGCTCATGCAGGTGGGCAGGTGTGTCACGAGGTTCGAGAGGGAGTTGGAGACCGAGGAAGAGCTGGTGGAGGAGATCAGGGCTGGGAGGTGCAGGCCTTTTTACGCTCACCAACTTCGGGAGTTCCGGTGCAATGCCCCATGGTGGCGTTCCGCCAGTAAAGGTGGCTAAGGCACAATCGATCAAAAGACCGATCAACAAAAAGGGGTTTAGGTCGAAGAGGTAGTTAAGTCGCAATAAGCCAAAAAGGTAGTCGAAGCACAATCGGGCCAAAAATGATGATCGTGGACATGCATGTGCACACCCAGCTGGGGTCATTCTGTTCTCAGTTGGGCCCGGAGGATCTCATCTTGAGGGCCAGGGATTTGGGCCTTCATGCGGTATGCGTGACCGAGCACCACTCCCATCGAGGAGCCGATCGGATGGTAGAGCTGGCCAGGGGAAGCGGGTTCACCATCTTCAGAGGGGTGGAGATATACACGGAGCTGGGCGACATGCTGGTGTTCGGGTTGAAGAGGGACACCCGCTATCATTTGACCACCTTTAGCGAGTTGCTCCAGATGGCCGAGGAGGACGGTGCCCTTATAGTGCCGGCCCATCCCACCCGAGGTTGGGACACCAAACATCCACATCAACACGTCTTCCCTCCTGAGTTGGTGGGCAGAGTGGTGGCCATAGAGACCCTGAACGGCGCCAACACCGAAAGGAGCAATCTCTGGGCAGTGAAGATCGCAAAGGAGCTGGGGCTTCCAGGTCTGGGGGGAAGTGATGCCCACTCCGCATGGCAGTTGGGCAGATGCGTCACGGTTTTCGAGAATTGGATAGAGGACGAGCAGCAATTGCTGGTGGAGTTGCGGGCGGGGAGGTTCCACGCCGCTTACCTCAAGGATATCAATCCTCACCTCTCGAGCACGGCATGGCCTCCCCTTTAGAAAGGGCGAATCTCCTCTCGGCCGTACTCGTCTAACGGTCTTATCACGGGCTCGTGAGGCCGCAGGCATGGAGTAGTTCCACCACGCCCCCCGGGTTTCCCAGATGCATTATGTGGAGGCCCGCCAAGCCCGGCAGTTGCAGCAGGGAGTGGACGATCTCACACGCCAATTCCAGGCCGGTGCTGGAGGGATCGCTGGACTGAGCAATCTCCTCCGCCAAAGATGGCGGTAGGTGGATGCCAGGCATCCGGGTCATATGGCGAGCCATGGCGGGGGAGTGTACCAGGAGCACCCCTGCCACCAGCCGGGTCCTTCCCAACCTTTCCCGATGTGCCGCCCACCAGCGAGCAAAGGCGGCCACGTCGAAAACAGGTTGGGTTACCAGGTAATCTACCCCAGCGCCCACCTTGGCCGCCATTCCCTCCTCGTCAAAGGGCTCCTCGAAGGGATCTACCGTCGCCCCGATGTAGAAGGGAACTCCTTCCCCCAGGACCGAACCGTCACAGAGCCGGGCCTCATCCCGCATGAGGCGGGCCATGGCTATGAAGCTCGGGGTGTCGACGCAGTTCAAGTCCTCGGACTCGGGCAGCGAACCCAACGAGGCGGGGTCTCCTCTAAGGAGAAGGAGGTCGTAAAGACCCCAGGCAGCGGCGGAAAGGAGTTCGCTTTGCAGGGCGATGCGATTGCTCCGCCTAGCCACCAGCTGGAGCACTACCGGCAGCCCCAGGCGCTCCCGGAGATATATGGCGGTGGCCAGTGCGCTGACTCTAGGCCTGGCTCCAGGGGATTCAGTCACGAAGATGGCGTCCACCTTTCCGGCCAGTCGCTGAGCCGGATCCCTTACGAGGTCCAGGTCGGGTTGGCGGGGAGGGGTGAGGTCGGAGGTGATCGCCAGATCACCCCCAAGGATTTTCTCCCTGAACCGTGACGGATCAGACCTTCCCATATCCACTTCCAACGCCTTCTCTCCTCAACGTGTCCTCGCCCTTATGGAAGGGGTGGTCCTTTCCTGATGGATGCTCATCTCTCCCGGGTGATGCGGAAACGGCACCTCTCGTCCCCCTTGGGTAGTGCTTCCAGCACCTCCACCTTGAACTTTCCGCCCAGTTCCGAGAGGAGTCCCATGAACTCGTGTTGGGAACAGCTCACGGAGCAGTCTATTTCGATATGTTTGAAATACCAGTCATACCAAGGGTCCCTCCTGATGGTGAGGTAACCCACGTCTCCGTCGATCTCGGCATATATCTGCTTGAGTTTCGGGAGATAGGCAAGGGACTCGTTGTTGAGTAGAAGCAGGAGTTTCAGGGCGTCCTCCACGGTGGGTTTCAACTGATACACCCTCACCAACCGCTTTCCGGCGCTCTGGCCCACGCCGTGCATGGCCGCGTTGATAATTTCCTGGAGTTGCTGCCGGTCCAAGTTCTCCCGAGCATACAGGGCGATGTCGTTGAACACCCCCATGAGGGCGGCGTATAGTGTTCTGTATTTGTCATCCACTGACATGGCAGGACAAAGCAGTGGCTGCAAGAGCTCACCACCTCCCATCAATACGGATGTTCA
>JACVJK010000090.1 GCA_015711955.1 Actinomycetota bacterium | reverse complement strand
CTTCCACCTCTCGGCCACCGCGCCCGCGGGAGCCACTCACGCCGCGGTTTACTTGGGAGTGGAGACCTCCTCGGCGGTCAACACGTATGGGAGCGTCTGGTTCGACGACTTGTACCTGTCCCAGCGAAGGGCACGCCCTCGGGGGATAGGCGTGTTTTTGTGATGTATGCCAGAGCCTTTTTTGGCCCTTGACTCGTGAAGAAATCGACTTTTCGTCGAGCCTCCTCCGCTTAGGGCAGTCTTCGCTCGACCAATGCGCTGAGGTGACTTCGAGGCGAGCATACCAGCCGCTTTTCGGCGTCCGTGACGGGAAAGCTGAAGGGTTCCCCATGTCCTTCATGAGGGGACTACACCTCGTTTACCGCAAGCCATTATCTCCCTCTCGAGTTGCGGCCGACGAGTTACCGGGAAGATAATGGGATGTTAACGGGAGGATGATGTGGGCTCTGCCCCGTCGGATAGAGGCAAGGTTGGAGGGAATTGACATGAGGGGGCGCTTCATCCTGGTAAACGATGTGGGAACCACCGGGGTCCGGGCGGTGGTTTTCGACGAGAGGGCAGAGGCGTTGGTGGAGGAGTACGAGGAGATGGAACAGATATATCCCCAACCGGGGTGGATTGAGCAGGACCCGGAGCTCCTCTTCGACCTCTGTGTCCAGGTCTCCCGCAGGGCCATGGAGAGTGTGGGCATCTCCTGCGACCAGGTGGCGGCCATGGGGATCGCCACCCAGCGAGCCACCAGCCTGCTTTGGGACGGGGAGACGGGCAAACCCTTCCACAACGCCATCACTTGGCAAGACACACGAATGGCTGACTTCTGTCAGCGGGTGAACAGAAGCCTGCTCTTCCGGACGCTGCATCTGTTGGGAGGTTTTTACAGGTGCCTGACCCTACTCCATCCGTCGTTCCGGAGGCCAATGTTGGGAAAGCTCCTCATCACGGCGGCCAATTTCACCGTCACCCCGGCTCAATCCAGTGCCCATGCCCGCTGGATCCTGGATAACGTGCCGGAGGCCCGGGAAGCGGAGGCCAGGGGAAGGACCCTGTTCGGAACCCTGGACACTTGGCTGCTCTGGAAGTACACCGGGGGCGAGGTACATGCCACCGACTACTCCAACGTGAGCGCCACCGGGATGTTCGACCCCTTCGGGATGAGGTGGAGCCCTCTCCTCCTCAAGCCGTTTCGTCTTCCCGGTCGCCTTAAGCTGCCAATTATCCGGGAGACCAGCGGGCACTTCGGGATCACCGAGGTTTTCGGGAGACCAATTCCCATCTCCGCCTTGGTGGCGGATCAACAAGCGGCCCTTTTTGCCGAGGCCTGCTTCAGCCCGGGAGATGTGAAGTGCACCAACGGAACCGGTACCTTCATCGACATGAACACCGGCGAGGAGCCCATGGCCTCCACTCACCGGCTGACCCCCATGATCGCTTGGCGAATCGATGGAAAGACCACATATATGCTGGAGGGCTTCGTTTCCAGTTCCGGGGCCTCCATCCAGTGGCTTCGAGACAACCTGGGGATAATCAGTGAGCTGTCCGAGTCGGAAGAGATGGCCTGTAGGGTGGGGGATTGTGGCGGCGTTTACGTGGTGCCCGCCTTCACTGGCCTCACCGCTCCTTACTGGGACCCTTATGCTCGGGGAACGGTGCTGGGTCTCACCCGGTCCACCACACGAGAACAAGTGGTCAGGGCCACATTGGAATCCATTGCCTATCAATGTCGTGACGTGGTGGAGGCTATGGAGAGGGACAGCGGGATGAAGGTGAGCAAGATCATCGCCGACGGTGGAGCCTCTCGCAACGACTTTCTTCTGCAGTTCATGGCCGACATAATGAACGTTCGGGTTGAAAGGCCCCGGATGTTGGAGGCAACCGCCTTGGGAGCTGCCTACCTGGCGGGGATGGCGGTGGGTGTTTGGAGATACCCAGAGGACGTATGGAAGACCAGGAAGGTGGAAAAGGTCTTCGAGCCCGATATGGACTCGGACACCCGGGAGTGCCTGTATGCGGGATGGAAAAGGGCAGTGGAGAGGGCAAGGCGCTGGGCTTGAAGGCGCCGGACACGCAAGGCAAAAACCCAAACCCGCGGCGGGCGGGGGTATGAGAATCTTCCTCGACTTTTCCTCGGCCATCAGGTCCTGGTGGACTACCCCACCAAATCCACTTCAAAGCCTCTTTGCCTTTTGCACGGCCCGCGACAGACCTATTAACCGCGAGGGCTCCCAACATCCATTCGGCGCTTGACTAAACGGCCCCGCGCTCATTAAATGAAAGTTAAATTTAACTTTATATTTTCGATCGCTCGTGGATGTTGCCCCGAGCGTCGGAAGCGGCTGGATGGCAGCTATTTTGGAAAACAGTCGCATGGTCAATGGTTTTGGCGGGGCCTGGTGGGGTCGAGCCCGGCGCCGGCGATGGGGGTTTGAAGCGGGGGCGAAAACATCACGCCCCAGGATGTGTAGTCCCTTGTTGACTTGTCGGGCCGCCCACAAGATGGAACCCTTCGATAGGGGATACCGGACAGTGACGTATGGAAAACTCCACCAGGCCAGCACGCAGAGCTCTCTCACGAGGACCGCCGTCTTGTAACTGAGATCCGGACAAGCTCGGAAGGGATTGTTGGTGAGATGGGCGGAAACAGGAAAGAGGAGAAGCTTACCATATCGGAGTTGGCGAGCGAGTTCGGTGTCGCCCCCAGCGCAATACGGTACTACGAAGAAGTGGGGTTGCTAAAACCGCGAGATAGGACCAGCGGCGGTCAAAGGCTTTATGGCGACAGGGAGCGGGCCCGGTTGAAATTGATCCTGCGGGGACGTCGTTTCGGGTTCTCACTGGCCGAGATAAAAGAGATACTGGAGCTGTACGACGCTGACCCCACGCAGACTAAGCAGATCATGCGCACGCTGGAATACGGTTTCAGGCATATCCAAGAGATAGACGAGAGGCTGTCCGAACTCTTTGAGATAAGACAGGAGATGCTGGATTTTGCCAGGTATTTCCTGGAAATATTGGATCGCAAGAAAGGGGAAGACCGAGAAGTGCGTGATTTTCTCGAGATGGCGAGGGAAGCAGTACGAAGGTTAGAGCGGGAAGGCGAGAAGCGCGAGTTTTTGGCAGCGGGGTCTTTGGGTCGAGCGGCGGAAAGCCGGAGCTTTAAGACGATATCCGAAAGGGGCACCATCTCGGATACGGGCGAAGGATCATGGCCAGAAAAGACTCGTTGAAACCGAGGGTGAATTTCGGCGACGCGAGAGCGGGAGAAAGGAGGGCGTGATGTTCGACTTCCTCATGACGGAAGAGCAGAAGGCGCTCCAGCAGGAAGTGAGGGATCTCGTGAGTTGGGTGCCGAGGCAACTAATCTTGGACATGGATGCCATGATAGCGCCGTTCCCCAGGTTTTTTCTGGAGGAATGCGGACGGAGAAACCTCCTGGGGCTAAGGTTTCCCCAGGAGTACGGAGGAAGGGGGCTGAAATGGGAGGATGAGATCATCGCCATTGCCGAGATGTCTTTAGTGGGGGTACCCTTGACCTGTCTTTATTCGTTAGTGAGCATAGTGGGGGAATGTCTGGTACAGTTCGGCACCGAGGACCAGAAGCAGAGATTTTTGGTTCCCACCATAAAGGGGGAGAAAGTCTGTGCTGAGGCCCTCACTGAGCCGCGGGGAGGCTCTGACTTCTTTGGTGCCACCTGCCGGGCGGAGCGGAAAGGAGATCATTACGTGCTCCGAGGCCAGAAGCGGTTCATAGTGGGGGCGGAAGGGGCCGACTATTTCATGGTCTATGCCCGAACTGACCCGGATGCCCCTCCCCGGGACGGTCTCAGCTGTTTTCTGGTGGAGCGGGACGAGACAGTAGAGGTTAAGACGGTTTACGGCCTCATGGGGGCCCGGGGTGGCGGGACCGGCAGGGTTCTTTTCCGGGACACCAAGGTCCCGGTGGAGAACCTGGTGGGCGAGGAGAACGGCGCTTCCAAGATCTTCTACAGGATGATGGTTCCCGAGAGGATGACCTCCGCTGCCGGATGTGTGGGAGCTTCCCGCGAGGCCATCGAGATAGCGGCCAGGTATTCCACCCGCAGGAAGGCTTTCGGGGTTCCCATCAAGAGTTTCCAGGCGGTCAATTTCAAGATCGCAGAGAGCCTCATCAAGTTGGAGGCCATGATGAGCCTCATATACGTGACCGCCAAGGCCATCGACGCGGGGGTGCCCCACGGGAGGATGCGCAGGATGGTCTCCGAGTCAAAGAAGTTCGCCACCGAGGCCGCCTGGGAGATCGCCAACAACGCCATGCAGGTGATGGGCGGGATCGCTTACACCAACGTTTACCCAATCGAGAGGTTCGTGAGAGATTGCAGATTACTCTCCATTTGGACGGGTACCAACGAGATCATGAACCTCATCATCCAGCACGAGTACTACAAAGAACTGCAAATGGAGGTCAAGGGAAAGAGGAACGTGGAGTTGGACGCGCCCGAGGCATACAACGAAGAAGAGAAGGTTTATGAGTAGGACGCGGCCAAGCGGGACAAAGACCTTCAGGGCGGCGAGGGCCGTCCGATGAGGACGGCCCTCGTTCTTTCTCGCGGTTTTTATCGGGGTTTCCTCAACTCACTCGATTTCCGGAGACAACTACGAGAACGAGCAGTTTTCCATCCCATCCGTTATCGGCGCCTCTTCAAGCGCTGGATCGGGCGGGCAATCTTGCCAAGATGCACTTGATGGCCCATATCATGTTATCCCGGTACTCCTCCAGGGGGCGGTCCTTTTTCTCCAACCACCTTCTTACTGAATATTCCACCAACCCCACCAGCATCACCGCCACCACCTTTATCTGATCTTCGGTGAACTTAGAGGTGTCCGTGTAGGAGGTTATGACCTTGGCCACGTCTTCGATGTATCCCTCTCGGATGTCGTCGATGAGCTTCACCACTTCTTGATTGACGTTTACGTCGCTGGTGTATATCAGGCGAAAACCCATCTCGTTACTGCTCACGAAGCTGAGATAGGCATCCACGTCCCGCTTTATCCTCTCTTCCCAGTTGAGGCCGCTGGTTTCGCCCTCAGAGCCCCTCAAGGCCTGACGAAGCTGATCCCCCGTCTCTCGGATGAGGGCCTTCAGAAGCTCTAACTTGCTCGGGAAGTGGCGATAAAGTATGGGTTTGGTGACGTTTGCCCTTCGCGCGATGGTTTCCATTATTGCCCCGTGGTAGCCTTGCTCTGCGAAGGTGTTAAGCGCCGCCTGCAGGATCACCTTTTTCCTCTCCGGTGCCGGCAGTCTTTTTTTCATTGCCACTCCTTCCCTTCATGACAGGTGACACGCCGCCTAGAAAGGTTTATTTATTGTATACTCGAACTATAGCGCTGCTTCAATCTCTGCGATCATGGCGGCCAATATCTGGATGTTCTTCGGGTGTGGACCCAGGAAATGTCTTTTTATGTAAATCTATGGAAATCGATTTTCGGTGGGTTATTATAATATGCCTATGGTTAGATATTTGCTCATTGAGGACGAAGTAGAGCTTGTACGCCTGCGGGACGAGTTGCGTGAGAAGAAAACCGTGGCGGTTGACCTTGAGTCCGACAATTTTCACCACTATAACGAACGCATCTGCCTTCTTCAGCTGTCGGACGGCGAGACGGCGTACGTGGTTGATGCCCTAAAGGTGGACTTGCAGCCGCTTACCGAGCTCTTCGAGGAACCCCGCCTGGAAAAGGTTTTTCACGACGTTGATTACGACGGGAGGATGATCCTCACCCATTTAGGGGTAAGGCCCAAACCGGTCTTCGACACCATGGTGGCGGCCAAATTCTTGGGAAAGGACAGGGTGGGGCTTTCGGACTTGCTTTTTGAATATCGCGGGATGAGCATGGACAAGTCGTTTCAAAAGGCGGATTGGTCGCGAAGGCCTCTTGAGAAGAAGATGCTCGAGTACGCGGCAATGGACGTCCTTTATCTCGTTGACGTAAAGAGGTGGATGGAAGAGGAGCTCGTGTCCATGGGCAGGATCTCGTGGGCAAGGGAGGAATTTGAATATCTGGTGGCTAACCTGACCCCCCTGTCGTCAAGGAATTTCGACGTCACCCGGGTCAAAGGCTGGAGGGATCTCGATCCCCAACGTTTGGCATTGCTCCAGCTGCTGGGGGAATGGAGAGAGGAAAAGGCGCGCCGTTTGGACATACCTCCCTTCCGGATAATATCCACCGAAAAATTAATGAAAATAGCCATTTCTTATCCGAAAAACATGGAGGAGTTGGAAGGAACAGGAATTTTAAGCCGGAGACAGGTATCAAGATATGGAAGGGAAATATTGGAAATAATCACTTCTTGCGAAAAATCGGGGATGGAGCTGCGTTTGGAGGAGAGAGATTATCTACCGGCGAGAAACCCCATCGATGAAAGGGCGATGAGATGTCTCAAGGTCGCCAGGAAAAGAGCCGCCGAACACCTCGGCTTGGAACCGGGATTCCTGCTGCCGAGCTCGCAAATGCGCGAGATAGTGAGGCGTGGAGCGAAAAGCCTGGACGAGTTGGCGGCGGCGGGTATTCTGCGCTCGTGGCAACTGGAGATCCTGGGAAAGGACATAGTCCGGTGCCTCGATAAGCGATTGGGGAAGTGACGGCTTTGGGCTGGACGGCAAGTAGGTTCGCTCGCGACGCGAAGGACGCGGCGGGTTCCTTGAGGCGCGGGTGACGACCCGGGGCCTTCTGAAATCTCCCGAGTTCGGTTCTTTTACGAGTGGTGGCACTTTGTCTACCCCGCAAGCCGTAATCGGTGTCGGGGGGCCAGCTGTCGAAAGGCCTTGTTTAAGGTGTGATAAAATCCTCTCCATGAAACTCAAGGGTTTAGTGCTGTCGGGGGGAGAGGGGACCAGGCTCCGCCCCATCACCCACACCAGCGCCAAGCAACTGGTGCCGGTGGCCAACAAACCCATACTTTTTTACGGGTTGGAAGCGCTGGCTGAAGCCGGGATCCGTGAAGTGGGCATCATCGTGGGGGACACGGAGCCAGAGATCAGAAAAGCGGTGGGTGACGGTTCCGCTTGGGGCTTGAACGTCACCTACATAAGGCAGGAGGCGCCCCTGGGTTTGGCCCACGCAGTGATCACGGCAGAGAGTTTCCTGGAGGACACCCCCTTCGTGATGTATCTGGGTGACAACCTCATCAAGGAGGGCATCACGGAATTCGTGGAGGAGTTCCGGCGGAAGGACGTGGATGCCCTGATACTTCTCTCGCGGGTGGCGGAGCCCCAGCGTTTTGGGGTGGCGGAACTGGAGGGCAACCGCGTGGTGAGGTTGGTGGAAAAACCCAAGGTACCTCCCAGCGACCTGGCCTTGGTGGGTGCTTACATGTTTCGACCGGTCATTTTCGAAGCGGCAAAATCCATAAAACCCTCCTGGAGAAACGAGCTGGAGATAACCGACGCCATTCAGTACCTAATCGATCACGGCTATCGGGTGGAGGCTCACACAATCTCCGGATGGTGGAAAGACACCGGAAGGCTCGAGGATCTACTGGAGGCAAATCGCATGGTGCTGGAGGACTTGGTGCCGGATTGCAGGGGCACCATTGACGACAGCACTCGCATGGATGGCCGGGTGGTGGTGGAGGAAGGAGCCGAGGTGGTAGAGAGCGTGATCGATTAGGTA
>JACVJK010000089.1 GCA_015711955.1 Actinomycetota bacterium | reverse complement strand
GGAGATGACGCCCTTGTTGCCGTGGCGTCCGGCCAGCTTGTCGCCGTCGGAGATCTTCCGGATCTGGGCCACGTACACCCGCACCATCTCGTTGACTCCCGGCGGCAGCTCGTCACCGGCCTCCCGGGAGAACACCTTAACGTCGATGACCTTGCCCGACTCGCCGTGAGGCACCTTGAGAGAGGTGTTGCGCACCTCCCGGGCCTTCTCGCCGAAGATGGCTCGCAGCAGCCTCTCCTCGGCGGTGAGCTCCGTCTCGCCCTTGGGGGTCACCTTGCCCACCAGGATGTCCCCCGGACCCACCTCGGCCCCGATGCGGATGATGCCCCGCTCGTCCAGGTCCTTGAGCATGTCCTCGCTGACGTTGGGGATGTCGCGGGTTATCTCCTCGGGACCCAGCTTGGTGTCCCGGGCGTCGATCTCGTGCTCCTCGATGTGGATGGAGGAGAGCACGTCGTCGTACACCATCCGCTCCGATACGATGATGGCGTCCTCGTAGTTGTACCCCCTCCAGGGCATGAAGGCCACCAGCAGGTTCTTCCCCAAGGCCAGTTCGCCCTGGTCGGTGCAGGGACCGTCGGCGATGACCTGCCCTTCCTCCACAAAATCGCCTTCATCCACGATGGGCCTCTGGTTGACGCAGGTCCCCTGGTTGGAGCGGCGGAACTTGGCCAGCTTGTAGACGTCCTCCGTCCCGTCCTCCCGGGTGACCACGATGCGGGTGGAGTCCACGTACGTCACCCTCCCCGCGGCCTTGGCGCAGACCACCTCGCCCGAGTCCTTGGCCGCCCGGTATTCCATGCCCGTACCCACCAAGGGAGCCTCCGCCCTCAGCAGGGGGACGGCCTGCCTCTGCATGTTGGACCCCATGAGGGCCCGGTTGGCGTCGTCGTGCTCCAGGAAGGGAATGAGGGAGGTGGACACGGAGACGATCTGCCGAGGGGAGACGTCCATGAAGTCCACCTCCTCGGGCGGCACGTTCACCACCATCTCCTTCTTGCGGCACAGCACCCGATCCCCCATGAGGCGTCCCTTCTTGTCCACCGGGGCGTTGGCCTGGGCGATGGTGTAGTCCTCCTCCTCGTCGGCGGTGAGGTACACGATCTCGTCGGTCACCTTCCCGTTGACCACCTTCCGGTAGGGTGTCTCGATGAACCCGAACTCGTTCACCCGAGCGTAGGTGGCCAAGGAACCTATGAGGCCGATGTTGGGGCCTTCTGGCGTCTCGATGGGGCACATGCGGCCGTAGTGGGATGGGTGCACGTCTCTCACCTCGAAACCCGCTCTCTCGCGGGAGAGCCCGCCCGGACCCAGGGCGGACAGCCTGCGCTTGTGGGTCAACCCGGAAAGGGGGTTGGTCTGATCCATGAACTGGGAGAGCTGGCTCGACCCGAAGAACTCCTTGATGGCCGCCACCACCGGCCTTATGTTGATGAGGTTCTGGGGGGTGAGGGCCTCCACGTCGGGAGTGGCCATCCTCTCCCGGACCACCCTCTCCAGACGGGCAAGGCCCATCCTCACCTGGTTCTGGATGAGCTCGCCCACCGCCCTGACCCTGCGGTTCCCGAAGTGGTCTATGTCGTCCACCGCCTCCTCGTCGCCCGCCACCACGCGGAGCAGGCAGCGGATGGTCTCGATCACGTCCTCGGGGGTGAGGATGGTCACGTCGAGGGGGACGTTCAGGCCCAGCCGCTTGTTCAGCTTGTACCTCCCCACCCGGGCCAAGTCATACCTCCTGGGGTTGAAGAAAAGGTTCTCCAGTAGGTTTTTGGCGCTGTCGGCGGTGGGGGGTTCCCCGGGGCGCAGCTTCCTATATATGTCCAGGACCGCCTCCTCCCGGGTCCTGGTGTGGTCCTTCTCCAGGGTTATCTCCATGAGGGGGGAACCGTCGAACAGGGAGAGGATCTGCTCGTCGTCCTCGTAGCCCATGGCCCGCAACAACACCGAGGCGGGTTGCTTCCTCTTGCGGTCGATCCTCACCCCGATCACGTCCCGCTTGTCGGTCTCGAACTCCAGCCATGCCCCCCTTGAGGGGATTATCTTGGCGTAATAGAGTTCCTTGTCTGTGGTCTTGTCCAGCTCCTTGTCGAAGTACACGCCCGGGGACCGGACCAGCTGGGACACCACCACCCTCTCGGTGCCGTTGATGATGAAGGTGCCCTTCTCGGTCATCATGGGGAAATCGCCCATGAAGACAGTCTGCTCCTTTATCTCGCCCGTCTCCTTGTTGATGAGGGAAACGTTGACGAAGAGAGGGGCGGAGTAGGTCATGTCCCTCTCCTTGCACTCGTCCACGTCGTATTTGGGCTCCTTGAAATAATGCTCCCCGAACTCCACCGCCAAGTTGCTGCCGAAGTTCTCGATGGGGGAGATCTCGCGGAAGACCTCCCGGAGCCCCTCGGTGCAGAACCACTCGAAAGACTTCTTCTGTACCTCTACCAGGTCGGGAACGTCGAGGATCTCGTTGATCTTGGCGAAGCTTCTCCTTATGCGCCTGCCTGCGGTTGTGCTCACTTTCCTCCTCACTCCCCTTCCTCAAAAGAAAAGGTCCTTCTAATATACGCAAAACCTCATATTATTAATCATTCACGGAAATTGTCAATGTGAGGGAATAGAAAGTTGAACCATCCACCCCACTTTTCCAGCGACTGCCCTCATGTATCCAACATAACACTCGACGGCGGTGCCCACAAGGCCGAACCCCCAGCGTCCTTCAGGGGGCAGTTCTGCGTCGGTTTTAGCGCGCCGGTTCTCGCGCGACCCCTCCGGGTCTCTCCCCCTGCGAGCTCATATAGAATCCCCTCCATAAGACCCGCGACTGGGACAGCCCCTGGTGAAGGAGGAGCCGGTCATCGAGGGAGCTTATATAAACATCCCCTCCATAAGACCCGCAACCGACGGCGATCCCGAGCCTCAAGGCTATCCCGCGCTTTTCCGACGAAACCACAAACCCCCTGGTTCCCGCCTAAGACCTCGTCGTCCGCAGTAGCAGAACGGCGCGAATCTCCCGCTCTCAAGATCCGCGTCGAAGCCCCACTTTCAACCCGGCTCAGGTCGCTCGGTGGGTGACCAGCGGTTTCAGATTCTGCTTGCCCAGCGTCCCGCGCAGTCCCCCGCGCCCTTGGCGCCGGATTCCCGCGCGTACACAGCCAGCGCCGACGCCACCTCCCGTGCGACGCCTTCCCCGAAGAGGTCAATTAATCGCATCGAGTCCATCGCGGGGTTGAAGATGTGCGGGTCTTCCGCACAACCGGCCCGCTGGGCGTCCCATGGCCAGATCGTACCGCGCCCCCATTTCCCGTCGACTTCCTTTTCTCCGTCAACATCCCCGTTTCGCGCCCGTCAATTTAGCGCCTCCAGGGAGGTGGTCAATAGGGGCGTGCGGCGGTTCAGTGAACCGGTTTCCCGAAAAAGGCGCGGTAAGCCCACCCCTCACCCTTTCTCCTTCACCCACGCTTCCCCAGAGCGCGCCCTCGACCTGCGAGAAGAGGCAAACGACCACGAAAACAATGGGAGGCGGGATCACGTCCCGCCTCCTATTTGTGCCTCGATCTTGCCCGGCGGCCAGGTGGCGCCCGGCGGCGATTAAGCCCGCGCCTACTTTATCTCCACCTGGGCCCCGGCCTCCCTGAGCTGCTCCGCAATACGGTCGGCCTCGTCCTTGGAGACCTTCTCCTTCACCGGCTTGGGGGCCTCGTCCACCAGGGCCTTGGCTTCCTTAAGTCCCAGCCCGGTGATGTCCTTCACCACCTTTATGACCTGTACCTTGCGGTCTCCCGCCGCCAGCAGGATGACGTCGAACTCGGTCTTTTCCCCTTCCTCCTCGGGGGCTTCTCCCGCCGCGGCAGGGGCGGCGGCACCAACGGCTGCCACGGCCATCGGGGCCGCCGCGGTAACGCCGTACTTCTCCTCCAGGGCTTTGACCAATTCGTTGAGCTCCAGCACGGTCATGGAGTCAATCGCCTCGAGGATTTCCTCCAGGCTCAAGGACTTCTTCTCGGCCAACTCTCACACCTCCATCTTTCCCTTCGAATTTCCTTCCTTTCCGAGAACCCCTCTTTCTCAGGCCGCCTCCTTCTTCTCGGCCACGGCGGATAGGGCGTATACCAGCTTGCGGTAGGGGCCAGACAACACGCCCACCAGCTGGTAGATGGGGGATTTGAGGGTGCCCACCAGCTTGGCCAGCAAAACCTCGCGGGAGGGCAGGTTGGCCACCTCCCTCACCTGGGCAGGCTCCAGCACCCTGCCCTGCAGGAACCCCCCTTTGAACTTTAGGTTGGGGTACTCCCGGGAGAAAGCCAAAAGTTCCTTGGCCACCGCCACCGGGTCCTCCCCGGCGAAAGCGGCCGCCACCGGACCCACGAAGAACCTCTCCATGTCCTGGCATGGAGTGTCCTGCAGGGCCCTGCGGGCCAAGGTGTTCTTGAGCACCCTGTACTCGCCTCCCAACTGTTTTATCCTCGACCTCAGACGGTTCATCTCCTCCACTTTGAGACCCGTGAAGTCGGTGAGGAAAACCGCCTGGTAGGAGGTGAACTTCTCCCGCAGTTCCTCTACCTTCTCCACCTTATCTGGCCTGGGCACTCGTCCATCACCTGCCTTTCAAACCAAAGCCCCTCGCGCAAGGCGAGGGGCATGAAGTTGCCAGTCTTCACGCCTTCGCCTCCGCGGGCATTTTAAGTCCTAAGACACCCACTTCTCAGGCTCGGCACCTCGGGAAAGGTTAACACAGGGTCATTTACCTGTCAATTTGCGGTTTGGGCACCTAAGCGGGCCTCTACTTGAACCTCACAGGGCCCAGGTCTTGCCGTCTTATCGGACAAGGAGCGGCTTGTTCCCTCACACGGCCTGCTTCTCTTCCTCGGCCAAGATGTCCCTCACCACGGAGGGATCCACCTTGACCCCCGGCCCCATGGATGTGCTGAAGGTGATGCTCTTCAGGTACTTGCCCTTTGCGGTGGCGGGTTTGGCCCTGATCACCTCCTCCAAGATGGCTTGGTAGTTTTCCAAAAGCTTCCTCTCGTCGAAGGACTTCTTCCCCAGCACCAGATGGAGGTTGCCCTGACGGTCCACCCGATATTCCACCTTGCCGGCCTTGATGTCCCGCACCGCTTTGGCCACGTCGAAGGTGACCGTGCCTGCCTTGGGATTGGGCATGAGGCCTTTTGGTCCCAGTATCTTGCCCATCTTCCCCACGTGCGACATCATGTCCGGGGTGGCCACCATGGCGTCGAAATCGAACCAGTCCTCCTTCTTGATCTTCTCCAGCAGCTCGGGGCCGCCGACGCAGTCGGCACCCGCCTCCTCCGCCTCACGGGCCTTGTCGCCCTCGGCGATCACCACCACCCGCACTTCCTTTCCGGTCCCGTGGGGAAGGCTGACCGTGCCCCTGACCATCTGGTCGGCCTTCCTGGGGTCCACCCCCAGACGAAAAGCCACCTCCACCGTCTCGTCGAAACGGGTGGAGGGCATCTTCTTGATGATAGATATGGCCTCGCGGGGATGGTACAGCTTCTGGCGGTCGTAGAGCTGCAGCGCTTCGCGGTACCGCTTGCTTCTCTTCTTCAAATTTCATCACCTCCGTGGTTCATAGCGGGCCTGTCAGCCCTCCCACCGGCTCACGGGCCTTTGCGGCCCTCGGGCTATCCCCTTGCTTCCCTTCTTCCCGTCAAGCCCTCGCCATGTTCGGTCTTCAATCCACCACCTGAATTCCCATGCTGCGGGCCGTTCCCTCGATGATCCGGGTGGCAGCTTCCAAGTCGTCGGTGTTCAGGTCCTGCATCTTTAGCTTGGCGATCTCCCGGATCTCCTCCCTCTTGAGGCGGGCCACTTTCTGCACGTTGGGCTCTTTGGACCCTTTCTCGATGCCCGCCTTTTGCTTGAGCAGCACCGAGGCGGGCGGGGTCTTGGTGACGAAGGAGAAGCTCCTGTCCTCGTAGACGGTGAGCTCCACCGGAATGATGGTGCCCGCCTGGGATTGGGTGGCGGCGTTGTAGGCCTTGCAGAATTCCATTATGTTCACTCCGTGCTGGCCCAGGGCCGGACCCACTGGCGGCGCCGGCGTGGCCTGCCCCGCAGGCAGCTGGAGTTTGATCTTCGCTATCACCCTCTTGGGCATCTTCCTTCTCCTCCTCGAACTATGTCTTAACTCTTTTCACTGCACGGCTCAAGGCCAACAACTGCTCCTTCGTCAGGAAAACCCACTGGAGGGAGCCTTTTCCCCGTTCAACGGTCACAATTTTTCACAATTTGGTCACTTGGTCGAAGTTGAGCTCCACCGGGGTCTCCCTTCCGAAGATGGAGACCATGACCTTCAGCTTGCTCTGATCCAGATTTATCTCGGCGATGGTGCCGGTCATGTCGGCGAAGGGTCCCGAGGCCACCCTTACGCTCATGCCCTCCTCGAACTCGGTCTTGGGCCTGGGCTTTTCGGCCGCTGGCTTCTCCAGCAGCTTCTCCACCTCTTCTTTGGAAAGGGGGGTGGGCCTGGCGCCCGAACCCACGAAGCCGGTGACTCCCGGGGTGCTCCTCACCACGTACCAGCTCTCGTCGTCCAGTTCCATGTTGACCAAGATGTAGCCGGGGAGCATCTTCTTCTTCACGATCTCTTTTTTGCCCCCCTTCAGCTCCATCACGTCTTCCATGGGGACGACGACCTTGAATATCTTGTGCCCCAGGTCAAGGCTGGCCACCCGGTGTTCCAGGTTGGCCTTCACCTTGTTCTCATATCCCGAGTAGGTGTGTATGACGTACCACTTGCCTTCCATGTCGCCTACCTCGATCAAAGTATTATGAGCTTCACCAAATAGGTGAAGACGTAGTCGGCTAAGGCCACGATGCCTCCCACCAGGAGGACGGTTATGATCACCACCAAGGTGTAGGAAATCACTTCCTGCCGAGTGGGCCAGGTCACCCGCTTCATCTCCGCCCTCACCTCGGAGAGGAACTGGCGTATACTCACCCTCTCCTTCTTGGGGCCCTTCTTGCGGGAGGGAGCCTTCTTCCGTATCTGCTCCCTCTTTTTGTCTATCCCCAGCTTCTGCTGCATCCGCCGGAGCTCACGGCTGGGCATTCATACCCCCTCGTTTTCACCGCTCGTCGCCGGCAAGCCTCACTTCTGCTCTACCAACACCTTCTGATCGTGGCTTGATCCGGCATTCCCGTCAATCCTAACAAGACCTCTCGCCCCGGGCGAGAAATCCTTCCATCAAAAAATATGGCAGGCCTGGAGGGATTCGAACCCCCAACCCCCGGTTTTGGAGACCGGTGCTCTGCCAGTTAGAGCTACAGGCCTACGCTCTTGCCTTTCACGAACCCCGCTCGCGGGATTCGAGCGGCAATAAATAATATAGATCAACGAGTCTCCCGGTGCAAAGTATGGGTCCTGCACCAGGGACAATACTTCTTCAACTCGATCCGATCCGGATCGTTGGTCTTGTTCTTCTTGGTCGTGTAGTTCCTCCTCTTGCACTCGGTGCAAGCTAAAGTGACGATGATCCTCATGAATTCTCCACCTCCCGTGGGCACCGGCCGATAAGCCTACCACCTTGGTGCCCAGGCGTCAACTCGCTTTCTCATTCCTCCCGTCCCGGCGAGACCCGCTTTCTTCCCGCTACTTCACGATCTGAATGACCCTTCCGGCTCCCACGGTGCGGCCGCCCTCCCGGATGGCGAAGCGGAGGCCCTCCTCCATGGCTATGGGGTAGAGCAGCTCCACCTCCATCTCCGTGTTGTCGCCGGGCATGACCA
>JACVJK010000088.1 GCA_015711955.1 Actinomycetota bacterium | reverse complement strand
TTACCGACCGCATCAGGCTGCGTCCCCTGGTGGTGGGCGAAGGAAGGGATTTCCTCTACATCTCCTCTGAAGAAGCTCCCATCCATTTGGTTGACGATTCCGTAAGAAGGACCTGGATACCCTTCGGGGGCGAACCGGTGGTCTTCGAGGTGGAAGCGAGAAGGAAGGGTCATAAGGGCTTCCGATGGAGAGACGTAATGGATGCGTCGCCGGGGACGGGTAAGGGAAAGTTCTTGCTGGAGAAGGTGAGGGCGGCGGGGATGGAGAGGGTCTCGGCCGTTTAGGAGGACTTGAGCGCCAGGAATCGTTTATTAAGGGGCCTTCCTGTGGAGTGAACGGATCCATAAGGGAGCAGGCATAAGGTGACTAGAGGCGTGCAATGGTCGTTAAGGATAAGAGTGGGAACGACTGCGGCGGTCAAACGGAAAACTGGCGGGAACAGGCCTAACTCGTTTGGGATGACGGAAGTAGGAAGATCTGGATCGGAAGCCGGTATCCCGATAAGCGAACGGCGGGATTGGATTTGATCCGGAAAGGAGATGAGACTTGAAGAGCTACGCGCTTCCCCGGTTCTTGGTGGAGAGGGACGAGCGTCGCTGCATACGCTGCGGCGCCTGCGAGAGGCAGTGCGCTTTCCAGGTCCACCGCTGGCACGACGGCGGGGAATGGGCGAACACTGACGATGCCCGTTGCGTGGGATGCCTCCGCTGCGCCACCCTCTGCCCCACCCATGCCCTGGTGGTCCGCCGTAACCCCACCGAGACGGCTCCCAACGCCCACTGGACTCCCGAGGTCCTGGCCAACATCTACCGACAGGCGGAGACGGGAGGGGTTCTGCTCACCGGTATGGGCTGCGACAAGAACTATCCAGCGTACTGGGACCGAATGTTGCTGGATGCCAGCCAGGTGACCAACCCCTCCATCGACCCCCTGCGAGAGCCCATGGAGCTCAGGACCTATCTAGGCGCCAAGCCGGATTCCCTCAAATTGGCAAAAAGAGGGAACAAAACGGTGCTCGAGACGAGGCTCTCCCCGCAGCTCAAGTTGGAGACGCCCATCATGTTCTCGGCCATCTCCTACGGGGCCATCAGCTATAACGCCTGTGAGGCGCTGGCCCGGGCGGCGGCGGAGCTGGGCACTTTCTGCAACACCGGGGAGGGAGGACTGCACAGGAACCTTTACCGCTACGGGAAGAACGTCATATGCCAGGTGGCATCAGGCCGCTTCGGGGTCCACGCTGACTACCTGGAGGTGGCCGCCGCGGTGGAGATAAAGATCGGCCAAGGTGCCAAGCCGGGCATCGGCGGACACCTGCCTGGTGAGAAGGTTACTCCGGAGATCTCCCGCACCAGAATGATCCCGGTGGGAAGCGACGCCATCTCCCCGGCTCCCCACCACGACATCTATTCCATCGAGGACCTGGCTCAGCTGATCCACGCTCTCAAGGAGGCCACAGGCTGGGAAAAGCCGGTCTCGGTGAAGATCGCAGCGGTTCACAATTCTGCGGCAATCGCGTCGGGCATAGTGAGGGCCGGGGCCGATATCGTGGTCTTGGACGGCATGAGGGGTGGCACGGGGGCCGCTCCCCTGATGATCAGGGATAATGTGGGAATCCCCATCGAGCTCGCCCTGGCCTCAGTGGACGAGAGGCTCCGCCGGGAGGACATCCGCAACCGGGCAAGCCTGGTGGTTGCAGGAGGGATCCGCTCCTCGGCGGACGTAGTAAAGGCCATCGCCTTGGGGGCGGACGCCGTGTACATCGGCACAGCAGCGCTGGTGGCTCTCGGCTGCCACGTGTGTCAGAAATGCTATACAGGAAAATGCAACTGGGGCATAGCTACCCAGGACCCTTACCTGACGAAAAGGTTGAACCCCGACATAGGGACGGAAAGGCTGGTCAACTTGGTGAGGGCGTGGTCCCACGAGATCATGGAGATGCTGGGGGGCATGGGCATCAACGCCATAGAGAGCCTGCGTGGCAATCGGATGAAGCTGCGGGGCGTGGGTCTCAACCGAGAGGAACTGGAGATACTGGGCATAAGGCACGCTGGGGAGTGAGAGGAAGTGAGGGAATGAGAGCCGTGAGACAGGTGAGAGGCGATGTGATCAAGGAAAAGTCGGTCTTGTCCGCGAATGATCCGCCCGGATCCACGGTCATCGATGCCGAAGGCTTGGACTACCGGGAGCTCAACCGGCGGGTCAGGCAGGCGGCCTCGAAAGCCGAGGAGTTGACCCTGGAGGGCGTGTGCGGCCAGCGGTACATAGGCTCGGGCATACGCAAGCCGATACTATTAAAGATCAAGGGGGTCCCCGGGAACGACCTGGGTTCCTTCATGGATGGACCTCGCATCTTCGTTTATGGGAACGCCCAGGACGGCTTGGGCAACACCATGAACGACGGCCTCATAGTGGTCCACGGCCGGGCTGGGGACATAGCCGCCATGGGGATGCGGGGCGGTAGGGTGTATATCCGTGACGGCGTAGGTTACCGGTGCGCCATTCACATGAAGGAATACGGTAAGATGCGGCCGATCCTGGTCATCGGCGGGGGCACCCAGGACTTCCTGGGGGAGTACATGGCGGGTGGGGTGGTGCTGGTCTTACGCCTTCCGGGGAAGGACACCACCTTCCCCGCAGCCAGGCACTTGGGAACGGGGATCCACGGGGGCAGGATATTCGTGAGGGGCCCTGTGTCCAATACGCAATTGGGAAAAGGGGCCGCCTTGAGAGAAGCCAGTGAGGAGGAACTGAGAGAGATTGAGTCACTGGTGCGGGATTACGTCGGTTACTTCGGTGGAGATGCAGGTGAGATAATGGATTCAGAGTTCAACGTGATCTTCCCCAAGTCTCGCCGCCCCTTCGGGGGGTTGTACGCCTATTAGGGACGGTGAGCCGGTAACCAGGAAGCGCTGTGGGTCCGAGGTCTACGGGATGCTGCGGCATCCCGGGCCCAGCCTACTCAGCAAGAGCCGAAGGCAGGTTGTTTGACTTCCAAGGGATGCCGAGCCTTGGGGGGAGGGTCAAAGGAAACGAGATGGAGATAGTCCTGTACACCTCAGAGCGGGGCAAACCCCCCTTCCTCGCAGTGCTGGCCAGTTTCGGTGACGTGGCGGTGCGGGGGCATGAGAGCGCTCCGAACCATGGTTCCGCCGACTTGGTGGTCCTCGATCTACGCTTTCGTCCGGCGTGGCGGGAGGAACTGTTGAGCTCTTGGGGCAGCGAGACGCCGCGGCCCCCGGTGGTGGCGATACTGGAACCCAGGCAGCTGGCCGAGCTGACCCCTGACCTCCCCTTTGACGATTTCTTGGTGCAGGGCTGTTGCGAGGAAGAGGCGCGGGCGAGGATCGCCCGTGTCGTAGCCCGTTTGGGCGAGGTGAATCGCTTGCCGGGCCTTTCCATAGACGCCGAGAAATACGAGGTGAGGGTGGACGGTGTGCCGGTGGAACTAACCTACAAGGAGTTCGAGCTGCTGCGATATCTCTCGACTCATCCCGGGAAGGTGTTGACCCGCGAGGCCCTGCTTCGAGAGGTGTGGGGTTACGATTATTTCGGCGGGTCCCGCACGGTGGACGTCCACATCCGCCGTATCCGTTCGAAGATCGAGAAAGGAGGTCGCACCTACATAAAGACCGTGAGAGGGGTTGGTTACCTCTTCGATCCCGAGGGTTGAGGCGGTACCTCGACCACGATAAACCAACCTTACACGGTTAATATTTTGCGGACACGATTTTTGTAAGCTCTTTTGCCGTTTCCCGAAGCTATTACCGTTAATTTACCATTATTTCCCTGGATATACCCACCTCTTTGATCTCCCCTCTTCCTCAAAGGTTGGACTAAAGGTACCGATGCTGTCATCCACACCTCCCCTTTTTAACATCCTCGTAAAAGTTAGGTAACAAGACGTTCACGCCCCCTTAAACCGCTGGAAAGACCCGCTGCCTATCTTTTACCCATAAAGGAAGGCGGGAAAGCTGACCAGTCGAGGAGGTGGACGCGATGACATCTTTTACCAGAATTGACCAGACGGCGTTTTTCTTCCCCGGAGCGATGCGCGCCAGCATTTTTCGCGGGGCCTTCGATCTTCATGATCCTTCGCGCGGCGACTAATAGAAGGAAGCTGACCGACCACGGAGGTGGGTGTGATGCCATCGTTTTCCAGAAGGACAATTATTCTCGGCCTCCTTTTCTTTTTCCTCCTGATGATCCTATTCCTGGGTGGTTCTTCGCCCTTTGGATCTCGTGGTGCGGCCTTGGCCGGTGAGGGGCCGCTGGGCGCCGATTCCCAGGATGGGGACCAGGAGGGGGCGGTGGACGAAGTTCGGTACGCGAGCGAGACCTCCATGAACTTGATCTGGGTGTTTCTGGGAGCCATCCTGGTCTTCTTCATGCAGGCGGGTTTCGCCATGGTGGAGACTGGGTTTTCCCAGAAGAGGAACGCCGTGCACGTGATGATGACCAACTTCACCATCTTCGCCGTGGGCAGCTTGGGCTTTTTCCTTTTGGGTTATGCCCTGATGTTCGGCGGACCGGGTCCCCTTTTCACCGGCGGCTTGGCGGAGCTTCTCAGCCGCAGGCTCGAGCCCTTTTCCGGCTGGTCCTTTTTGGGTCTGAAGGGCTTTGCCCTCTCCGGGGGCGGCATGAGTGATGCGGGGGCGCTCCTTTTCTTCCTTTTCCAGGTGGTCTTCATGGACACTGCCGCCACCATAGTGACGGGGGCATTGGCGGAGAGGTGGAGGTTCAAGGCCTTTCTGATATACGGGCTCTTCATGTCTGCGGTTCTCTACCCTATTTTTGGCCATTGGGTGTGGGGGGGCGGCTGGCTCTCCGCCCTGGGTACCAATCTGGGCCTCGGCCACGGTTTCCTGGACTTCGCGGGTTCATCGGTGGTGCACGCCGTTGGTGGTATCTGCGCCTTGGCCGGCGCCATGGTCATAGGTCCCCGCATGGGCAGGTTCGACAGCGAGGGCAGACCGAGGCCGATACCGGGGCATAACGTGCCCATGGCGGTACTCGGGGTCATACTCCTGGTCTTCGGGTGGTTCGGCTTCAACTGTTGCAGCACCTTGAACGGAGGCGATCTCCAGTTCGCCAGGGTGGCGGTGAACACGCTACTCGCTGCCTGCGCCGGCTGCCTGATTGCAATGTTCTACACTTGGAGGAAAGCGGGCAAGCCCGATCCCTCCATGACCGCAAACGGTATGCTCGCGGGCCTGGTGGCGGTTACAGCACCATGTGCCTTCGTGCCGGTCTGGGCGGCGCTGCTGATCGGTTCCCTGGGTGGGCTGTTGGTCTGCTGGGGCGTGTCCTGGCTGGAGAGGGCGAGGATAGACGACCCTGTGGGTGCGGTGGCGGTTCACGGATTTAACGGGCTCTGGGGCGTGATGGCCCTCGGTCTCTTCGCCGACGGCACCTACGGCGACGGGCTCAATGGTGTTAGCGGCACGGTTCGGGGTCTCTTCTTCGGCGACCCGGGGCAGTTCGTCGCCCAGCTCATCGGAGCGGTTACATGTGCGGTCTTCGTCTTCGCGGTTTCCTGGGCCTTCTTCAAGCTGCAGGATCGCTTGCAGGGTATCCGGGTGAGCCCACAGGAAGAGGTGGATGGTCTCGACGTGTCAGAGATGGGAGTCCCGGCTTACAGCGAGGAGACGTGGGCTTTTTACAGCTCGGCCGAGGATTCCCCCAGTTCTCGAGTCATGGAGGTGTTGAGATGGTGATTGGCACCCTGAAGTGTTTACGGCCGTTTCCTATTAGCTTTCAACCACGCATGACGGCCTTTCGTGATACCCCCAACGAGAGGGTACAAGGAGACGGCAGGAAGCAGTTTACCAGATAATGGGATTAGAATGGAGGTTAGGGCAATGAAAAAAGTGGAAGCATATATAAGGCCGGAAAAGCTGGAAAGCGTGATAGCTGAGCTGGAGTCGCTGGGTTATCCAGGGGCTTCCGTGAGTCGGGTCATGGGTCACGGTAAACAAAAGGGATTGAAACGGGTCTGGAGGGGGGAGAGATACAGCGTGGGGTTCCTCCCCAAGGCCAAGCTGGAGGTGGTGGTGGTGGACGAAGACCTGAACAAGGTGCTCTGGGCCATAATGAAGGCGGCGAGGACGGGGGCGGTGGGGGACGGGAAGATGTTCATCTACGACGTGGAGAACGCCGTGCGCATCAGGACTGGAGAGACGGGGGAGTCTGCCATCTGAGAAGAACTCATCAATATTGAAAGACATAAATGATAGGGGTTTTCGTGATCGAAGTTTTGAACCTCCTTTGTTGGTCGACAAACTCCCCAATGAAATGAGGTTTGGCGAGAATGGGTTCGGATGAGATGGGCCTTCTCGGTTTCCACTCTGTTTTGGATAGGTTATTTTTCGTGATCAATTAACTTGAAGAGGCCATCATTACGGATCCTCTGAGAAGGTCCGCTGTTAATGACTTATGTGGAAGGCATGCACATAGGTAAGTTATAGCAATTATATGAGGCAAAAAGATGTTATGGATTCAGCTGGTTCTAAGAAAAATAAGCCTAAATAACGATTGGTAGTTATTACCATGGGAGGTGATTACGTTGAGAATCGCCCTTGCGCAAATGGATACAGTGGTGGGCGATTTGGAGGGTAACGCCTCAAAGATAGCCCGCTTCATAAAAGAGGCAGAGGACATGGGAGCGGAGCTCGTCTGTTTCCCGGAGCTATCTCTTCCTGGATATCCACCCGAAGATCTCGTGTTCAAGACTGATTTCGTGAGACAAAACATGGAAGTTTTGGGAGAATTGGCTAAGCACACTGGTGAGACGGTGGCGGTGGTGGGAACTCTGTACCTGGCGGAGGACCTTTTCAACGCGGCGGCAGTGCTCTATGGCGGCCGCGTCCAGGAGGTGTATTTCAAAAACTTTTTACCCAATTACGGCGTGTTCGATGAGATGCGCTACTTCGCCCCCGGTCGGGAGGGATTGGTGTTGGAGTTGGGAGATACAAAGATTGGTATCACTATATGCGAGGACATATGGTATCCGGGAGGACCTCTCGAGTTCGAGGTGGCATATGGGGGTGCGGAGATAGTGATAAATCTTTCCTCATCCCCCTTTCAGAAGGGAAAACATCGTTACCGGGAGGAGATGTTGTCCTTCCGCGCCCGGGAGAACGGGGTGGTCATAGCTTACGTGAACAGGACGGGGGGGCAAGACGAACTGGTCTTTGATGGTGGTTCCATGATATTCCATCCAGAAAAAGGAAAGCTGGCTTCCGCGGCGAGGTTCCGGGAGGAGCTCATGGTGGCGGATGTGGAGTGGAGAGGGGCTTTTCGCAAAAGAACCTTCTCACCAATCCACCGACATTTCAGGCGAGGCACCGTCCCTGGGACGACGAGGTCCGTGCGGCTTGACGGACGACGAGGTCCGCGGGCGGGGGAGGGTCCTCGCCTTCCCCTCCCGGTCGCGGAGGAGCTGGACGAGGAAGAGGAGGTTCTCCAGGCCTTGCTGGTGGGACTCCGGGATTACGTGGCGAAGAACCGATTCGAACACGTCCTGGTGGGGCTGTCCGGGGGCGTGGATTCAGCTCTGGTAGCGGCCTTGGCCACTTTGGCACTAGGTTCCTCTCGGGTCCACGGGGTCTTCATGCCCTCCATTTACACGTCTTCTCTTTCCCGGAAATGCGTGGATTCACTGAGGGAATCTTTGGGGATAGAGGTGGAGGAATATCCCATTGACGGAATATACCAGTCATACCTCAAGCATGGTCTGACATCCGGGCCGGGAGGCGATGTGGCGTCGGAGAACCTGCAAGCAAGGATCAGAGGCAACATCCTCATGACAATTTCCAACTCGCGCGGATGGTTAGTGCTTTCCACGGGCAACAAGAGTGAACTTTCCATGGGTTATTGCACCCTTTACGGGGACATGGTGGATAGCGTCAAGAA
>JACVJK010000087.1 GCA_015711955.1 Actinomycetota bacterium | reverse complement strand
GGCATTGGAGAGGGGCTGCGAACTGGTGGCCACCGGACATTACGCCCGGCTGCTGCGGGAAGGTAACAGGGCTAGGTTGATGAGGGCAAGGGATGTCAGTAAGGACCAGTCATATGTCCTGTACCGTCTGGGCCAGGAGATCCTCGGGCGGTGCATATTCCCCAACGGCGATAGGATTAAACGGGAGCTCAAGGACACGGTGACGAGGGAGTTGGGATGGTCATCCCACGAGGAAAGTCAGGACATATGCTTCTTGGCCGGAGGTGATTACCGCGAGTTTTTGGAGAGGAACTTCCCGGAGAGCGTCAGACCCGGTCCCATGTTGGATATGCAAGGAAGGGAACTGGGAAGGCATCGGGGTCTCGCCTTCTACACCGTAGGCCAGCGAAGGGGTTTGGGGTTGAGCGAGCCGAAGCCCCTATACGTGGTGGCTTTGGATCCATCCCGTAACGCGGTGCTGGTGGGCGATAAAGAACGAGTTCCGGGGCGATGGTTGGAGGCAGAAGAAATTTGCTGGGTGACGGGCGATCCCGTTGCCCGGGAATTCGAGGCGGAAGCCATGGTACGGTATAACTCTCCACTCGTTCGTTGTTGGGTAAGGGTAGAGGGAGACCGTATGAGGGTGACCTTCTCGAGGAAGGTGTGGGCCATAACCCCCGGTCAGCACGTGGTGCTCTATTCCGGGGAGGAGGTCTTGGGCGGTGGGATAATCACCAGAGCGGGGTGAAACCCGGCTGAGGGAACGTCAGCCATTGAGCGGATGGGTTTTCCACGAACTCGGCAATGTGCCAGGAGACGAAAACCCCTGAGCCCTGACGATGAGCACATGACACTCGGGCGGTTTTCACGCCTCCTCCAACAACAATCTTCCGGCGGGTATGTGGGTGGCGAGGCGGTGGAGGGAGTCGAAGAGTTCCAACCTGAAGGTACCGGGCCTTTCCCCCGCCATTCGGGCCGCCTCTTCGCCCGCCAAGCCGAAAAGGGCGAGGGCCCCAGCGGTCGTTTCCAATACGGGTCCGCCCCCGGCTAGTAATACTGCCACCACTGTGGTGGCCATACATCCGGTACCAGTGATCCTGGCCAGCATGGGGTGTCCGTTGGAAACCAGATATGTCCTTTTCCCGTCGCTCACGGCGTCCACTTCCCCGGTGACCGCAGCCACACATCCCAATTGCCCCGCGGCCTGACGGGCCAACCGGGAGGTTTCCTCGGGGGCGGCAAGGCTTTCTACCCCCCTCACTTCGCCCTCCAGACCCAAGAGGCACGACATTTCACCGGCGTTTGCCCGGATCACGGTAGGCCTTACTTCTTCCAGGATAAGACGGGCCAAACGGGTACGGTATCGAGTGGCCCCGGCACCTACTGGGTCCAGGACCGTAGGCTTTCCCAGTTTTGTAGCCGTCTTCCCGGCCAGGATCAGGCTCTCCTCCCAATCGGGCGAGGGCGTGCCCATGTTCAGCACCACCGCTTGGGCCAGGGCGGCCATTTCCTCAACCTCTTCCCGGGCATGGGCCATAACCGGGAGAGCTCCCAGGCATAGGGTGATGTTGGCGGTGTCGTTCATCACCACGTAGTTGGTGACGTGGTGGATGAGGGGTCTGTTCTCAGCTACCTTTCTGAGATTATGATCGAGCAGATCCCTGATCTCCTCCGCCGTCATGGTCGTCACCTGGACATTACCTTCTTTTCGGTCTTTCCGTGGGAAGCGCCAACTCTTTAAGGTTTCATTGTCGGGTTTTTTGGTTAACGCCCAGATCGAAACCCACGAAACCCACTATGGTCAGCATAATTCTAAACCAATTCGAGGTAGGGAAGGTCGTCCTCCATACCGTCGTCATTGGTCCGCTCGCTCATCCTCCTTTGCGGCTTTCCCGATGAGCCTATCCACCAGCGCCAACAACTCATCGGGATCGGCGGGTTTTTCCACGTAGGCGGCATAGTCCATCTTCCTTCCCGTCTCGAGCTCATAGCGACGGTTGCTGACCTCCTCCCGCACTGAGGTGAGGATGACCACCGGTATACGGGACCATCTCTCATAGCGGGGATCCCTCAACATGTCGAAGACGGCGAAGCCGTCCACGTGGGGCATGAGCAGGTCCAGTATTATCAGGTCTGGGTTCTCCAGCTTTATCTTCTCCAGGGCCTCTGCCCCGTCCTTGGCGACCACCACCTCGTAACCTTCGTCTTCCAGGAGCATGGTCACGTCGGCCACCACGTCCGGGTCGTCGTCTGCGAGCAGGATCTTTTTGGCCATCTTCAATCCTCCTTTTGTCCCTCCCCATTAGATTGGCTTTTCGTGTTCGTTGTGATGCGGGCGTCAGCCAAGAGTCAGCGGCTCATTCCTGCCTCGGCTTTCGCTAAAACAATTTGGCCAAACTCCTGATCCCACAGGCCAAGGTGTTCCGATTGCATGGCCCTTGTCGAGCGTGTCGCCCTCGTGTCAGTATGTCCGCGGTTCGCGCGTTCGGTTTTCAACATTACACTCCCGAGGTTTATAGCGGCGATCGCCTAAACCTGTCCATGATAACTCCGCGATTTTTAAAGAAGCGCCTATTCTGGTTGTCCCGTTAAGCCAAGAAACCGTCATGGCCACACGCTGATTCACTATTCGACGGGGCCTCTCCCAGATATTCCCCTAGCGGATCCTCCTTGCAAGATATTGAAGGGCTTACGCGTGTTTCCCAATCCGAACCCGGCGCGCCCCCTTCTTGGAGAGGACAGGAAAGGCCCACCGGAATGGCGAAAGTCACGCGGGTTCCCTTGCCCGTCTCCGGTACCGGGCTTTCCACCCAGATCCTTCCTCCGTGCATGGCCACGATCCGTTTGCATATGGCAAGCCCCAAACCGGTCCCTTCTTGCGACTCTGGATCTCCTTTGAAGAACTCGTCGAAGACGCGAGGGAGGATGTGTGGCGGGATTCCCTCCCCGTCATCTTCCACGCTCACCATCACCTGATCTCCCACACGGCGGGCAACTAGGTGGATCGTCCCCTTTTTTGGGGTGTGGCGCACTGAGTTGGTCACCAGGTTCAGGATGAGTTGTTGTAAACGAACGTCAGAGGCTAAAACTTCGGGAAGAGGCCTTTTTATCTCCGCCGTGACCTGGATTCCCTTGGGCGCGGCGAGCTCGTGGGCGGTCTCCAAGGCGGCTCCCAAAATCTCCTCCCACCATACAGGCTTGAACTCCTGCCAAGCATGACCGCTCTCCAACCGGGATAGGTCCAGCAAGGAAGTGATCATGTCCATCATCAAGTCCAAACGTCGGATGCTTCTCCTTATCCCGTCCACCAACCTCGTTTCCAGGCGATCCGAGGCTTTGCGCAGTAACATCTTGAGGAAGAACTGCTCCGCAGCTAAGGGGGATTTTAGGTCGTGGGCGACGGTGGAGAGAAAGTCCAGGAATTGTCTCCTCTCCCGTCTGGCCCTTTCCAGGTCCAAACGGGCGCGCATGGCCTCGCGGGTGATGCGGTCTTCTTGGGCGGCTCTTTCCAAGATGTTTCCTCCCAGTTCTGCCAGCGCATCCAAAAAATCCAGGTCCTCCGCATTGAACTTTTTCTTATCCTCAAAAACCAACAGCATAAGCCCCTGGGTCCCCCGCTGAGCTCTCAGGGGCAAAAGGAGTAGGGAGGACGCCTTTCCCATGAGTTTTTCCTTCTTGATCCGAGGGTCAGTCGCGGCTTCCCAGAAAAAGATGGACCTTCCCTTTAAGGCCTGGTCTAGGACTTTATCCTGGAGGATCTCGCTGAGGTCCAGCAGGCTCATCGGCAACCCCGAGGAGAGCGCGGCCCGGGGCCTTCCGCTTCCCTCCTCCAAGGTGAAAAGCGCGCCTCCCGTGGCTTCGGTTCCCCGGATCATGGAATGGAACAATCCTTCCAAGACGCTGCGCTTCCCCCCGGCGGCTACCACTGTGTTGGCTATTTCCCTGATCAATCGGTGTCTCATAGCCCCAGGTACCCCCTTGAGAGATGCCTTCTTGGCGAAGCCCCGGCGGTGCAGTGTTGGGAGCAAGGTATATGATCTAATATACCCCTCACTCATGGAGAGGAAATCCTTTTCGGGGCGTCGCCGATTCGTTTGACGAAACCGATACCCGGCACCCTCAGCATTGAGCCTCCAGCGGCTCGATGGATGGAGACACTGTCACCGTCTCGCATGTTCTTGTTCGGGATAGGACTCATCGGAAAATGGACGGCCTTTCCCCGGGAGTCCGTCTGAGAGTATCCTGGGGCTCTTTCTCGGACTGTGGTCGTGTCGGCTGGTTGCCCCCTTGACTTTCGGTTATGGAAAGCAAACCGACATGAGGGCTTGAGCCTAAGTGGCAGGTCGATCAGGGTATCCTCTCGTCTTTCGGTTATCGGAAAGGCACTCTCTCTTTCGACCGCAAGTAGAATCTCGCAAGGCATAAATTGAGTTGGCACGCCGGCGTCAGGAGCCATGGTCTGACCGCGATGGGCTGCCAATTCTTTGTCTGGCTCCGTTATCAAACCGACGGTTAAGGATCTTTCGCGCCGAAAAAGGGTGGATGAAGGGCTCGCGGCCCTCAATCCTCCAGTCCCTCGACGTTGCAGGAACATGCCCTCCCCAGAATGCGGGATTCCGCCAGGTTGCCTGCCACCACCGGCAGATCCAAAGGATGGCTGAAAGGTGGTGCGTAGGCCAAGTCCAAGGAAGAGAGGTCGGATGCGGTGAGCCCTGCCCTGACAGCGGTGGCCATTATGTCCAACCTCTTGTCCACCTGCGCCGCGAAGTCGCCCACCAGCTGGGCTCCCAGGACTCTCCCCTTCTCTTTTTCCACCACCACTTTCATGTATAATCTCCCCCCACCTCGGTAGTAACCCGGCAGGGAGGAGTCCTCCAATGCAAGCTCTTCCGCCACAAAGCCAGCTTTGTTCGCCTCTTCCAGGGAAAGTCCGGTTTTGCCGACCGTGAGGTCCATCACTTTCAGTATAAAGGTCCCCTGGACGCCCGGGAAACTCGCTCGGTTCCCCGCTGCTGTCTCCGCTGCCACCCTGCCCTGTTTGCGGGCAGTGGATCCCAGGGGTATCCAGGTCTCTTCCCCAGTTACCAGGTGTCGGGTGGTGGCGCAGTCTCCACATGCCAGGATGTCCGGATGGCTTGTCCGCATGGCCTCATCCACCCGTATGGCGCCCCGGGCACCCAATTCCAGCCCGGCTCTTTGGGCCAGTCCACTCGAGGGCTTTATCCCCACGCTCACCAGGACCAGTTCCGCGGCGATATCCCCGTTGGAGGTGGAGAGGGCTGAGACATGACCCTTGGTCCCCAAAAAGCCCTCCACCCGCGTGCTCATGTGAAGCCGTACTCCGTTTTGCTCCAGGTGGGCGGCGATGCGCGAGGATATATCCGGGTCCACCGCCGGGAGGGCCCTTTCAGCCACGTCCACCAAATGGACTTCCATGCCCAGCCGGTGGAAGGCCTCGCACATCTCCAGGCCTATGGACCCCGCCCCCATGACCGCCACTCTCTGAGGGGCGTGTCGGTCGATGAACGCCTTTATCTCCAGGGCATGGGTCAAGGTGCGCAGGGGAAAGATCCCGTGCAGGTCTATCCCCTCCAATTCGGGAAACACCGGGAAGGCGCCGGTGGCGATGATGAGCACGTCGTAATCCCGATGGAACTCGCTCACCCCCTCCAGATCTGCCACCCTGACCGTCTTCTTTTCCGGGTCGATGGAGTTCACTCGGTGTCTCAAGAAAACTCTTATATTGTGTTTGCTCTCGAACTCGTCGGGGACTCGGGCCAACAGCCGCCTCCAGTTGGGACTTTGACCGCCGATGAAGTAGGGTAAGCCACAGCCCGCGTAAGAGATGAACTCGTCCTGGTCATAGATCTCTATTTCCGTGTCGGGACAGCACCTGCGCAGGCGAGAGGCAGCCGTGGCGCCCCCCGCCACTCCACCTATGACCACTACCCTTTTAGGTCCCTTCATCTTCCCCTACCTCCTTCAATTCCCCGCTGCCGCTCATGATGAGGTCATCGACGACCTTTGGCTTGGCCAATTCGTAAACAAGGTTCCCTCCTCTTTGTGCCTAAAATTCATCGAGAACCAACTTCCGCTTTGTTTGATTTTAAGTCAACGGAGATCTCGAGGGGCTGATATAAGATAAAACAATAAGATCGTCCCGTCTCGGATGGTAGAATTAGGGGGCGACGAGTAGGCTGAGTGGAAGAGTGGAGCCCCAAAGGCTCCCAATTTTGCGAATGTCACATCGAGGAGGAAGACATGATTAAGAAAGTCCTTTTCCCCGTGGATTTCTCGCCCTTCTCCGACAAAATGCTGGAGTGTGCCGGAGAACTGGCTTCGGTGGGCATGAAGGAGATGGTCCTCCTTCACGTCATAGACACGAAGCCGGTGGCCGATTACGGGGATTACATAAACCCTGCTTTGCCGAGGATTCAGGAGGTCGCGGAGGCCAAACTCAAGGAGCTGGAAGAGAGTTTGCGCCACGTGGACGTGGAGATTCACAGGGTCTTAAGGACGGGTAGTCCCGCTCCCGTCATAGTGGAGACCGCGAAGGACATGGATGTGTCCATGATCTATATAGGCGGTCACGGAAAAGGTTTCCTGGACAGGCTGATTTTGGGGAGCGTGAGCGAGAAGGTGCTGCGCCTTTCTGACCGCCCGGTGTTGGTGCAGCAATACAGGGTGAGGGGCAAGGGTGATGGAGTGATACTCGAGAACGCCTGTGCCAGGCTGCTGGAAAGGGTTCTCATCGCCAGCGATTTCTCCGAATACGCCGAGCGCATGAAACCCGTCATCCTGCAGTTCGTCAGCGCCTTCTGTGCCCCGGTCACTTTGCTCCACGTACAGGAAGGAAGGTCCACCTGGGGCTGGGACACTGTGTATCGGTTCCGGAAGAAGAAGGCGAGCGAGAACATGAGGAAGCTCCAGGAGCTGGCCATGAGCATGCGCCCCGGCTGTCCCGATGTGAGCACGGAGCTGGTGACGGGCGATCCTTCCTCCTGGATTCTACGGATAGCGGATGAGGTGAACGCCTCCCTCATAATGATCGGGGCCTTTGGGCATCGGACCGTGGGGTCCCTCCTGGGCGGGGTGGCGGAGAAGGTGGTTCGCCAGAGCGAAAGGCCAGTCTTGGTCGTCAAAGTGTGACCTCCCTTTATGCCCTTGGGCTGCGGAAGATCCTTCCTATGGTTTTTGGCCGAGGCAAGTCGAGCTCGGAGGCCTTCTGATCAAAGTGGGGATCATTTGCATTGGCTGCGGCTAGGGAGTGCACGGGCTGGGGAAGGAGAAGGTGGTCAGCGAAAAGACATGAGCTGTCCATAGTTTAGAGGCGCTCATGTCCAGCCTTTCACGGGGAAGATGCGGTCGGATAGGGAGTTGGCGCAGCCATGACCCGGTCTGTCGGGTCGCTGGCGAGGTTGGGGTGGTGTTTTCTAAAAGCATGATATACACGAGAAAGTTGGCTTTCTCAATCGAATCGCCATCGTCTCGCACGAGCTTTCATGATGGGAGAAGGGGGCTTTGTTGACAAAGGAATCAACGATAAATAGAATTGGTGCGAGTGAAGCGGGGGAGGGAAGGTTTCGGACTGCGAGTACTGAAGAGATACTGCGACAAGGCAGTGGACGAAGCCGGGTACGGAACCTGGGACGGGAATTAAAGGCAGGAAGTAACAGAAGAAGAATTAATGGGTAGTACGAAACAACCCTTGAATTATTTTCGTTTGATCGTTCTCCCATTGACTCTCGCTCTTGGGTGTTCCGCGATCCCACGGGAGTTGCGTTTTCGCATGTGATTCATCCCTTTCATTCCAAAAGAGGTATCCATTGCCAGTGGTTCGTAGATGGGAGGTGAAAAGGGCGTGGAGAAGAAAGGGATAACCAGGCGCCAGTTCCTCAAGTACGCAGGCGCCACCGCCGCCCTGCTGGGGCTGAGCGAGAGCCTCGTGCCAGAGATCGCTAAGGCCCTGGAGGAGGCGGCGGCAGGAAAGCCTCCGGTGATCTGGCTGCAGGGACAGAACTGCACCGGCTGTTCCATATCCCTGCTCAACTCCAACTACCCCATGATCGCCGAGGTGGTCCTGGATAAGCTGTCCGTCCGCTACCACCCCAACATCATGGCCTCGGCGGGGGACCTGGCGCAGAGCGTGATCGAGGAGACCGCAAAGGATATGGCAGGGAAGTTCATCCTGGTAGTGGAGGGTCCGGTCCCCA
>JACVJK010000086.1 GCA_015711955.1 Actinomycetota bacterium | reverse complement strand
AGGCCAGCAAGGCTTTCCCCAAGTCCACGAGGATGAAGGGTTTAACTCCCAAGCGAAAGGCCGCTGCGGGGTTGGAACCGTGAAGCCCGAGCCATACAAAGAGCCAACCCCATCCCAGGATGTATATTGCCGCGATGCCCGCAAGGGCGGCGGCGATGGACTTGATGAGGTCTCCCCAGTAACCCTTTTGCCAGCGGGAGTTCAAGGCCTGAAACGTGAGGCCGGTGACGAAGGCTCCCACTACGAACCCCACCAGGTAACCTCCCGTGGGCCCCGCCAACACCGTCGGCCCGGCATGGGGAGGAGCAGCGAAGAAGGGGGCTCCCGAAAGGCCCATGATAAGGTAGACGAGGGTAGAGGTCGCCCCCCACGCGGGACCCAAAGAGAGTCCCGAGAGCAAGACGAAGAGAACTTGCATGGTCACCGGCACCGGCTTCAGGGGGATCCTCAATATGGCGCCGAGGCCGATGAGAGAAGCGAAGAGAAGGGCGCGGGCCACCTTCAGATGCCATTCGACTCCTGTCTGGTCTATGGCTCGAGCTGCATGGGAACTTTGTCTCATGACCATCACCTCTGGCGATTTTGTATATTTGTACAGAAATGGGTCGGCCATGTCAATCGCAAAAAGACGAGGATCTCGGCGACCTTCATCCCGCTGACCGTTCCGCCATGTGTTGCCGGAGGGGGTGGCCCGGTCGTTGAAAGTCCGCTGGAAGGTCCTGGAGTATCCCGTGATAGGGTCCACTAACGACGAGGCCCGCGCGTGGGTGGAGAAGGGGCACGGTCCATGGCTGGCGTTGAGAGCGGACCACCAGACCAAAGGTAGGGGAAGGCATGCCCGAAAATGGGTGGACCAGCCCGGCAAGGCCCTACTCATGACCGTCGTGCTCCCCTGGCAGCTTCCCTTTCGGGTCATCGCGCTAATGTGCCTTGCGGTGCGCCATGCGGTGCGCAACCTGGGCGGTAGCGGACCCCGGTTCAAATGGCCCAACGACCTGGTCTATCCCGAGGGGAAGGCGGGAGGGATCCTTTGCGAGACAGCGATGGGGAAAAGCGGTAAGTTCGTGTTGGCAGGCTTAGGGTTAAACGTCGCTTACGCTCGGGAAGAACTTTCCATAGAAGGAGCAAAACCCACCTCTCTCTGGGTGAGCGAGAGAAGGTGGTTCGGGGTACGCGACCTGTTTCACGAGGTACTGGAAGGCATCACGTCCCTATGGAATGAGGATATGGAAGAACTTTACAGGGGTTATATGGATAATCTTGCTTACTTGGGTCAGGAGGTGGAGTTAGGACCACCCTACAAGCTGGAGGGGGCGGAGGAGGTTCCTGCAAGTTTGATCAGGGGGGTGGTGTGGGGAGTGGACCGGGAGGGGCGCCTTCTCCTCAAGAGCGGTGCCGGGATCTTGAGGGTGGTGTCGGGGGATCTTCTGCCCCTCCCGGGTTCCGAGGATCGCCGGTGAGCGATCCTTGCCTTGGATCGCTGACCCCGTTCCCAAAGCGGGTCTCGATCGGGCCGCTTTCAATACAGGCGATTTTTCCGCTCACCGGCTGACCGCGTCATGGAGGTGATCCCCAGGGAAACAGCGTGTTCGAGCATGGCGCAAACCCCGTGTGAAAGGGCAGCATGATACCTGTTCGCAAGCCCGGACCGTCGGCATGAGGCTCAGTACACCCATCCGGGGAAGGTGCAGACGTTGGCGGGCTTCTCGGTGCGGTACATCTCGATGCCCCTCCAAGGTTCGCCCAGGATTCCGTCGTGGATGGCCCAGGCCCTTCCCCGCACCGTCTTCTCCATCCCGGGGCGGCGGAAGGGAGTGCTGCCGTCCAGCTTCTCGTATAACTCCCCTCCCGGTTGGAAACCTCTGTGGATATCTTCCATTTTCCTCTTCCCCCGGATGTAGTTGAAACCGTAGTGTTCCAGCAAGATGGCGCTGCTGTAGGTGAGAGGCTCGGCTATGACCATGTCCTGCTCCAAGGCCTTAACGAACTCGGCGGCTATGGAAACGAAGTCCTTGAGCATCCGTAGTCCCCTCCTCACCTGTCCCGGGGCCAGGCCCGCCTCCATGGCTCTGATTTCCTCCGGGATGTTCCTGCGGACGGTTGCGAACTTCGTCCTGCGCCCCAGCTCGTCCACGTCGATGTTGAAGCGAGGGCTCCGGGGATCGTTTATGATGAGGAAGTTTATCTCTATCTTGTAGAGGGGCGTGTCCTCGATCTCCAGGAAAAATATGCAGTCCTGGTCATCGGGGTTTTCCCTAACCTCAATGGTGGCGAAGGTGAATTCGGGATGGGCGGTGACCTTGACCACCTTATCGCCCCGCGGGTTCCGGAGGGTCTCAGGGTCGATGCCGAACATGTCGAAGATGCGGGGCGGGATCAATAGAGAATAGATCTTTTCCCGGGCTTCCTCGTCCCATCGGTTGATCTCGTTTATGGTGTGAGGAGTGCTCTTTCCCCCATATCTTTTGAAGGCCTTCTCGAAGCGGTTTCCGGGATGCCCCAATCCCACCATGGCAGCCCCCTTCGTCGTTTTGCCTTTTAGCAATGAGGCACTGACATATTCTAACAGTCCCCCTCCTTCGAGCAACAGGGTCGCGGGGCGCCGGCGGGTAGGCCTCAGGTGGGGGGACGCAGATGAAAGCTCGCCCAGGTGTGGACGCCTCGACCAGGTAGGTTATGGAAAGAAATTCGTGGCACCACGCGGTCAGGCTGCCCACGCCCCCCTGGCCTCGGGGTCGGTGAACGAGGTTAGGGTGAAGGGGGTTGGTGGGAACCGATGGCGTGGGGTGAGATCCGACATGGATTGCAGCCGCCTCATCGCATCGTAAAGCGGGATCCATGAGGGAAGTTTAAACTCGCTTTGTGCTTGCTTTTTTAGGAATGGTTCATGGCATCGTAAAGCGAGACCCTTGGGGGAATTTGAAGAGTTCCCTGCCCAGATGTACCCACTTATCGAGGCTCATCGCATGGCAAACGAGAGACCCTCGAAGGAAAGGGTGAGAACCATCAGCGAGTTTCCCAGCGAAAGCCTCGGCATGCTGGAAGCGTGTTAGGATTATAGCGGGACGAGGGCTGCATTTGATGGTTCCTGTTTCGTCATTGGGGAAGGGGGTGTCTGCAAGGTGGAGGGTTTTCGCCGGGAGGATCGGTGCTTTCAAAGCGGAGGGCTGCGCTGCTCCGCCTGGCTTTATCTGCCTCTGGGGGTGGAGAGGCCTCCGGTGGTGGTCATGGCCCATGGCTTCGGGGCCGAGAGGAACTTCGGGCTGGAGCCCTATGCCGAGGTCTTCGCCAGAAAGGGACTGGCGGTATTACTATTCGACTACCGCAACTTCGGTGCAAGCGAGGGGGAACCCCGTTATCTGGCAAATCCCTGGAGGCATTTGGCCGACTGGGGGGCGGCTTTGGAGTACGTGAGGAGCTTGGAGGAGGTGGACAGGACCCGGGTGGGCCTGTGGGGCACGTCCTATAGCGGCGGCCACGTCTTGGTGACCGCCTCCAAGGACCCCAAGGTGCGTGCCGCAGTGGTCCAGGTCCCCTTCGTCAACGGGCCCAGCTCGGTCTGGAGGACGGGCCTCGGCCATGCCTGGCGAGCCAGCAGGGAGGCCCTGAGGGATCTTTGGAGCCTCCTGCTCCGAAAGGGGCCCCATTACGTTCCCATCGTGGCCGAACCCCATGAGTTCGGACTCCTAAACACCCCGGAATGCTGGCCCGGATACATGGCATTGGTCCCCGAAGACACATCTTGGGAAAACCGCTGCCCGGCCCGAGCGGCCCTTCAGCTGTTGTTTTACGCGCCCTCCCTGTACACGGCCAGGGTAAAGTGCCCTACCTTGGCGATCATAGGAAACCGGGATTCCCTGATCTCCCCCCGGGCAGTGGAGAAGGCGGTCTCCCGCATCCGCGAGGTTTGCATCTTGCACTTGGACGTCGGCCATTTCGACGTTTACCGGGGAGATCTCTTTTTTGAGGTCTCGGAGAGGGAGGCGGACTTCCTGTGCCGCCATCTCAAAGCAGGTTGAGCGAGGGGTCCGGAGCCCCCCTTTCCTCTCCAAGTGACGCCAAGTCTTGTCGAGGCTACGAGCCTTAGCGTATCAATCGCCGAAAGATATGCCCACCGCGCGGGCGAACCTGACCAGCTCCCCTTCCGGGTCGACTTTCTTCTGAGCGGATATGGCCTCCGATATGGGCACCGCCTCGATGCGGTCGTGACGCAAACAGGCCATCTTGCCCGTTTCGCCCTCCATAACCATTTCCACCGCCTTCACCCCGAAACGGGTGGCCAGAATGCGGTCCGCTGGGCTGGGGGTACCACCCCGCTGCAAGTGCCCCAAGACGGTCACCCTGGTCTCGATGCCGGTTAGCGTCTCGATATCCCTTCCCAGGAGCTCACCGATGCCTCCCAGTACCTTTTTGCCGCTGGCGTATTCTTTGTAGATCACGCCCTTTTCGGGATGAACGGCTCCCTCGGCCACCACCAGGATGCTGAACCTCTTTCCCACCTCCTCCCGTTGACGTATCTTCTTGACCACGCCATCCAGGGTGAAAGGTATCTCGGGGATGAGTATGATGTCGGCTCCCCCGGCAATGCCCGAGTACAAGGCGATCCAGCCGGAGTTCCTCCCCATCACTTCCACAATCATGACCCGGTGGTGGGACTCAGCAGTGGTGTGGAGCTTGTCGATGGCCTCGGTGGCGGTTTGGACGGCGGTGTCGAAGCCGAAGGTTACGTCGGTGGCCATAAGGTCGTTGTCGATGGTCTTGGGGATGCCCACCACCGGTTGGCCCATCTGGTGCAATTCGTGGGCGATGTGCATGCTGCCGTCCCCCCCGATGACCACCACCACCTCCAGCTCTCTTTTCCTGCAGTTCTCTATTGCTTGGTGGGACAGGTCCGCATAGTCCACGATCTTCCCGTCCTCATACACGGGATAACGAAAGGGATTCTCCCGGTTGGTGGTGCCCAGTATCGTCCCCCCCCGGTGTAGGATGCCGGAGACCTCTTTTTCCGTGAGGGGTATCATGCGGTCCTCCACCAGACCGGTGAAACCGTCCATGATGCCCACCACTTCCATCCCGTAACGGAATATGGCGGTTTTGGTCACGGCTCGGATCACCGCGTTGAGGCCTGGACAGTCACCGCCGCCGGTGAGGACACCTATCCTTTTAGGTGCCATAGAGTATCCCCTCCTTTCCGACCGTGCCCCTTCTTTATCCCCTTGGGGGAGAAGCACGCCCTTTGAAGATCGATGTTTCCCCAAGGGCAGATGTTCCGCATCGCCCTTTTGGTCTACTTATCCCCTTTTTGTGGTAGTAAACCTCGTCACGGAGATTCTTGCGTCGGGATGTCCCCCCTGGATAGGGTCGGTAAGGTTTAGGAACTGGACAATGGGCTTGGCGGGGCCATGGGGGTTGGGGATTGACCTTCATGGGATAAGAAATTAACATATCAGTAACTTAGAATGACATGTCATTCCCATTCGAGTCTGGGGGCAATTCATGGCGACCTCATTGGTGCAAAGGAGAAGGGCAGAGATCATCGCAGCGGCCCTCAAGGTTTTCTCTGAAAAGGGTTATCACTCCGCCCGCATCGAGGACATCGCCGCGGAGCTGGGCATAGGCCACGGCACTTTCTATCGCTATTTCAAGAACAAATTGGACATCTTCAACGGGGTTCTTGATTGGATCCTGGAAAAGGCGGGGGAGTTGGTCCAGGACGTGGACCCCTTCATGCCCTGCTCCCTCGAGGAATACCGCGACCAACTGGAAGAGATCGGAGACCGCATGTTCTCCCTCTTCAAAGCCTACCCGGAGATATCCAGGATCCTCTTTTACGAGGCCATGGGGATTAACGACGCCAATTTACAACAAAGGATCCGGGAGGCTTACGACCGGATCGGGAAGCTCACCGAGCTCTACCTTTTAAACGGGAAGGAAAAGGGCTACATCCGGCAGGACCTCAGGACTTGGGAGACCGCCCTGGCCATAAACGCCGCCCTTTTCGAGGCGTGCCGCAGGGTGGTGTGCAGCCAAGACCCCGACCGTGAGGTGGAAGTGTGGAAGAAGGTTATCATCGACCTGATCATGAGGATCGTGGCGGCTTGATTTGATCCAAGCGAGCTGAAGGCTCTCGTCGTTTTTACTCGTTGGCGGTGGGAAATGTTAGGGGTCTCGATAGCGGTTCGATGAATAGGGGGTTGAAGGAACGCTTGCCACATCGAGTCTGGGCTGACGGACAGGTTCTACGTTAAGGAGGGGTTGGTCATGGTTCAGGTGGATGTCTTTTGGAGCTACGGCATAGGGGCCAGCTTCGCATTAGCCGCCTTTCGGCAGCTGCGGAAGCTCAAGGTGGAAAACGAGATCAGCCGCTGGAAGCTGGGCTGGAAGAAGGACCCCGCGGCGCTCGAGGAGGTCTGCGCGGAAGGCACGGAGGAGCAGCGGGAGCGGGAACAGAGCGCCCTGGCCGAGCTCCTGGCGGAGCTCAAGGAGAACGGTTTCAAGCCGGGAAGGTTGGACCTCAAGCAGGTGGCGCGGTTTCACCGGATCGTGAAGGGGTGGATGGACCGCCACAGCGACGCCTTCCACAACGAGTATTTCTTAAAGACGTTGCTGTTCTTGGCCATCCTCTTCGTGCCATCGGGATCGGTGCTGCTCTGGTCCAACCCTAACTGGGAGACCATGCAGGTGGGAAGCTATGAGACCATCCCGGCCTGGCTGGTGGGGATCTTCACCACCACCAACATAACCCAGGGGGTGTTGGGCTTCTGGGCTACCTATCGGGACATCATGAAGGGCAGGTACTATAGGGCCGCCATGCACGCCATGTTGGCCTACATGGGGTTCTTCTTCATCCTGGCCAACGGATGGGACAACAAGGGCTACCAGAGGTTCTTCTCCGCCAACCGGGAGGCTTTCGAGAACTGGAAGTGGACCAACGTGTTCGGGTGGTTGAAGTCGGACGTGGTGCGCATCCTTCTCACCTACGGAGTGGCCTTCATCCCCCTGATGTACTACTGGGTGTGCAAGTGGCTCATCGAGGGTTACGACCTGCAGGCGGGTAAGGAAGGCGAGGCCGATCTCTTCGAGAGGATTCCCGAGGCGTTGAGGCCCGCGCTTTACGCCAGCATCGCCATCTTCGGCGCCGCCCTGGGATCGGCCATACTGGCCACTGTCCTCATCCACAACCTGGGCTGGGTCAAGGGGCTGGCCATCTACGCGGCGGTGTGCGGCTGGTTGCTCTCGCCCTTGGGGCCGGGACCCTTGGTGGCCAAAAAGCTCCTCGGGGTGGAGGAGCTGAAGGACGTGCCGGTGGAAGAGCTCATAAGGCAGAAGATCGCCGAGCTGGAGAAGGAAAAGGTGACCGTATGAGCCTCCTCTTCACCGAAAAGGGCCGGCCCCCTGGGGCCGACCCTTTTATCTGGGAATCCAACTTGGGGAATCGCTTTAGAATATTGATTGGTCCTGTGATGTTCGGGGAGGGATGGCGGCTAGACGGGAGGCGGTGTCTTGACCTTCTTGCCAGGGGATTGGAAACGAGGAATAATGTGGGTTTCTTTCCCCTTCCTTGCCCTCGTGACTTTTCTCTTCTTCCCGGCGGTAGTCCGTTGGGGAGAAGGCTACAAGGGGAGAGGGCTGGTCCGATGGGAGGGGAGGGCCGGCAGGGTGGAGGCTCGGAGCGAAACTCGCGAGGTTGGCGACCTTCATTCCTTCCGTAAGATCTTGGAGCGGGAACTGCAACCGGGGGATATCCTTCTCGGCCGCTGTGAGTTGAGTCCCGTTCCCTCTCTTTCGCCTTGGAACAACTGGACCCACGCGGCTCTCTACGCCGGGCGGGGAGAGGTGGTGGTGGCCTCCAACCCCCTGGACGATGTTGAGAGGGGAACCCTTGCCGGGTGGCTGCCCCCACACATGACTTGGGCGGTCTTTCTGCGGGTGGAAGACGCTGACGAGAACGTCAGAAAAAGGGCGGTGCAGTGGGCTTTGGAAAAGGTTGGTAAGCCATACGCCATAAACTGGCTTTCCAAAGGGGTGGAAAAAGATGGGTGGTACTGCAGCGAGTTCGTGTGGGCGGCCTACATGGCGGCCAGTGAAGGCGAAATAAACCTCGAAAAAGATCGGGATTTTCTGGGTGTATCGCCCAATGAGATATTTTCCAGCCCACGCGTGGTACAAATCGGAGGGGTGTTCCAGCGCAAGCCCGACACCATGCAGTCTCTCTTCATGAAGGTCCTCCTCCTCTCCCTCTTGCTCGGGGGGTTGGGAACCGTCCTCTCGCGAGGTCCAGGCTGAAGTCACCTTGGAAGATCGACGCGGAACCCCATGGAAGGGAACCCCCGGAAATAGCGGCCCATTCACC
>JACVJK010000085.1 GCA_015711955.1 Actinomycetota bacterium | reverse complement strand
GGCGAAGGAAAAGGTCAGGGAGATCCTCCACGTGCCGCCCGGTCACGAGCTGACGGCGGTGGTGGCAATGGGTTGGCCGGCTGAGATAAAGGGAGAGGGGACCAGGAAGGCCCTGGAGGAGATAATCCTGAGTTATTATTGAAAACGGGGGGTTAGGGGCGCCAAGACTCCGTGGGAGCTCCGCAGTCCATGGCGCCCCTGGTGAGGCGGCCTTGTAGAGGTCTCGCTCTCCTAACGTCTGGGTCAAGCCAGCTTTTCGAGACCGTAATGGTCGGGATCGCGAGGGGGGTGGTTTCCCCAAAGGAATCCGCGACTAAAGGGGATAAATATTCCCTAGGAAATGGAGGATCCCCATGCGTTCCCCGTGAAGTGGACGCTATGGTGGGGCGGACAAAACACAAATGATCCCTGGAGGGAAGGCAATGGAGATCAAGGACACTTTGGGACTTTACCGGGAGGTCTTGAGGAGGTTCTCAGAGGGTTTTTCCCCAAAAGAGGCCATGGTTAGCGTGGCGAGCTATTTGGGCGCCCGCAAGGCCGCCATCTTCGCGGCTAAGCGGGGTTCCAGCTTCATGGAACCAAAGATAGTGTTGGGCGTCGACAGGGATCAGTTGGAGGGGGTGCTTTTGCCCCTTAAGCCGCAAGGCGTTTTGTCACATCGCAGGTACACGCTCCTTTCCAGGGATTTCTTGTCGCAACACGGTTTGGAAGATTTGAGTTCCTCTGGTGAGACAGTTGTCCTTTTGCCTTTCCCTTCCCTTGCGGCACCAAGGGGGGCGGCGGTGTTAGCCTTCCCCCAAGGCTCGGAGATACCCGATCCCAGTTCGTCCAAATGGACCGCGGCCGTGTTGGTGATGGAAAAGTTATTGGATCTATTGGAAACGGGGGATTTCGCCGGGAGCGAAGAAGGGGCTGCTGCGGCTTTGGAGGTGGGCTTGCTCTCTCAATACATAATCGAGAAAAGCGATCTGGCGAGGGCTTCCTCCCTTTGCCTGGATTTGTTGGTGAAACTCCTGAACATGGATGGGGGAAGCGTGTATCGCATCGCCTGGAGGGGGGAGGAGGCCTATCCCATACCCGTCACCACCCGGGGGTGGGTGGGAACTGGGGAGATAATGGCCAAACTTCTGGAAATGGGTCTTATAGACATGCTCATCTCCCTGGGGGAGGCGGGGGAGACCGAGACCTGCTTGGACGCGGCCAAGGTTGCCAGTTATTTCCCCGAGATAAAACCGTATTTCCATTCCTTTCACATACGATCTTTCCTGCTTTCGCCCCTTTTCGACAGTGGAAAGCTCACGGGATTTCTGGCCCTCTTTGGCAAATCCTACGCCTCCATAGAGAAGGAGGACACGGAGCTGTTGATGGAGCTGGCAAGGAAGTTGGGCAGGCTTTTCGGCAAGATAGCGGGGGATAAGGCCGAGGTGGCTCCGATCTCGCAGGAAAGGACCTGGGATTTCGAAGCGTTTTGCGAGGAGATGACTTGCCTTTCTGAGATGGCCGGAAGTCCGGGAGAGTTCCTCGCCGGGGCGCTAAAAACCATGGCCATAGGATTGGGCTCCCCCATGGCTTTTTCGCTCTTCAGAATAGTGTCCCCGGGGGAGGAGTATTTCCAGTGGCATGCGGAAGAGGTCTACGGAGGCGAGACGGTTTTCCGTCCCGGGCCGGAGCTCTCCCGCATCGTGCTCGATCTGGAGAAGATGTCGGTGATAAAGCCGGAGAGCCGGGTTATGGAGGATATGCCGGGAGGCTTACAGGCGCGAGCGGAAGGAATGCTGCTGCTTTTGGTGCCCACCAGGTGTAAAGAGGGTAGCCTGCTCCACGGCTTTTATTTTCCCCGGGAAAGGAAATTGAGCAGGAAACAGATCAATTCACTGGGATCCGCCACTTTCTTGGTGGCGGGTCTGGCCATGGGGGTAAGGGAGAGGAGAAGGGCAAACGGTTACCGTCGCTCCCTGGAAATCCTTACCGACCTGGAGGGAGGGATCACCTCCCACCTGGATGTCAGGAGGATCCTGAAGATGCTGGCCCGAGGGGGAAGGGAACTTCTCAAATGCGAGAGGGTCGCCATCATCGCCTTCGACGGGGAGGGAGTGTTCAACGGTGCCGTGGATGTGGACGAGAGGGCAAGACTCGCAGATCGCCGAGGCTTTTCGGCGGGGACGGGTTCATACTTGGATGATTTGGGCGTTCGTCCCAAGCCCAGATCTTTGGGGCAGGCGAGCCGGGGCGGCGGAGATGAGGGAGACCACTCCACCCTCGAAGTCCCCTTGGTGGGAAAGAGGGGCGCTTTCGGGAACATGGAGTTCTCCAGGGGAAAAGGACAACCGTTCGACGAGTTCGAAAAGAGGTTGGCCCATTTCTTGGCGGGGCAGGCTGCGACCATCATCGAGTCGGGGATTGAGGAAAGGGAACTCCAGGATCGAGTGGAGGAGTACCGAAATCTTTCCCAATTCCTGGAAAACATCACCTCACTGGAGATCAGGAAGTTGATGGATGGATTTTATCGGCAGCTGGAAAAGTCCGCGGGAATCGATTTTCTCCTATTCTCCCTCATGGGGGAGGCAGGGGAGAAGTCCTTCCTGTACCATCGAGGAGAACCCCTGCCTCCAGATCGCCTGGGCGAGCTCCTCGATCCCCACGGAGCGTTCGCCATTGAGCTGAGGAGATCGGGGAAGCTGGTTAGGAATAACCTCAACACCCTCTCCAGGGTATCCGGCGAGGACGAGCTGGTCTTTTTGGGAGTGAGGTCCTATATGGCCGTTAGGTCAAGGGTGGAGGACAAGGAGGCGGTGATCCTTTTCGGAAGCTCTGAGGGAGGTTCCTTCGACGATACAAAGGTGAGCCTTCTGGGGAAGGCCTTCGGTTGGCTGTGTTCTCTGCTTCCGCCCGTCCTGAAGCTGGAGGAGTTGCAGGGCAGAATAAGGGTTCTGGAGGATGTCCGCAGGAGCCAAGAGGAAAAACTTAAGACCAAGACCGACCTGATAAACATGGCCTCACATGAAGTGAGGCATCCCCTCACCCTGATCATGGGGTTCACGGAGATACTTCGGGATTATTCCGATCTTTTGGACGGAAGGGAAAGAAAAGAGGTGCTGGAGAAGTTGTACAAAGCCTCCGACAAACTTCGCAGGAGCGTAATAAACATGATGGAGATCTCCCGCATGGAGTCCGGCCGCATAACCGTCAACGTGGACGAGGTGGATCTTCTGGCCATGCTGGATTCTCTCCGGGAAGAGATCTTGGAAAGGGCCCCGGGCTCTAAGATCGTGATTACCGTGGATCCCGGCGCGGAGAAAATAAAGGCAGACCGGGACAAACTGGAGATAATCCTTTTCAATCTCATGGACAACGCTGTCAAATACTCTCCGGCAGGGTCACCGGTGGAAGTGAGGGCTCGTCGCTCAGACAGAGAAGTCCTGTTGGAGGTCAAAGACAGGGGCAAGGGCATGACCGAGGAGGAGATAGGGTTCATATTTCAGCCCTTCCGCCGGGGCGTGGAGGGATCTTCTTCCTCCGTGGGGATGGGGCTCGGCCTTTATATCGTGAGCAGGCTGGTGGAAGCCCACGGAGGAAGGATAGAGGTGACCAGCGATTACGGGAAAGGGTCGACCTTTGTGGTGCATATCCCCCAACCTGAGGCGGTGGAGGATTATCTTGACACCGAGGCCCTCACCTTTTGATCGCCGAGGAAGAGCGTATTTTCCCGCAAGCCCCAAAACTTCCTTCCTGGGCGAACCGAACAGTTATGCCTTGATGAACAGCTGAGAGAGGTAAGCAGTTGAGAATCGCTTTCTGCAGTGACCTCCACGTTGACATCTCCAAGAACAACTGGGAGTTGGTGCCTCACCTGGTGGAAGTCCTCAAGGTGGTGAGCCCCGACGTCTTCGTGCTGGCAGGAGACATAAGCCCTGAGCTGGGGGATATAGAGTACGCCCTGGATCTGTTTCGCCCTCTTTCCTGCCACAAGTTCTTCGTCCCAGGAAACCAGGATATATGGGTTCTCTCCGAGGAAATGCAGGAAAAAGGCCATGATTCTTATGAAAAATACTATTTTTTCCTTCCTGAGGTCTGCCGGCGGAACGGCTTCGTCCCCCTTTGGACGGAACCCGCTCGGGTGGGGCCCGTGGGCTTCGTGGGCTCCATCGGCTGGTACGAGGCGCTTCCGGGGTTTGACGGACAGGATGAGCTCGGTGATGCCGGTGAGGCGGCTCGACTGCGGGACAGCGCCTGGAACGACATGAGGTGGGCCTGCTGGTGCGACATATCCACGCTCGGCAGGGAAGGTCTCGGCCCCCTCAGGAGGAGCAACGAGGAGGTGGCGAGGGAGTTCAACCTCCGCCTTGACCAAGATCTCGAGGATATGGAACGCGATTCCCAAATTAAGGAAGTTGTGGTGGTGACTCACTTCCCCCCATTTCCTCCCTTGGGTTGCTGGATCGGTGACGAGGAAGAGAAAGTGATCTTTCCTGGTTCGCGGGAAACGGGTTCCATCCTGCTTTCCCACAGGAAGGTTGTGCTTTCCATATCCGGTCATCTCCATGACAAGAGCGACCTCATGGTCTCTGGGGTTAGGGCTGTCCGTTGCCCCGTGGGCTATCTGGGAGAGGACCACCGCAAACCCCAGAGCATAGTGGAGGAAAGGCTCGAGGTCATACAACTTTGGAGCGAGGCAGACCTGGCCCGAGGGTTCTCGCTGGCTTGAGCCCTATCCCTAAAGACCAGAAGTCGCTCTCGCGCCTATTCGTAGCGTATCGATTTTCCAAACCTCTTTCTCAGCTCGCCCTTGACCACTTTCAGGGCGGCGTTTCGGGGAAGGGCGTCCATGAACTCCACGTACTTGGGCTTCTTGTAACTGGCCAGGCGGTCTTTACACCAATCTATCACCTCTTCCTTTGTGAGCTGTTCTCCCGGTTTGGGCACCACCACTGCCATCACCGCCTCTCCCCAGACCTCGTCGTAGACACCTATTACGGCGGCCTCAAGGATCTTGGGATGTTGGTAGAGGACCTCCTCGATCTCGGCGGGGTAGATGTTCTCTCCCCCGGAGATGATCATGTCCTTCTTTCGGTCCACCACGTAAACGAAACCCTCCTCGTCCATGCGCACAAGGTCACCGGAGTGGAACCATCCTCCTCGAAGCGCCTCCCGCGTGGCTTCGGGATTCTTATAGTATTCCTTCATCACGGTGGGTCCGCGGTACACTATCTCGCCCACCTCCCCCACGGGCACATCCCGGTCCTCGTCGTCCACCACCCTCACCTCCACGTTGAAGACCGGTTGTCCCACCGAGGCGGGCCTTCCCGGCGCTTGGGAAGGCTTCAGCATGGTGGTCACCGGACTCATCTCCGTCTGGCCGAATACGTCGAAGAGGTTGACGTTGGGGAAGGCCTGGTTTATCTGCCTCCTGGTCTCGGTGGGGAGTATGGCTGCCCCTGAGATCCATATGCGCAAAGAGGAGGTGTCGTAGTCGGTTACGTTCACGGTGTTGAGGATGAAGGTAGCCATCACGGGAGGCATGAAGGTGATGGTGATCCTCTCCCTTTCTATCTGCTCCATAACCTTCTGTGGCTCAAAGAACCGGAGGATGTGCATGGTCCCGTGGATGTAGAAGGTCACCAGGCTGAGAGCCAATGCCGCCTCGTGGAAGAGGGGGGCTACGAACTGGACCCTCTCATGGTCCTGCCAAGCGATCTCCTTTGACATCTCCAGCAGGCAGTTCACAGCGTTCATCAACTGGTTCTTATGGGTCAACACAGCTCCCTTGGGTTTTCCCGTGGTGCCGGAGGTGTACATGATGAAAGCCGGGTCATCGTCGTAGACCACCTCTTCTCTCGGCCCGTCGGAGGCCTGCCGGATCAGTTCTTCGTAGGACTGGGCGAAGTCAGGGAGCCCTTCCCCCACCCCTATATAGGTCAGGTGGGGAGCTTGGGAACGGATCTCCTCCACCACCGGGACGAACTCCTGACCGAAGAGCAAGAACTCGGAATCGCTGTTCTCAAGCTGGTAAAGGATCTCACCGGCGGTGAGCCGGAAATTGAGGGGGACGCTCGCCGCCCCCAGTTTTGCCACCGCGAAGTAGCTCTCCACCAGCTGCGAGCAATTGAACATGAGCTCGGCAACCTTGGTCCCCTTCCTCGCCCCCAAAGAGGACAGGGCGTTGGCCAGGCGATTGGTCCTCAAGTCGAAGTCCCGGTAGGAATAGGTGTTTCCCTCGAAGATCACCGCTTCCCGTTGGGGCATCTTGCGGGCGTTTCGAGAGATCATCTCCCCCAGCGTTAGCTGGCGCATGTTCTCGATGCTGGAATCCGGGAAGGTCATGGTTACCTCCTTTTCATTTCCGGGGTTTTCCCTCTCGAGGGAGAGGTATGGAGAGGTGCAGTGGCGTGTCCTTGAAAAGTGCTGGGTATTCTCCCTCCCTGGGCGTTATTTTAACCTTGATGACGGCGGATGGGAATTTCCCCTGTTCCACCAAGGGCCATAGGATTTTAAAGGGCTTTCAGGCGTATGTGTGTTTGGCATTCGAGGAAACGGGTTTCGCAGACAAGGAGATTTGAACTTCATGTGATTGATGGCAATGCATCTCTTCTTTTGGATCCCGATCACCTATCGATCTATGGGTGGTTGATGGATTTTTGATGGAGTGAGGTTGAGGCAAACCTATCCCGCGGCGTGAGAAGGGACCACGCAGATGAAGACCAAAGGCTCCCGCCCTGGGTTCAAGAACCGGTGTACCTCCCCTTCCTCGACGTAAACGGCATCCCCTGGGCCTATGGGCTTTCTTCCCCCTTCACCCTCCACCTCCCCCCGGCCGGAGACGACGAAAACCTCGTGTTCCCACGGGTGGGAATGCAGTGGGGTGTGTCCTCCGGGCGCGATCTCGAAAAGGCGCATGAAGAAGCGAGGTGCCCCCTCCTTATCCGAGATGAGCCATTTCAGGCTCACACCCAGGGATTCCCCGCCGGGGTCCAACGCCTCGACCTCTGTTTGTCTTACGAGCTTCATGGGAGGATTTTAACAGGGAGAGTATGGCTTTCAAAGTCCATGGTATCATTTTGTCTAATAAGGGAACCCTTTTCCTATGGCTTTCATCCGCGTCCTCGGTTGTTTGGCAGAATCCTCAGGAGGTGTGCTATGGGAGATGACATCTATCTACGCTTGCGGGAATATCTGGATACCTTCCCCCTAGGGTTCCCCGCCACCGAGGACGGCATCGAGCTGGAGATTTTGAGGGCGCTCTTCGCCGAACGAGAGGCTGAGCTCTTCCTACAAGTCAGCCCCCTCCCGGAGAGGGTGGAGGTCATAGCCGCCCGGGCCGGACTTGACCCTGAAGAGGCGGAGGAGGCGCTTTACGAGATGTCGCGAAAGGGTTTGCTCTATCGGGTGAGGAGGGGTGGAGAGACGTTTTATAACGCTGCACCTTTCATGATAGGTCTCTACGAGTACTCCGTTCGCCGGATGGACGAGAGACTGGCGAGGTTGTACCGCTGTTATTACGACCAAGCCTATGTCTTGGAGATGGCGGCCAGCGGGGTTCCCGGTTTCAAAGTGCTCCCACTTGATGAGGCAGTCGAAGGGGCCAACCCGGTCCTTTTTCCCTATTTTTTCCTTCGAGACCAGGTACAGAAAGCGAGGGTCATCGGGGTGACGGAGTGCGTATGCCGCAAGGAGGCCAGGTTGCTGGGAGAGGGTTGCGACGCCCCTTCCAATAACTGCCTGATGTTTGGGGCTGCGGCGGAGTTCTACATAGAAAACGGTTTTGGGAGACGGATCGGCGCCGCAGAGGCCCTTCGTATCCTGGAGGAGGCGGATCGGGCAGGACTGGTCCATGCCGGGGTGAACGCCAAACACCTTTCCAACATCTGCAACTGTTGCCCCTGCTGTTGCGCCTCCTTGAAGGGGATCACCGTAGAGGGTATGGACAAGCAGAATTTCATGAACGCGCTTTTCATGGCCCATGTGGATAAGAGGACTTGTACCGCCTGCGGGAATTGTCTAGACCGCTGCCCAGTTGGGGCGGTGAGTGTGACCTATGCGGCGTCAGTGGATGGGGAGAGGTGCTTGGGCTGCGGGCTTTGTTCCACCTTCTGTCCTGTGGAGGCGGTGAAGGTGATCCCCAGGAAGGAACGCCTGGGGCCCTTTGATCATGTAATGGACCTAGGGCTGGCCATCATGCGTGAGAAAATCCGGAGGAGGAACAGGGAGTTCGACCATTAGGGTGATGCCTACAGGCCCTGTGGCCTGACACCAACCATCGTCAGACGGCGTCTGCGGACCCCTAAAAGAGCAAGGACAAGGGGGTGTTTTCTTGGGATGGGTGCGAGAGGGCGTAGTTATTGAGCCAATCGGGAAACCGTCCGCTGAGGCAAAACTTTTTGATTGGGTAAGTTCGACCAATAAAGAGAGCGTCAATCCAAACCGAGAGCACGGACCATTTCTTCCAGTCTTTTCCTTTTACCTTTCCATTTCTCCTCCTGGTA
>JACVJK010000084.1 GCA_015711955.1 Actinomycetota bacterium | reverse complement strand
TTCTTTGTGACTTGAGTCACTTTTCCAGGGCCCTCAGAAACCGTCTCCGGGGACCAAACCCGCCGAAAATCACGACCTAAACCTTTCTCTTTCAGCCGGCTCGACAGTGGGGCTTTAGGTATGCTTGGGACGGCGTCGGGGGCCTCATCCTGATCTTAGCGCTTCTGAACGTGACCACGTCGGCCCCGGTGACCCTTTCTCGCCGCGTACCTACCCCCGAGCGGTGATGGCGCACTTTCCCGCCTCCCCCAAGCCAGGCGAGGCGTGATGCCCAGGCCAAGGATAGGATTAGGGCCAGGATCCCTATGGCCCACCCAAGACATCCCCTGCTCTCCGCCATGCTGGGAAGCGTGAGAAGAACCACCAGTGCGAGGGCCCGTATGCCTTCCCCTCTCGTTGGTCTTGACCTCATCGAACCCTTCATCTGCTATTACCTCCAAAACCACGAACACCTCGTTGCCTCAGTGGCGTCACGTGATAACAGGTCACAAGGTCGATCTGCATCACCCCTTAAGCGTGCCATGGAGTCTTCCTCCGTTACCCTCGTAGATGTCGGGATACGAGATCCGAAACCTCGCCTTTCCTATGTGGGGCCTCTTGGGTCCATAATATGTTCGAGTGGTGACATTTACAGGGACACCATGGAAGTCCCCCCGGGCAGGCGGAAACAGGATGTCGAAGACGGAAAGGCTCATCAATCTGGTGGCCATGCTGCTGGAAGCGAGGCGGCCGGTGCCATTGGAAAGGATCAGGCAGGCCATCCCGGACTACAAGCAGGAAAACCCCGCCTCCTTCAAGCGCATGTTCGAGAGGGACAAAAAGGAGCTCCGCGAGATGGGGGTGCCCATCGAGGTGGAGCCACTGGATCCCTTCGGGGAAGAGATGGGGTATCGCATACCAAAGGAGGATTATTACCTTCCCGAGATAGAGTTCACCCCCGAGGAAAAGGCCGCGCTTTTCCTGGTCTCCCGAGCGGTGGCCTCCGAGGGCATCCCTTTGTCTCCGGAGGTGAAGTCGGCTTTCCTCAAACTCAGCCCCGATCTCGGAGGGGGCTACCTGTCGGGCGAGAGCTCTTATCCCTTGTACTTCATGGGTTCAACCGGCATGGGGGAGGATCTGAACCGGCTCTGGGACGCCGTCTTGCACCGCAAGAGGGTAAGGTTCTCCTACCAGTCCTTGAGCAGGGAAGCTCCCGAGTCTCGGGAGGTGGATCCCTATGGACTCTTCTATCGCCAGGGCTCTTGGTATTTGGTGGGCCACTGCCACCTGAGAGGGGAGATAAGGTGCTTCCGGCTGGACCGTATAAGGTCAGAGGTGGAGCAAGTGAGGCCCGGCGATGAGAATCCGGATTTCGACAGGCCGGCCAGTTTTCGGCTGGAGGATTATTCGCGCAAGTCCCCCTGGGAGTTCGAGGAAGGAGAAAACGAATACTACGCCCAGGTGCGGTTCTCCCCTAAGGTGGCCTGGATGGTGGAGAGGGACTTTGCGGATCGCTATACCTTCGAGACGGAGGAAGATGGCGGAGGAGTCCTCCATCTCCGGGTGCGGAACGAGGAAGGGGTGATCAACTGGATCTTGGGCTTCGGGAAGGAGGCGGTGGTGGTGTCCCCTCCAGAGCTTCGAGAAAAAGTGATAGAGAGGCTGGAGGAGATGCTTCGTCGGCTGGAGGGAGGGGGAGGCGGTGAGTGAGGCTTCCCGCAGGATAAAGAGGCTGCTTTCCCTCATACCCTACGTGATCAAGCATCAGGGGTGTACCGTCCAGGAGCTGTGCGAGGTCTTCCACGTCAGCCGTAAACAGCTGCTGGGGGACCTGGATACCATTTTCTGCTGCGGCCAGCCGGAATATACCCCTGCGGACCTGATCGACGTGGAGCTGGACGGGGATAAGGTGTACATAAGGATGGCGGATTATTTCTCCCGTCCCCTCATGTTCACCTCGTCGGAGTTGGCGGGCATGTACCTGGCTTGCAAGGCGGCGGAGAAGATGGTGGGCATATCCACCTCCCTTCCCCTCAAAAGCGCCCTGACCAAGATGGAAAAAGCCTTAGGTTTTTCCGTCCCGGTGGTAGGTAGCGATGCGGAGGATAGCGTGGAGGTACCGGATCTGAACAGGGAGAGGGGGGCGGTGGACGATCTCTCGGCGGCGGCCAAGGAGAGAAGGGTGGTGGAGATGGAATATTACGTCCACGGAAGGAACGAGATGACCAAGAGGAGAGTCTACCCCCTTTCCTTGGTGTTCGGGATGGGCCACTGGTACATGAGGGCTTGGGACGAAGGAAAGGGCGAGGCGAGGACCTTCAGGTTGGACAGGATCAGGACCTACCGGGTCACCGATGACACCTTCCAGTTGCCCCGGGCCAATCGGTCAGAGGAGATTCTTCCCTTCCCCACTTTTGGAGAAGAAGCTACCCGGGTCATCCTTCGTTTCTCCCCCCGCCTGGCCAAATGGGCCCGAGAGCAGCCCATTTTCCAGGACCGGAGGGAGGAAGGAGGAGCTCTTGTCTGTACCTTAAGGTCCGAAAGCCTTTCTTGGTTGGAGCGGGAGATCCTCAAGTACGGACTTGAGGTGGAGGTCCTGGGTCCCGAGGAGGTCAGGAGATCCTTGGCTTCCAGGATTCAGAGGATGCTCCGACTTTACCGAAGGCCGTAAATGTCGTGGACCCGCGGAAATGAGCCACACGATTCCAGGTGAGCGCTCCGGGAGGCGAAGGGTTCGCTAACGCCTCTTGCTGCTCGCGAAATGTCCGCACTCCCCCAATACCATCGCTTATCACTTAATCCGAGAAAGATAGGAGTGGCGGAATCGTTCGACGGTCATGCTGTCCAGGTCGGACTGGATCTCTTTCTGGCGGCGGCGGGCTCTTTCCAGGTCCTTGAAGGCCTCCCCGTAGACCAGCTTCTTGGTGCGGTAATCCCATACCTCCACCAGAAAACCCTCTCCGAACTCGGCATCCACGAAGCCCTTACTTATGCGCACTTTGTAAAGGGTGTTGGCCGTCTTCTTGGAGAACTCCCTTAGGTAGATATCGCGTTCTTTTATCCCCTTTCACCACCTTTCATCGCGGCATGCTGATATTTTAGCATTACCGGGAAGGACGACCTCTCGAGAGCCGTTTATAATGTCACTGCTGACGGTGGGCTCGACCACCTCGAAAGGGTTCCGACCACCTCCGAAAGAGCTCAAGGGATGCGCCCGTCACCTTTGCCGGACCATGAGATGAGGTGGCCTGGAACGTAGATGCTTAAAAGAGCAGAGGCGATGGATTCGTTGAGGGCCATTAGATTCACGACTCATGTCGCAGCGGTAGCCGCGATAGCAGCCCTTTTGTTCCTGGCCTCGGGTTGCCAGGAGGGGAACGGTCCCCTCAGCCTTTCCCAATACCGAAAGGAGATCTCCCAGATTCACGACGGGCTGGCGATGGGGATAGGCGAGTTCCTGGAGGAACTCCCGGCCATAGACCTTCAAGATTACCGGCAACTTCAACTTCTCAAGGAATTGTATGAGGGAATGAGTGGCCTGTTCCGTTCATCGTATGCTGCCGCCAACTCGTTGGACCCGCCCGTAGAGGCTTCGATGTTGCATCAGTTCCTCCTGGGTTTTTACGCTGCGGGAGAGAAGACGACGGGGGACAGCGCTGCTGGCATAGGTTTCGTCCGATCGGTATTGCCCATGTTGGCAGACCTGGAGAACCTCGCGCTGGCCCACCTTCCCGAGGAAGCTGACTTCGCGCAGGTTCAAGCGGCAGCCAGCGAAGACAAGGCCACCTTAGAGGATTACCTCGAGGATACGGAGAGAATGAAGGTGATCCCAGACTTGGAGGAAGAACATAGACAACTGGTGGGTTGTTTCCGGGACTTGAAGGATAAAGTGGAGGCGGTGCGGACGGGCTACTCTCGAGAGAACCAGGTCCCCCTGGAGGACTTCATGGCTTTTCATGTATACAAAATGGAGACCATACAGCGCCTCAAGGCAGAACTGGTCGGGTGGGTAGCGAGTCGGGAGGCTCGAGTGGACCATCTTCTGCGGGTAGGAAAGGACTTGGGCAAGATGATATATGAGCTGCGCTGAGCCTCCAGGACAGCCACTGCCCTTCCTTCGAGCCATATACTAGCCCGGCCCAACCTCTCAGTCGTCAACTTGGCATCTTGATCGCGTCGTGGAGGTGGAAAGACGTGGAACACATGAAGTCTCTCTTCGAACCAGAAAGCGTGGCGGTTATAGGGGCCTCCACCAGCTTCGGTAAGTGGGGCTACATAATCCCTCACAACATCTTGCGGGGCGGGTTTAAAGGGAAACTGATACTGGTGAACCCCAAGGGGGGTACGCTGCACGGCCTGCCCCTCTACCGCACCTTGGAAGAGGCGGGAGGAAAAGTGGACCTGGCGGTGATCGCCCTCCCGGCGGGACAGGTGGAGGGGGTCCTGGAGGACTGCGCGCGAGCGGGAGTGAGAGTGGTGATCCCCATAGCGGGGGGTTTCAGCGAGGCCTCCCTCGCGGGTGCCGAGTTGGAAGCGCGAATGGCGAGAAAGGCCCGGGACCTGGGAATGAGAGTGGTGGGACCGAATACCATGGGGATCTTCTCCGGGCCGGCGAGCCTTTGCGCCTTGATGCCTCCCGTGAGGCCTCGACCCGGTCACATCGCCTTCGCTGCTCAAAGCGGCAATTTGGGAACCCAGATGTTGGGCTGGGGTGCGTATCGAGGAGTGGGGTTTTCCCGTTTCGTCTGCGTGGGCAACCAGGCAGATTTGGACTTTTTGGATTACCTGGATTACTTCGCCGAGGACTCCGCCACCGATGTGATCCTCCTTTATGTGGAGGGATTCCGCAGACCAAGGGAGACCATGGAGGTGGTCAGGCGGGTGTCCCTGCGAAAGCCGGTGGTGGTCTACAAAGCGGGAGGGACAAAGGCCGGAGGAAGGGCCGCGGCTTCCCACAGCGCCGCCCTTGCGGGTTCGGAGGAGGTCTTCCGGGGAGTGGCTCGCCAGTCCGGAATGATCCTGGCGGAGACTACCGAGGAGATGCTGGACTTCTCCGACGCTTTGGTCAAACTCCCCCTTCCCAAAGGCAGGAGGGTGGCCATCCTGACCTGGGGCGGGGGTTGGGGTGTGGTGACCGCTGACCTGTGCGAGAGAAACGGGTTGGAGGTGGTACCTCTCCCGGAGGAGGTCCGGTGTGGGTTGGACGAAATCCTCCCCCCGTACTGGAGTCGGGGGAACCCGGTGGACTTGGTGGGGCTCTTCGACCTGCAGGCCCACGGGCAATGCCTGGAATTGGTGGCGTCATCGCCCGCCTTCGACATGGTCATCGCTTTGGGCAGCGTCAACGCTGGCGGGGCCTTCAGTATACAGGACGATGGGTCGGGGGTGGAGCAGCGGAGAAAGTGGGTGAGGGAACAGGCGGAGTCCTTCCGTCGCCGGGTGGTGGAATTGGTGGAGATGACCGGAAAGCCCATCATAACGGTGGGTATGCCTCAAAGGGAGGAAGAGCTCTTCGGGGATGGGCTGGTGGAACGCCTGTGCCTTTACACCAGCCCGGAAAGGGCGGTGAAGGTGGCGGCCATGCTGGCCGCGAGATCCGAAGAACTCGAAAAGAGGATGGTTCACGAAGGGATGAGGGAGGGGATTCCGTGAGTCCCGCCCTCGCCCTTTCCCTCGGGATTCTGCAGGGCCTCACCGAGTTCTGGCCCATATCCAGTTCGGCTCATCTAGCCCTCATCCTGACGGCCACCGGATGGAGTGGACCTAAGACCTCTTTCATAGTGGCTCTCCATCTTGGAACGTTGCTGGCGGTAGTCATGTATTACCGCGAGCGCCTCCTCTCTTTGGCTGTGGCATGGTGGAGGTGCCTCCTATCTCGGGAAAGACCGCAAGAAGAGGCACGCCTGGCTTGGATGGTGATTCTTGCCACCCTTCCAGCACTGGTCATCGGGGCCTTGTTTTCCCACATCTCAGAGGAGCTGCAGGGCATGCCCTTCGCCATAGCCGTTTTCATGGGCGCGTTCGGCATCATGCTCTGGGCTGCGGACGCGTACGGTCCTCGTTCCCTCACCTTGGAGGATGTGGGCTGGAGGAGGGCTCTGGCCATGGGTCTGGCCCAATCCCTGGCCCTGGCCCCGGGGGTTTCCCGTTCGGGGGCCATCATCTGCACCGCCCGGGCAGCGGGGCTAAGGCGGGAGGACGCCGCCGACTTCGCCTTCCTCATGTCGGTGCCAGTGATGGCGGCGGCAGGCGTTTTCGAGGCGAGAACGCTCCTGTCGGAGGGCTTTGCCGCTTCGGACCTCCAAGCCATGGGTATAGGTGCTCTGGCTTCCGCTGTGTCCGGGTTTTTTGCCATCCGGTACCTATTGCGCCGGCTGAAGAGAGGGGGGTTGCTGCCCTTCGTGCTTTACAGGTTGGTTTTCTCGGCGGTCATGCTGGTCGTCCTTTTCTGGAGGTGATCGCGACCCTTGCCCTTAGGGCGGGGCCTCTGACCGAATGGCATTTAGATCATCCTGGGCCACCCTCCTCGGGGGATCACGGGCGACTTTTAACCCTGCGGACCATCCCCTCCAGCCATCCAGCCCAGCTTTCAAGTCCCTGGCCGGTGCGGCAGCTCAACTCGAAGATGGCCACGTCGGGGTTCATGGTGAGGACCGTCCGCCTCAGGACGTCGAGGTCGAAATCGCTCATCCCCAAAAGGTCTATCTTGTTGAGGACCAAGGCATCGGTTTGAGTGAAGATGAGCGGATATTTGAGGGGTTTGTCGTGGCCCTCCGCCACAGAGAGGATGGTGACCTTGAGGGACTCTCCCAGGTCGAACTCAGCGGGACAGACCAAGTTGCCCACGTTCTCGATGATAAGAAGCTCCAGCTCCGGGAGGGGGAGGTGGTCCAGGGCCTGATGGATCATGGCGGCGTCGAGATGACACGCCCCTCCGGTGTTTATCTGCACCACCGGTATTCCGTGGGCCTTGACCTTTTCCGCGTCCACGGTGGACGCGATGTCCCCTTCGATGACCCCTACCCGTACCCTGTCCTTGAGCAGGGCGACGGTGCGTTCGATTAGGGAGGTCTTTCCAGCGCCCGGTGATGCCATGAGGTTGATGGCCAGCAGACCGTGTCTTCGGAATAATTCCCGGTTCTCCTCCGCCTTCTTTCGGTTTGCGTCGAAGACACCCTCAAGGACCTTGACTTCCAAAGCGCCGTCCTCCTGTGACCTCGATCGGGGCTAAACCTCGACAGAAGCGGTCGTTTTAGCCCGCTCCTCACCCGTACCTTAGCGAAACCCATCCGATGGAAAGCGAATTTCACGGCTTTCCGCTCTATTTTCCTCTCCTGAGCGCGATTTTTAAGCTCAATCCTTGCTGTCGACCCGGCAAAGCCAGAGACCGGCCTTGAACCAGCGAAAATCCCTCATGACCTTAAATCGATCCTTTTGGCAGGCGCTTGTAGGCCGATAGATCTTTTCCCTTACCCCGCAGCTAAGGGATTCAACCTGCCTCTCACTCTATCTCGATGGATTCTACCGTGAACTCCTTTCCCGATACGATCTCCGAGTCCAACTCCCCGCAGTGGGGGCAGGTCAGGTCCAGTTCCTCTCCCACCGGATACTCGTCACCGCATCGCTGACAGCGGGCTCTCACCGGCACCTTGGTGAAGTTCAGCTTTGCTCCCTCCGCTATGGTGTCCTTGGTGACCACGTCCCAATAGAAAACCACGTAGCGATCCACGATCCCGGTGAGTTCGCCCAAGCGGATGTTGACCTGTAGAACCTTCCTGGCACCGTGCCTTTCGGCATGTTTCAGGCATATGGAGGCTATGCTCTCGGTCACCGCCATCTCGTGCATATCATCACCGCCGGTCAAGCAAATCCTCTTCCCTCGCGCCCCAATCGGCTCCCCCGAGCCGCATCAGAACCCCTTCTCCTCCGGGGGTCTTTTATCCGGAAAGCCCCCTCCCGTATGTTGCGGTAGGTTAAGGTCCTCCGCCGGGAAAAGGATACATCATACCCGCCAGCGGGGAAATGACGGGCCTTTCAGGGACTCGTTTAGGGTTGGGTCGCTCACGGGATATGGGGGTGAACGAGGGAAGAGACGATGGGGTTCCCGGACCCAGAGGCCCAAGGCCCAGATAAGGGAATTTTACGCGGGAAAAACTGTGAAGCCAAGGTCTCATGGGTGAATCCGCTGGGAGTGTTGGCGTCACGGTGAGCCGCGGCAAGTATTAAACGGTGGGTATTAATCGGTGCACGTTTTTCCCATGGTTGCGTGTTAAGCGAATAGGTCGGAAAGGGTATACAAGTGGCCCAAACTTGGTTTTATAATATCTTGATTTTAGCCGAAAAAGCTTTCATGTACAGGAAACGATAAGCAGTCAGGTTCGAAACAAGGTACGCAATAAGGGAAGGAGCCGACTTGGGAGCAACAGCGGCAATCCGCATCGCGTCAGGGCTTACTGTCGGGCGCGCGTCGTCCTTTCGGTCCCTCGATACGAAAGCCCCGCCGAATTCCTTCCCCGGATCCTTTGACCTAGAACCATTGTTCCCT
>JACVJK010000083.1 GCA_015711955.1 Actinomycetota bacterium | reverse complement strand
CACAGAGCAGCATGGCATCATGGCTCACCAACTCGCGCACCTTCTCGGTCACGATGTCTAAGATATCCTCCTCGCTCAGGGTGGCGGCGAGCTTGACCGATACGGTGTAGAGCGCGGTCAGCTCTCGCCGATGGGAGTCAGCGCGGGAATAAAGCTCGGTGAGCATCAGCTTCTCCCGCTCCTCTTCCCTTGCTTTTCTCATGAGGAAATGGCCGCCCATGGCTACCAGAAAAAAGGAGGGTACCGCCACGAACATGCCCTTTATGGCGGTAGGTGACATTTCCTGGTAGAAAATTGGGGCAACAAAGGCCGCTGCGGTCCCCAAGCTCACCAAAACCGTGCCCCACCACTCCAGGTATGCGGAAGAAAACAGCAGAACGCAAGGATAAAGCCACGCCAGGTAACTTCCCCCTTCGCCCGCAAGGTAGACCATAAGGGCTATCAAGGCATCGGTGGCAAAAAGGAGAGTTATGTATCCCAGCGGGAAATAACCGTGGTAAGGAAAATACCTATAACCAAAAAACACCAAAACGGTGATTCCTAAGAACAGGTAAAAGGCCGGGGAGTCCAGGTTCTCGGAATAGGGAAACACGAAGAGCATGGAGGACAAGACCACCGCCAGCCAAAAAAAAGAAGCCACGAAACTGGTGGAACTGAGAAGCACTCGAAAGCTGTTGCCGGAAGGTCGGTAATGTCTCTGGCGTTCAGAGGTTCGTCCGGCAGGAGACTTTTCGGGCATCGCCATCCCATCAACCACTCCGTCTTCGGTCGAAAACGTAGACACTGCCCCTCAAGGACTTAGCGTATTTCTTCAACTCCGCGGCTATCTGGGCTACTTTTCCGGGATGGTCGATCACCCGGTAGGTGTTGTGCACCACGGCGATGGAAAGGGTCATGATGGGGAAACGGGAGATCTTGCCACTCCTTTCGCGGCTAACTATGAATCCCCTCTCTCGATCTTCAAGGTCGTAAAAGGCGGGAATCCTGGTGTCGAAGAGCCTAATAGTCTCCTGGCAGATAAGGTGCGCCTTCACCATGTCGGTGACCACTATGAAGTCGTCACCCCCGATGTGGCCAATGAAATCGGTTTCATCGCCGTATTTCTCCACCGCCTCCACAATGCAACGGGCCGTCATCTTGATGACTTCGCTGCCCCGGTGGAAACCGTATTTGTCGTTGTAGGCCTTGAAGTCGTCCAAGTCCACGTAGGCCACGGCGAACTTCGTTCCCCTTCTGATTCTGTCGACGATGTTCTCTTCGATAGCGCGGTTTCCGGGAAGGCCAGTTAGTGGGCTGGCCTCACTGTCCCTAATGTAACGGCGGATGTGCATCATGACCCGCGCCTCAAGCTCCAGCGGGTCAAAGGGTTTGGTTATGTAGTCGTCGGCTCCCGTCTCCAAGCCCCTGACCTTGTCTTCCACCATACCCCGGGCGGTGAGGAGGATTATGGGGATATGGCTGGTGAAAGTGTCCTCTCGCAGCTTCCTCAGCACTTCTAAGCCATCTTTTCCCGGCATCATGATGTCCAATATCACCAAATCTGGCTTCTGTTCCGCGCAAATTCTCATGCCCTCCACACCGTTGCAGGCCTCCAAAACGTGGAAGCTATCGTGGTTAAGGGTCTCCCGTATCAGCTCACGGATGACTGGGTCGTCGTCCACCACCAACACCCGGTGTTTTCTCTTGACTCGAGGTTCCGGGATATCGTGGACACCGCCCTGCATGATCTCCCTGTACAAGGGGGGCACCTCCACCTCGGCACGCTCGTGCTGGGACCGCTTGCCGTCCAGATCAGCGGTTCTCAAAAGTTTTATCGACATGCGGATGACGTGCCTTGAACCGAGGCCACAAGAGGTGCTCGAGCTGTCGTGGGGTAAGTTTAACGTCTACCCTGAGGATGTCCACCAGTGGCGTGACAGAGCCCTCCTCCCGCTATCGGGAGTTTTCCCCTTAACCCACATCGTCATCGTGAGTGAATTCATTCGCTCAATAACGGCCAGACAACACCTATAAAGGCACGGCAAACGAAAAACGAAAGCCCTAGTATCATGGGTAACGATGAAGAAGTGAAACACGCCTCCTCAACACCAGTTTTACCTCCTCTTTCCCCAAGGAGGGACAAAGCCATCGATACAGAAGGTCGACAAGCCCCTCGCGTTTTGCTTTCCCGGATACCGAGGAAAAATCATCCTATTATCAATTCCAGTCCACCTCACGACGGGAGGGCCCTGAGGAGGTTGGCCATCTCCACCGCAGAGAGAGCCGCTTGCCACCCCTTGTTGCCCTGCTTTGCCCCCGCCCTTTCTACTGCCTGCTCCAAGGTATCGGCGGTGATGATTCCAAAGGCCACGGGAACCTTGCTTTCCAGGGCCACGCGGGCTATACCTTTTGCCGTCTCCGCTGCCACGTAATCGAAATGGGGGGTGGAACCCCTAATAATCGCCCCCAAGCAAATCACCGCGTCATATCGTCCACTTTCGGCCATCCTGGCCGCGGCCAGAGGGATTTCAAAGGAACCGGGGACCCAAGCCACATCAACGCTCTCCATGTCCGCGTCATGGCGCTTCAGGGCATCAAGGGCACCCTCCAGCAGTCTTACGCTTATGAACTCGTTGAAGCGGCTCACCACCACGGCTATCCTCAGACCTCTGGCTATTAAATTCCCCTCAAAAGTGGCCATGATGTCTCCTTTCCCATGCGCTCCAACCATCCCTTCCGATAAAACGGTCCCACTCTCTACCTTTATTTCCCTTTATATCTCCAGGATATGATTTAACTTCTCCTTCTTTGCCTTGAGATAGGGCAGGTTCTCCCGACAAGGCTCGGCCTGCAATGGGACCCTCTCCACCACCTTGAGGCCGAAACCCTCTAAACCCACCCTCTTGGCAGGATTGTTGGTCATCAGTCGGATGGTGGAAAGCCCCAAATCCCTCAGGATTTGAGCTCCTATGCCATAATCTCTCGCGTCCGGCGGAAACCCCAATTCGAGGTTTGCTTCCACCGTGTCTTTCCCCTCTTCTTGCAACTTGTAGGCCATCAATTTGTGAGGCAATCCTATTCCGCGGCCCTCGTGACCGAGGATGTACAAGAACACGCCCATCCCTTCCTCTTGGATCTTCTGCAGGGCCATGCGGAGCTGATTGCCACAATCGCAGCGCAAGGAACCGAATACATCGCCGGTAAGGCACTCCGAATGTACTCTTACCAGGACGTTTTCTTTGCCTTCCACCTCACCTTTGACCAGGGCTAAGTGATGTCGGTTGTCGGTTAGGGCTTGGTAAAGCACCCCCCGGAAATCACCGTAAACGGTGGGGAGACTCACCTCCACCACCCTTTTGACCAGCTTTTCCGTCCTGCTACGATAACGGATGAGGTCCTCGATGGTGACCATCTTGAGGCCGAAGCGCCTCTTTATCTCTACCAACTGTGGCACCCGTGCCATGGTTCCGTCCTCGTTCATGATCTCGCAGATAACACCAGCCGGGAAAAGTCCCGCCAACCTGGCCAGGTCCACTGCCGCCTCGGTGTGCCCTGCGCGACGTAGGACCCCTCCTTCGCGAGCCCTCAAGGGAAAAACGTGGCCGGGCTTACAGATGTCCTCGGGTCGGGTGGCGGGGTCCACCACAGCTCTGATGGTGGCCGCCCGGTCATGAGCGGAAATCCCCGTGGTTATCTTGCCCTTGGCCCCTATGGAGACCATGAAGGCGGTCTCGTGAGTGGAGGTGTTGTCGGAGACCATAGGGTATATGTTCAGCTCATCCAAACGCTGACCGATACACGGCATGCATATCAGCCCCCTCCCGTACTTGGCCATGAAATTTATGGCCTCGGGAGTGACCTTCTCTGCCGCCATCACGAAGTCACCTTCGTTCTCCCGGTCCTCGTCGTCCACCACGATGATGATCCTTCCCTGGCGAATCTCCTCGATGGCCTCCTCGATGGTGTCGAAAGGGTTCTCCTCTTCGATCGACTCGTCCTTCTTTACCTTCTCCATGAAAGACACCTCCGCCTTCTTCCGCGTAATCTGGCGCATTGCCCGATCCCATACGATCCCCTAATCATCTCGCAGACAAACCTCTTTTAAGGGAAAGGGGCCGTCATCAAAACACGAACCCTCCTTCCTGCAATTTCCTCATCAAAGCCTCGTCTTCGTTTCCCATCTCTTGATCTTGAGACCCTTTCGTGTCCAAGTAGCGGAAGACATATTTCCCCAAAATGTCCGCTTCCAGGTTCACGGGATCCCCTACCCTCAGGCGGGAGAGGTTGGTCTCTTTCAAGGTATGAGGTATGAGGGCCACGAAAAAACCTTCCTCGTCCACCGCATTCACGGTAAGGCTGACCCCGTTAACCGCGACTGAGCCCTTGGGCACCAGGTATTTACGCACTTCTGGAGGGCAGCGAAACCCAATCTCCAAATATTCGCCTCGCTTCCTAACCTCGCGCACAACACCCACGCCATCCACGTGGCCGGTCACCAAATGCCCGCCCAGGCGGGAATCCATCCGTAACGCCCTTTCCAAGTTGAGCGGCGAGCCTGGGCGGACCCATCTCAAGTTGGTCCTTTCGTGGGTCTCTCGTGAGACATGGGCGGAAAAACCATTTGACCACACATCCACCACGGTCAGACAGGCGCCGTTCACGCTTATAGAATCCCCCGCCTTGAGGTCCTCGAGGATCTCGTGACATTCCACCGAAACGAGAAAGCCGCCATCATGGGGACGAAAATCCCTTGCGATTCCCACTTCCTCTACCAAACCGGTGAACACTCTCTCAATCCTCCATGGTCCCAGCAGTGTTCTCCCTACACTTTTTACCCACGTTTAATTTTTCGGGGACAATTGATTTTCCCGAGCACCCCTCAATGATGGGGATCCCATCCATCCAAGGGCCTGGCCCTCAGCATCAGGTCCTCGCCGGACTTTTTCATCTCCACCCACCTAAGGCGGATCGCCTGGGAAAGGGACGGAGTATTCATTCCCCTCACCCACGCAGGCGCCTCATCGGAACCTACCAGCAAGGGGGCCATGAAGACCACCAATTCGTCCACTAGGCCCTCTCGGATGAGGGATCCTGCCAACATCGGTCCTCCCTCCACCAGCAAATGGGCAACGCCCCTTTCTCCCAAAAGGCTCAAAAGCTTGCGAAGATCCACCGCGTCTCCCTCACCGCATTCCACTATCTCCACTCCACTCTTACGGAGGAGAGATGACCTATTCCGGTCGTGATCCTTGGAAACCGCCACCAGAACCGGGGGCTCTGCGGGGTTGAAAATTCTTCTATCTGGCGAAACGCGGAGCCTTGAGTCTACTACCACTCGCAGAGGTGCTTTTGCCCCATCTAAAGGAACCATTCTCACGGTGAGTTCCGGATCATCGCAAATTACGGTCCCGGAGCCCACCATAACCGCATCCGACTCCCTCCTCATGCGATGAACCGCTCGCCTCGCCTCCTCGCCGCTTATCCATTTAGACCTCCCATCGGGCCCTGCCGCCCTCCCATCGGCGGTACAGGCCATCTTCAGGGTCACCCAGGGCCTGCCTCGCAAGACTAGGCTGAGGTAAAAACGGTTGAGTTCCACGGCCTGTTCCCTCAGGATACCTTCCTCTACCCTCAGACCTGCCTCTCTTAGACGCTCCATTCCCCCTCCCCTTACATGGGGATTGGGGTCCCTCATGGCCATCACCACCCTTGAAACACCTCGGGATAGGATCTCTTCCGTGCATGGAGGCGTCCTGCCATGGTGATTGCAGGGCTCCAAATTGACGTAGAGGGTGGAACCTTCAGCTCGTCTCCCAGCCTCGGCCAGGGCGACCGCCTCCGCATGGGGAGTCCCCGGACCCCGGTGAAATCCCTTGCCCACTATCTGTCCATCCTTGACCACGACGGCTCCCACCATGGGGTTGGGGTGGGTCATCCCCGCCCCCAGGCGAGCCAGCCTCAAAGCGATCCTCATGAACGCACGATCCTCTCGCATCGTTTCCCGAAAAGCCGTCCAGTCGGGGAGGGAAATAGTGACGCGGAAAAAAGACCGCGCCGGGAGTCAGCCCGGCGCTACCTCACGCCTAAAGGCCTTCTCCCATCCGGACTTTCACCGTCGGTACCGGAATTCCACCGGTTCTGCCTCAAGGCTCGCGGACTGTCACCGCCGGTCGGGAATTTCACCCTGCCCCGAAGACCTTCCAGGAAGATTATAGGGATACCCAGTGCGGCTGTCCATGACCGACGGGAGTCAGGAGGCCATCTTCAAAGGGCAAAATCTTTGGTTTGTCCGCTAATCCCTCGGGCCATTAGGTTTCCTTTCGACATTTCCAGGTGGAAAGCAAATCCAACGCACCCCTCAACCTTTCGGCGACCTCACGGGGTTTCGGGGCCGCATAAATGGCGGATCCTATCACCAACACATCGGTCCCCGCCTCTGCGACCATCCTCAGGTTGTCCTCGTTGATGCCACCGTCCACTTCTACCATCAGATCTCTTCCCCGCGCGCGTGCCGCTTTTTTTATGGCCCTCACTTTATCGAGGGCCTCGGGTACCATGTTTTGACCGCCGAACCCGGGGCTGACCGTCATCACCAACACGAAATCGACGCTGTCCAAAAAGGGCAACAGCCCATCCGCCGGGGTTTCCGGATTTATCACCAAGCCTGCTTTTTTACCTGAGTTTTTGATGACGTCTATCAATTGCCTGATCTCCTCTCGGCTAGAAACCGCCTCCAGGTGAAAGGATATCCAGTCAGCTCCCGCCTCCAAAAACCTGGGAATGAAAAGCCCTGGCCGGGATATCATGAGATGCACGTCCAAAGGGAGGTCGGTCACCCTCCGAAAGGCCTTGACCACCAGAGGCCCGAAAGTGAGATTGGGGACGAAGACCCCGTCCATGACATCCAGGTGTAGCAAGTCAGCAACGTCTTCCACCACCTCCACCACCTTCCTGAGGTCCGAGAGGTCGGCGTTGAGCACCGAGGGGGCCAACTGCAATCTCTTATCCATTTGCTAAACCCCCTTAAAAGAAAAAGCTTTCAACGGCAAATATGTGGGGCCTTCCTTCCTCAGGATGCTTTGGAAGAGAACTGCCTCGACGACCTCGAATTCCATGGTACCTATCTTCTGGAGGAAAACAGTCCAATCTTCCACCAGATCTTGGCATGGCATGGGCCTCTTCATCCTTCCCAAGGTAACGTGGGGTCGAAAAGGTCTCTCTTCACGCGCAAAGTCGAGTCCTTCCAACTTCCTGTCGATCCTTCCGGCCAGCTCCACCGCCTCATTAACCTCTCCCCCCAAGCCCAACCAAAACACTCGCCCCCTTCCCTGGTGAGGAAAGGCACCGCAACCGCTCACACGTAGGCGAAACGGTCGCGCCTCGCTACACACCTCTTCCAAAGCACTGCAGAGGCCACCGACTTTCGACGATTCCACATGTCCGAGGAATTTGAGGGTCAAATGGAGGTTTTCCGCCTTTACCCAGCGTACACCGGGATATCTCTCCACTAAGGAAACCATTATTTCCCCGATTTCTGACTTCACCCGGGATGGAAGGTCCATAGCCACGAAAAGACGCAGATTTTCGCCCACCTTGATCACTCCCGTACCGCCCTTTCGCGAACGCATTCAACGATAGACATGAAGTGACAGCAGCTCGCCGAAACCGGGATCGTTTATCACCCATAGATCAGGATCGTGCTCTACCCCTATATCCCTTTTCTTTCAGGTGAAGCAAGAGGGAAGCAAGGGTGATGGAGGCTGCCGCCTGCCTCACCAACTCCCTTTCGGGTGGTAATCTATAACGAAACGCCCATTCCTCATCCAGGGCGACCACGCCGGTCACCACCGTCCCTACTGGTTCCCGTTCCCCACCCGTTCCAGGGCCAGCCACTCCGGTTACGGAGAGGGCTATATGGGAACGAAAAAGCTCGCGGGCGCCGCGGGCCATGCCCAGCGCCACCTCTTCGTTAACCGCCCCCCTCTCCTCCAGCAGAGAGATGGGCACCCCAAGGATTTCCGATTTGGCCCTATAAGTGTAGGTGACCACTCCTCCCAGGAAATAATCGGAGCTGCCAGGCACGCGGGTTATTCGCTCTCCCAACATGCCACCGGTACAGGACTCTGCCACCGATAAGGTGAGGCGATTGTCCCTAAGCAGAGATCCCAATACCTCCTCCAGACATTTTCCCTCCTCGGTAAACAAAGAGGGGCCCATTTCCCTGCGGATGGCCTCCAAGAGATCCTCGGGGATCCCACCCCTTGCCTTCAGAGTCACCTCGATGACTCCGGGAGTTGCGCGGTATGATACTTTGACATGGGGAAAGGTGGCAACGATCCCGGATACTTTGGACGCCACCTCGGACTCCGGTTTTCCCACAACCTTCAGGACCTTTCTATCCCAGGCCTTTTGCTTGTCCTCCAAGGCAAGAGAGAAGGTCAGCCGTGGCAGGATCTCTTGTCGCATCATGTCCTGAAGCTCCGAGGGCACTCCTGGTAGCAGTATCACTATCTTGTCACCGAGGTCGATATATTGCCCCGGCGCGGTCCCGTGATTTGAAA
>JACVJK010000082.1 GCA_015711955.1 Actinomycetota bacterium | reverse complement strand
CCGGTGCCCCCCGGGCCTTCACCTCCTCCACGTTGGCCCGGGTCTTTTCGTAGACCGAGTCGTGAGGGATGAGGATGACCACCGGAAACCCAGGGTGGAGAAGGGCGATGGGTCCGTGCTTCATCTCCCCCGCCGGGTATCCCTCGGCGTGGATGTAGGATATCTCCTTGAGCTTCAAAGCCCCCTCCATGGCCATGGGATAGTTGATGTTGCGGCCAAGGAAGAGGAAGTCCTCGCAGCGGCAGTATCGGTCGGCGGCCTGCTCCACCTCCTCGGTGTCTTTGAGCACCTCCTCCAAGGAATCCGTGAGGCTTTCCAATTCCCTGAAGGTCTCCGTGACGAAGGAAGATTCCAAAAGTCCCTTCTGTTGGCCCAGATAGAGGCCGAGGAGATAGATGGCGGCGATCTGAGCGGTGAAGGTCTTGGTGGCGGCCACCCCTATCTCGGGGCCGGCTCGGGTGTATATAACCGCGTCGCTCTCCCGGGCCATCATACTCCCCATCACGTTGACGATGCTCAGGGTGGGCGCGCCGCATCTCTGTGCCCAGCGCACGGCGGTCATGGTATCCATGGTCTCTCCCGACTGGCTCACCGCCACCACCAAACAGGAGTGATCCAACTTGGGCTCCCGGTAGAGGAACTCACTGGCTATGTCCACCTCCACGGGCACGTCCATCCACGTCTCTATCACGTACCTGCCCAACAGGGAGGCATGATAAGAAGTCCCGCAGGCCACGAAGATGATGCGCCTGACTTCCTCTACTTGGAAGGCGGGGTTCATTTCCTCGAAATGTATACGCCCGTCAGGCCTCAGGCGACCCCTGAGGGTGTCCCTCCAAGCTTGAGGCTGCTCGTAGATCTCCTTGAGCATGAAGTCCTCGTAGCCGCCCTTCTCGATGGAGGTGACGTCGTAGGGCAGTTCCACCGCCTCCCTCTCCACCGGCCGTCCCTCCCTGTCCAGAAGGAGGAAGCCATCCTTGGTCACCCGCACCGAGTCACCGTTCTCCAGGCCCACTGCCCTTCGGGTGGCGTCCAAAAAGGCGGTGGAGGAGGAGGCCAGGAACATCTCTCCTTCCCCCAGCCCCAGCAGCAGGGGGCTGTCCCAACGAGCCCCCACCAAGACTCCCGGCTCCCGGCTTGTCATGGCCACCAGGGCGTAAGTGCCCCTCACCCTCTTCACCGCCTCCCTCACCGCCTCCAGGAGGTCGCCCCGGTAGTTCTCCTCCACCAGATGGGCCAGCACCTCGGAGTCGGTCTGGGAACGGAGCTCATGGCCCCTGGCCCGCAGCTCTTCCCGCAGGACGTCGAAGTTCTCGATGATGCCGTTGTGCACCACGGCGATCTCGCCCCTGCAGTCCATATGGGGGTGGGCATTGACGGTGGAGGGAGGACCGTGAGTGGCCCATCGGGTGTGCCCGATCCCTGCGGTGCCGTCATCGGGCAAGGAGGAAAGCCTCCTCGCCAGGGATTCCAGGTTTCCTTTCCTCTTGAGCACCTCTAACCGGTTGCCCACGAGGATGGCCAACCCCGCGGAATCGTAACCCCGATATTCCAGCCGTCTCAGTCCCCGGAAAAGGGTCTCCTTTAGGGGCCGGGGACCCACATATCCTATGATGCCGCACAAGGCTCAGTTCAACTCCCGTTCCACCAGAGCGGCCAGTTCTTCGGCCACCCTCTTTCCCCTTTCGGCGTCCAGATCCTCCACCATCACCCTCACTACCGGTTCAGTGCCGGAGGGCCTCACCAAGATCCTTCCCTCCTCCCCCAGCACCTCTTCCCATTCCTTTATTCTCACCTGTAGGCGGCCGCACTCCGCCAGGCGCTCTTTCCTTCGCACTGGGACGTTGATCAGATACTGGGGGACCTTCTCCACTATGCCAGCCAGGTTGGAGAGGGGCTCCCTCGCCTCGCCCAGGGCCTCTAACAGATGCGCCGCCGCCACTAGCCCATCGCCCGTGGTGCAGGTGTCTAGGAAAATGATGTGTCCCGACTGCTCGCCCCCCAGGTTAAGGTCCTCCTCCAACATCTTCTCCAACACGTATCGGTCGCCCACCTGGGTGATCAGCACCCCTATCCCCTCTCGACGCATGGCACGATGGAAGCCCAGATTGCTCATGACCGTCACCACCACTCGGTTGCGCTTGAGGGTGCCTCTGTCTTTCATGCGCACCGCACAGATGGCCATGATCTGGTCCCCGTCTACCAAGTCGCCCCTTTCGTCCACCGCGATGAGGCGGTCGGCGTCGCCGTCGAAAGCCAGCCCCAGGTGCGCCCGGTGCTCCAATACCGCTTTCCTCAACGCACCGGGTGAGGTGGCCCCACATTTCAGGTTGATGTTGGTGCCGTCGGGGTCGGCGTTGATGGCCACCACCTCCGCCCCCGCCTCCCGGAGCATCCGGGGAGCCAACCGGTAGGCGGCACCATGGGCACAGTCCACCACGATGCGGAACCGGGCTAGATCCTGGGAGATCAGGCTCAGCAGGAAGTCGAGGTATTCCTCCTGGGCCTCCTCCATCTCTTCCACGCAGCCCACCTCGGTGCCCCCCGGCCTCTCCGCCTCCCTGCCGTTAAGCACCAATGACTCGATCCTCTCCTCCATGGGATCGGGGAGTTTGAAGCCTCGGGAGTCGAAGAACTTGATGCCGTTGTCCTCCGCGGGATTGTGGGAGGCCGAAACCATGACACCTGCATCCGCTCCCAATTTCCTCGTGAGATAGGCCACAGCGGGCGTGGGCAAGATCCCCAGCCTGCGACAAGTGCCCCCGGCCGAGCAGATCCCCGCCACCAGGGCGGCCTCCAGCATGTCGCCGGAGAGCCTGGTGTCCTTCCCTATCAAAAACAAGGGCGAGGAACCGTCCTCGCCCAAAAGGGCGGCCGCCGCCCACCCCACCCTCATGGCCAGCTCGGGGGTGAGCTCTCGGTTGGCCGTCCCCCTGATGCCGTCGGTGCCGAAAAGTCGAGGGCTCGATCCAGTCTTGGATTCCATATCCCCCTCCAGATTTCCAGATGGACTATATCATCGCATCCTCGGCCCCTTCAACGCCTGCGTCCAGCTCCCTCTCAGTGGAGAAGGCGCCACCCAGCGATGTGAGCCTTGGGCAAAGGAAGTATAACGATATCTCAAGGGGCCCCGTCTTGCCCCGGAACCCATCCCCTTCAGAAAGACCAGTCCGTCCCCCCTTTCCTGCAACCCCCGAAGAAGTCCTGCCCCATCCAGAAAGGACCCCGACGAGGCACTTGGGCCCTGTTGCACCTCCCAAAAAGCACTTCCACAAAAGCGGTGGGGCCACCTCCGTGGCCCCACCCTCGTAAACCCCTGAAGGGTGTCTTCGCTCGCCAAAACCTCGCTCAACGCTTGGAGAACTGAGGCCGCTTGCGAGCCTTCTTGAGGCCGTACTTCTTCCGTTCCTTCATGCGGGGATCGCGCCGTAAGAACCCCGCCTTCTTGAGCTCCGGCCGCAGGGTCTCGTCCACGTCCACCAGGGCCCGGGCTATCCCCAAAGACAGGGCTCCCGCTTGGCCGGATATGCCTCCCCCTTTTATGGTGGCCCGGACCTTATATCTTCCCAGGGCACCTGCCACTTCCAAGGTCTTCAATATCTGGGCGCGCAAGGTCTCCCTGGGGAAGTATTCCTCCAGAGTCCTGCCGTTTATGTCGAACTCCCCCTCACCGGGGTAAAGCCACACCCGAGCCACGGCCTCCTTGCGCCGGCCAGTCCCATATCCCAGTGGTTCCGGCAAAATCCTTCACCCACCTTCCGCTTTCTTTACTCATTCCGGGCTTATGCCCTCCAGTCAGTCTCCCAACTCCAATCTCTCCGGCTTCTGGGCCTGATGGGGGTGCTGAGGTCCCGCGTACACGTGAAGTTTCTTGATCATAGCCCTGCCCAGCCGGTTCTTGGGCAGCATCCCCCTGACCGCCTTCTGAACGACGAACTCCGGCTTGGTCTTGAGGAGCTCTTCGTAAGGTATCGACCTGATGCCCCCAGGGTAGCCGGAATGACGGTAGTATATCTTTTTCCGGGCCTTGTCGCTGGTGAGCTGGACCTTGGAGGCGTTCACCACTATCACGTGGTCTCCCACGTCCATATGGTACGTGAAGATGGGCTTGTGCTTGCCCCGCAGTATCCTGGCCACCTCAGAGGCTAGCCTTCCCAGGGTGGCTCCCTCGGCGTCCACCAGGTACCATTTTCTTTCGATATCGGCTCTTTTGACGCTGTAGGTCTTCATCTTCCCGCTCGCTCCCTGGGCTTTTCTTCGGGCAGGGCCCGGAGACACGCACAACAAATCTAAATATTAGGGCTGGTCCAAGCGGGTGTCAAGCCGACCTTTCCCAGCAGTTTTCCGGCATCACAAGCGCCTCTTTCCCGCCAATAGATATCCTCCCAGTCCCACCAACGCAAAGGCCGCCACTACCAAAGCCAGCAGCAAGGCCAGGCTCGCTCCTGAGCCCTCCCTTTCCTCCTCCACCTGGAAGGCACGGACCCTCTCCCTCTCTCCCTCGGATTCTGAGGGCGAGAAATCCTCGGATGGCTCTTGCGAACCTTTCATTGCCTCTCCCAGAGAGAAAAGAGAAAGGAATGAGGCTGCCGGCGCATGCGGCCGGGGGGCCGCGGGCCCTCCCGGATCGGGCGCAGGGGCGTGACCCAGAGAATCGCGAGATGGAGAGGCAAGCTCTTGGCTATCGCCCACGGGGCGCCCCTCCGCGGGCTTCACACTGGGGGGCAGCGGGGCACCCGGCGAGGAAGCCTCCTCACCGGATTGCGGACGTTCGGGCTGTTCCCCGGGCTGAGCCGGAACCTCAGACCCTGGAACTGGCGGCTCCTCCGCCGATGACTCCAATTCCTGGAGGATGTCCTCCAACAAAGCCCTGCCGGTGGCCGCCAGGACGCGGCGATGTACCTCCCGCGCCAGGTTCTGGTCCATGTATCGCAGGGCCCAGCGGAACATATCCATGTAGCCACAGCTGAAGGCCCCGCAGCCCACCCCGTGCTGTGCCACGGTTCTTCCCCATAGCTCCGCCAGGCGTCCCAAAAGCCCCTCATCGGGGTTCCAGAAACCTTTGTGGATCGCGGTGAGGAGAGTCCCGGCAAGCTCCGCCAGACAGTAGGCCTTGGGCCCTTCGGAAAGCCAAGAGAGGATTCCCAGGCCGTACTTGTCCTCTATGTAGACGTTAACCACCTCCTCCCACATCCAGTCGGAGACCATCCCGGGCACCGTGACCTCCCATCCCCAAAGATAGCTCACGAACTTATTGGCTATGGTCCTGGCCCCCGAATATCCCTCCTGCATCATCCCCTGGATCCACTGGGGATTGAAATAGCGGGTCCGGAGTTCCCGACCCAGAAAGGAGGCCAGGGGAACCACCGCTGCCTGGGCGGGGTTGGCGTAGTGGAGCACGCTCATCCCGGGAGAAGAGCCGTTCACCCGTTCCAAGGCCAGGAACAGGCCGCCGAAGTAGTCGAAGTAGTCGTCGTTATCCACCACACCGTATAGGTTGGTGCTGCGGCTGTGGAAGGCCTGCTCCACCCCCTGGAGTGCCCTGCGGAAGATATCCGTGGTCACGCTCCCCCAAAGCCTCTCGGAATAGGCGTATCCCATCCGCAGCAAATAGGCGTCGGCCAGCTGTTCCCGGCTCTCCCAGGACCAGGGCTCCTCCACCAAATGGCTTATACCAGCTCCGTAGTCCCCCACCGGGGGAGCGAATATCCTCACCGCGGCCAGCTCTCCCGCCAAGTCGCCCCTAAATCCCTGATTGAGCAGGTCCAGAACGGTCTCCACCCAATGCCTGGCCACGCTGTTGAGCTCCAGGGGGTCACTTCCTCGGAAGTTGGTGTACTGGGCCTCCACCAAGACCGAGAGGAGAGCGTCCAGAGGCCCGCCCAGGGATGGATATAGGGCCAATATGACGTGGTAGGAGGAGGCCACGGCCACTCTCACCGCCCGGTCCAGGTTCACCAACAATCGGGGGAACAGGTCCCGGAAGAGGCCGCTGGTGGTGATCACCACGTCCACCCGGGGCCTGGACTGCGCGGGGGGAAGGCCGAGGGAAGCCCTCACCGCGTTGAGGTCTGCCAGGAGGTTGGAAAGGGGCGTGGCCACCATGCGGCCCACCGAACCACCCCGCAGCCAGCTGGAGGTCCTCTCCGGTTCCACCCCCAACATCCTGAGGACGAAGGAGACCATGGTGCCGCTGTCCCTCACCGTCTCCACGCACCATACCACCGCGGCCACCTTCTCGGGCATGCGCCCTGATCGAGCCAAGGCCAGGTCCGCCATCCTCTTGCCCAGGTCCCACGCCACGGCCGTGGGGAGCAATTGCTCGGAAGTGGAATAAAAGTTCCTCCCCGTGGGAAGGGCGCTGGGGTTCCTCACCGGGTCGTTGCCGGTGGCAGGAGAAACGAATTTCCCATCGAGGGCCTCCAAAAGAGCGGCCATCTCCTGGCTGAAACTGGCGATGATCCTGTTGGCGTGTCCATGAGCCTCGGCCAGTTTTTCTCTCGTTCGGTAGTCCGAGGTCAGGTCGTTCAAGCTTGTCTCGCCGGAGACCAGTCTCCGCACCATGTCCAGGGCCAGTTCGTTCACCCTCTCGGCTTGGGTGAGGGTGAGTCGGTCGTAATCCCACCCCAAAGACTGCGCCACCAGGCGCTGGAGACAGGGATTGGAGGGACCGCCGTCCGACGAGACCATGGAGAGGGAAAGAAGCGCCACCTCCTGCGGACTCCAAGGCTGACCCACGGTATGGAGGCCATAGGGGAGGAGGGTGTTCATGATGAGACGCAGATAATCCTCCACCGCCTCCACCAGGTGCTCGCCTTCCACGGCGTCCACGTCCACCCCCAACTCCCCCTCCAGATGAAGCCCCCGAACCTTGGATCTGATGGCGTCAGCATATTCGGCCGTCATGGCCTGGTTTCCCGCCATCGCCGCCAACTGGTAATCCTCCACCAGGGCCTTGAGCTCGAGAAAACCACCGTACAGCTCGGTGAGTACCATGGGAGGGGTGAGGTGGTCCACGATCACTGCCATTCCCCTCCTTTTGGCCTGTAGTCCCTCGCCCACCCCGTCCACGATGTACAGATAAATGGAAGGCACGCCCCCGACCACGATGTCTGAGTAGTCGAAGACGGAAAGGGCCACCTGCTTCCTGGGCAGCCACTCGTAGGTGGCGTGCCTTCCCACATGGACCTTGGCGTGGGCTCCGAAGACGCTGTTGACCCAGGCATACCAGGCTAGGTATTGATGATGCGGAGGCACGAGAGGGCTGTGAAGGAAAGCGGAGGCCTGGTTAACCTCCCTTGCCCGCAAGGGTTCCGGGCCAACAAAGACGTTGCCCAAAAGGATCCCCGGGATGACCAGGTACTTCCTGCCCTCCAGGGAGACGCTCATGACATCTCCCGGGGGCTCACCCCATCCGGAGAGGCCAGGGATGCGCAGGGAGAGGAAATCCGTCTTGGCACGGTGGAAAGCCTCCCAACCTCCCTCGACGTCCCTTCCTTCGATCGCCTTGACCAAGGCCTCAGACATGGACTCGAGAAGGGCCAAGGCTTGGAGAGAGCCCTCCTGCAACGTACTTAACAGACTTCTCATCTCCTGGGTCCATTTATCGACCGTCCTGAGGAGGGTACTCTTGACCGTCTGGTCGTTCGTTCCCAACTCCAAGCCGGTCCGGACCATCTCCTCCAAATACCCCACCGGGCCTTCCAACACCTGCTTTCGAGCTATGGGATTCAGGCTTTGGAACCATCTGGCGTATTCCTCTGCCTCCCATAGGATGACCTTCCCGGTGTAAGCCATCTCCTGGAGGATTCCCGGGGCCCAGGGAGCCACGTTCACGCCGTGCAATAGCATGAGGCCCAATAGCTCCTCGGCGCTCTCGGGCATTCCCTGGACCCCGTATCCCTCCGAGGTGAGCCGCAGCAGTACCTGAAAAACGGTGCCGGGAACGTTCAGGTAGCTGGCGCCGACGTTGTCCCTTCCAGGGGGATAGTTGTAATAGATGACAGCCACCCTCTTGTCCCGGTTGCCCAGGTAGCGAAGGCGCACCCAGCTGTACACCCGATCGGCGAACTTCTCCAGCCGTTCGGGCAAGGGGACGTAACAGACCAGTTCAGCCCCGGTAACGGGGTCCAAATTCCGGTCGGTGGTGGCCACCAACATGGGCATGACGATGCCCTGGCTTTCGGGGATGGCGATCTGATAGTAGGTGTCGCTCCACAAAAGCCCGTCGTCGGAGATCAGCCACTCCCCCAAGCTCCTCCTGGTGGTGGTCATCGCCCGAAAGACAGGCACGTCCAAGAATTCCAGAAGTCGGGCGGTCTGTTCCACGAAACCAGACCCCAAAGTGAAGAAGAAAAAGCTCACCAAGGCGTCGATGCGACCACGGTATAGGGAGGGGTTGGCTTCGAAGGCGGATGCCGATGGGGCGGTGGTGAAGAACCTCACCATGGCGGAGTAGATGTTGTTCGGCCGGCCGTCCACGGTACCCGAGTAGGCACCAATCACCGGGATGACGTTCATTCCTCGGGCCTCCAACTCTCGGATCATGGCCTCGTAGTGGCCCGTGTTACCGGCCAGCACTTGAGTGGTGTTGTCCACCACACCCACCGTGGGACGGGTGGGGTCCATGGGATAGGTGGCCATGTAATCCTCGAGGGTGAGGAAAACCCTTCCATCTCGATAGAGGAACTCGTTGGGGATCACCATGTAGGGCGCCGGATCCCACTCGGGTCGCCAGGCGG
>JACVJK010000081.1 GCA_015711955.1 Actinomycetota bacterium | reverse complement strand
CCAGTTCCATGGGATCCACCTGGACCAGCTCCATCACCTCCTCCCGGGTGCGGGGGCCGGCAGGCTCCTCCTCCATCTCCTCCTCGGGCACGGCCTCCTTAGCTTCTCGCCGCATCACCAAAGAAATACCGTAGGCCCCAAAAGCCATGGCCAGAAAGGGTATCTTGGGGAGGCCGGGGAGCAGAGCCAAAAGGCCGATTATTCCCGCGCCGATCTGCATGGCCCGGGGTTGACGGAGGAGCTGACGGGTCAGGTCGGAGCCAAGATTTGCCTCGGAGGCAGCGCGGGTTATGATGACTCCGGTAGCGGTGGACACCAACAGAGAGGGGACCTGAACCGCCAGGCCGGCACCTATGGTGAGCAGGCTGTAGGTCTGGACTGCGGTGCCCAAGTCCATACCCTTTTGAAAAGCTCCCACCGCCAGTCCCCCGAGGAGGTTTATGAAGACCACCACTATGGCGGCGATGGCGTCTCCCTTCACGAACTTGCTGGCACCGTCCATGGCCCCGTAGAAATCGGCCTCGCGGGCCACCTCTTCCCTTCGGCGGCGGGCTTCCTCCTCGGTGATGATGCCCGCGTTGAGATCCGCGTCGATGCTCATCTGTTTACCGGGCATGGCGTCCAAGGTGAAGCGTGCAGCAACCTCCGCCACCCGATTGGCCCCGCTGGTGATGACCACGAACTGCACGATGACGATGATGAAGAACACCACCAGCCCCACCACCAGGTTGCCGGAGATGACGAAATTGCCGAAGGCGTTCACCATGGAACCTGCGTTGGCGTTCACCAGGATTTGTCGGGTCATGGCTATGTTTATGGCCAGCCTGAGCACTGTGGCCAAAAGCAGCAAGGTAGGAAAGACGGAGAAATGCAAAGGCTCTTGGGCGTACATGGTCACCAGCATGACCAATAGGGAAAGGGCGAAGTTGAACACCACCAGCAGATCCAATATGAAGGGGGATAAGGGAATGAGTATGAGCACGATGATGAGGACCACTATCCCCGCCGTGAGGAAGTCGCTGTAGCGGTCCAACCTCTCCTGTTTCATCTTGCTCGATGCCTAACCTCTCTAATCAAAAGCCGCCACGCCAACGCTTATGGCCTCGCTCCCGCTCGTCCTCCGGTTCTCCCTTTCGGACGACCCCTCTTTCCTCGCTCACGCCCTCCTGGGCTAAGCCCGGAAAATCCGTCGATAGGCCTTTTGGCGCCCGGCCGCCCTAATCCTCAAGCGATGCGTGCCGCCATCCTGCGGTCCACGCTGATCAGGTAGGCCAGAACCTCTGCCACCGCCTTGTAAAGCTCCGGCGGTATCTCCTGGTCCAACTCCACCGAATCGTAAAGGGCCCGAGCCAGGGGCGGATCCTCCACCACGGGTATCCCCAATTTCTCCGCCTCCTCCCGTATGCGCAGGGCCAAGAAATCGGCTCCCTTGGCGATCACCCGCGGAGCGGACATCCGCCGGTGGTACTGGAGAGCGACAGCGTAATGTCTCGGGTTGGTGATCACCATGGTGGCCTGAGGTAACCGCTGCATCATCCTTCGTCTGGCCAACTCCCGCATGCGAGAACGGAGAGCTGCTCGAAGGTTGGGGTCCCCCTCCGTCTGCCGGAACTCCTCCTTGATCTCCTGGCGGGTCATCATGATGTTTCGCTCGAACTCCCATTTCTGATAACCAAAGTCAGCCGCTCCTATGGCGAACATGACCAGCGCCACCTTGAAGGCGGCGTTGAAGATCACCCTCATGAGCTCCGAGAGGGATTCCGCCGCTCCGGCTCCCATGATCCCGTGCAGCCGTACGTAGTCGGAGCGAACCGAGTAGTAAGCCACCGCGCCCACCAGGGCTACCTTCAGGATGTTCTTGGCCAGTTCCACCAAGGAACGGGGTGAGAACAAACGCTTCAGCCCCAGGAGGGGGTTGATCCTCTCCCCCCGGGGCTTGATGGCCTTGGGCACGAAGTACAGCTTCACCTGCAGGCCGTTCACCAGTATGGCCACCGCCATAAGGGCAAGGGCCAGGGGGGCCAGTGCGCCCATGATACCCACAATCCCTGACCTCAGGTGGGAGAGGATGCACGATGCGGTGGCCTCCTTCCCAGCCCCAGCCACCCCTCCCTCCACCAAGGAGGCGAAATGGCGGAAAAGAGAGGGCCCCCAGAGCCGGAGGAAGAGCACAGCGAAAAGGAACATGACCCCGGAGGTGAGGTCGGCGCTGCGGGCCACCATGCCCTCTTTTTTGCGCACGTCTTCCCTTTTCTTGGGGGTTGCCTTCTCGGTCCTCTCCTCCCGAGGCAACTCCTCACCTCCTCTCCATGGCTCATGCCTTAGGGCATTTCAATATCCTGCTCGACTCATCGCCACCGGTGACTCGGCTTATCTAATCCCCTCATGACTTCACGTCATTTCTTCGCTTCCCACGGTCGCGCCGGTGGCCTGGGCTCCGCTTGACGCCTTCACCAAGCGCCTGCCAACCAACCCTCAAAACCCGTGAAAATCCGGCGCAGGAAAACCACGGTGGCCGGCATGGTCACCGCCACCGCCAGCAGCCCCAGCAGCACCTTCAAGGGTATTCCCAACACGAACACGTTCAGCTGGGGCACGGAACGGGCCACCAGCCCGAAAACCACGTCGGCCACGAACAGCGCTCCCACCACCGGTGCCGCCACCCTCACCGCCACCACGAAGACCTCCGCTGCCGCTTTGGCCGCCGCGGTGGAGAGGATAAGCGGGAACTCCAGACCGCCCGCCGGAAATACCCGATAGCTGGCCACAATCGAGACCACCAGCAGGTGATGCCCCCCGGCCAACAAGAAAATGAGCACCGCCAGCATGGTGTAAAAGCGGGCCAGAAGGCTGGAGAAAACTCCGGCGTTGGGGTCGAAGACATGGGCAAGGCCGAAACCCATCTCGAAATCCATGAGCCCCCCGGCCATGGTCACCCCGCTGACCACGAGGGTGAAAAGATAGCCCAGAAGAAGCCCAACCAGCACCTCGTAAGCAAGGCGAAGCGGAAAAACCAGGTCGAGACGGGAGGCCTCCACCCCAACCAACGGAGTGAGGAATAAGGAAAGCGTAAGGCACAGCGCGGCCCGGATCATCACAGGTACCTGACCCCTCCGGAAAAATGGGGAAGAAAGCACCGCTCCCGCAACCCTGCCCAATACTGAGAGAAAAGCGACCAGAGTTGCCTCGGTAAGGGGCAGGCTCATCCCAAACCACCCCCAAACAAGGAGGAGATCCCCGTTCCCGACTCCCCTCGTCCCGAAGTTAGTCGGGCAGGGTTCCCAAACTCCGTCTCCCTTTTGTAAGGGTTACCGACGCCGTGCTCTGCCATGTCGGATCCTTCCCCTTCTTCCACCTCCGCCCATGGCCGTTTCACTGGATGTAGCTGGGCAAGTTCCTGAAGATCTCCACGGTGAAGGAGATCAGGGTCCTCATGATCCAGGGTCCCGAAAGCACCACCATTAGCAGGGTGATGAAGAGCTTGGGGATGAAGGTGAGGGTCATCTCCTGGATTTGGGTGGCCGCCTGCAGGATACTTATGATCACCCCCACCAACATCGTCACTCCCAAGAGGGGGAGCAACATTAGCAGAGACAGATAAAACGCCTTGCCCACCAGCTCCATCATCCCCCGACACCTTCCTTTCGGACCCTACAGGCGACCTGACACCGAGATGACCAACCACCGTTTCCCCTCAACGAAAACTGGTCACCAGGGACTTGACCACCAAGCTCCATCCGTCCACCAAGATGAAAAGCAGCAATTTGAAGGGGAGGGAAATGATCATGGGCGGAAGCATCAACATGCCCATGGACATGAGAGTCCCCGCCACCAAGATGTCTATGATCAGGAAGGGTATGAAGATCAAGAAGGCGATGATGAAAGCCTTCTTGAGCTCGCTCACCACAAAGGCGGGCACCAGCACCAAGGTAGGAACTTGCTCCGGGCTCTCCGGCCTCTGTTCGGAGGAGAGGTCCAAAAAAAGTGCCAGGTCCTTCTCGTCGGTCTGCCGGAGCATGAACTCCCTCAACGGTTCCAGTCCCCTCCGGAAGGCTTCTTCCCTCGGTATGGAACCATCCATGTAGGGCCTCACCGCTTCCTGGTTTATCCTCTGGGCCACCGGGGCCATGATGAAAAGGGAAAGGAAGAGCGCGACCCCGATGATCACCTGGTTGGGAGGCAGCTGTGCAGTGCCGATGGCGTTGCGAACGAAGGAGAGGATGACCACCACCCGGGTGAAGCAGGTCATGCAGATCAGGATGGTGGGGATGAGGGCGAGTAACGTCACGACGATCAGAAGTTGGACCAGGGAATTGCTCCTGGCTCCCTCCTCCAAGGTTCTCACCAGCTCGTCCTCTTGGGGCTGGGCCAAGGCGGGGGTGCGACCCGGAATCACGATGAGAAAGAGCGCCGCGATGAATCCGAGAAAGGCGACGGCGGCCAATACCCGACAACCTTTTCCCATGGCCCATCCCCTTTCCCTCCTCATGGCCTTCTCCGGCGATCGGGTCGGGAAGTCCTCCAACGAAGCTCCTCCACCAGAGGACGGCGCCCATTGCCACCCCCCGAGGTCACCTCTTCCATCTCTTTCCTCACAAGCTTGAGGAACTCATCCTCCACGATCTCTGCCTCCTCGGAGGTGACCAATTCCTCGGCGTCCAGTTCGCCCAAAAGGGAAAGCCCCCTTTCCGCCTCTCCCACCAGAAGGATCTTCTCCCCCGCTTTCACCTCGTAGATGCCGCAAGAGGGTCCCAAGGGGGTGTAACCGACCACCTGCAACCTGCCCTCTGCGGCATGAACCCCTTTTCTGCCCCTCCTCAAGAAGAAACGCCTAAAGCCGAAAATCAGGGCCGCCACGGCCAAGAGTCCTATGGAGGCCTTGATGAAAGCCCCGAGGAGTTCCCCTCCTCCCCCTCCCACTGACACTCCCCTTTCATGCAGTCCCTCCTCGGAGGTGGATGATCCAGCGTGCTCATCCCTCAGCAATGTGCTATTCCCGTCCTCCCTCGGGGGAGTTCTTTCCTCGTTCCCTCCCTGCGTTCGGGAAGTGTCCTTGTCAAGGGAGGACTCGATGACGGTGTAGGGAGATGGGGTTCTCGAGTTTTCCCGCCCGCCGAGCCCCGGGTTCGAATCTTTATCGTGGGGACTCCTTTCGCCGCTCGTCTCCTCGGTAGTGCTCATGTCCCCCGAAATTCCTTTTACCTCCCGGTTCGTCCGAGCTCCAGGGTCAGCGGCGGAATAGATGTCCCTCGAGGTGTCCCCCGAGGTCGCTACCGTTCCTTCCGCCTTCGTCTCGTCGGCTATATCCCCGTTCACGCACTCCGGAGAGTTTTTCCCGCTCCCGCCTTCCGCCGCGGTCAAGGTCTCCAAGGCCGTCCTCTCGTCCCGCAAACGCGAGGACAGGAAAGAGGCTGCCACCATGAGGAGCGCCACTAAGACCAGGCCCACCAGAGCCCTCCTCCACGGATCCTTCCGCAATTTCCCGGCCTCCCAAAAACCAGCTTTGACTTTCGGAGACGGCAGGGAAAAACTCAATGTCCTGGGATGTCTCCTGCGACGTATTTCGCCCACCATGAGCTCAGGACTGCCTCCTCACTATCTCGGTCACTCTCACCCCGAAGTCCTCGTCGATGACCACCACCTCGCCCCGGGCGATGAGCTTGTTGTTGGCGTAGATCTCCACCGGCTCTCCCACCACCTTGTCCAACTCGATGATGGAACCTTCTCCCAGCGAGAGCACGTCCCGAATCCTCATGCGGGTGCGCCCTATCTCCACCGAGACCTCGAGCTCGATGTCGAGAAGCAGCCGTATGTTGTCCTCCTCCGAACGCCCTCCGGGTCCCCCTCCTCCCAGAGGCTGGAACTCCACCCGACGGACTTCCACCTCCTCCTCGGAAGCGGCCTCCGAAGGTTCCGTCGCCGTGGAGACGTCCTCCGAGGGAGCGCTTTCCTTCTGCTGTGAACCCACATGTGGAGTGGGAGGCGAGTAATCCTCCTCTTCCTCCAGGATGCGGTCGGCCAGGAACTTGGCGAAGGAGACCGGCATGAGCTGCACCATCTCGCTGGAAAGGAGGTCCGCCACGTCGAAGCGGAAGGAGATCTGCACCAGTTCTCCCTCTCGGTACTCCACGGGGGGCGGAGGGACTTCATGGGAGGAGAAGTCCAGCACCTCGATGCGCGGTGGTTGGATGCTCATCTCCAGGCCCAGCATTTCCGCCATGGCCATGACCGCACCGCCCACCATCTGGTTCACCGCCTCTCCCACCACGCCTCTGCGGTACTCGTCCAGGGGCTCGTCCAGGTCCCGTTCCTCCTCGTCCATGATGTTGGCCACCAAGTTAGCGTCCCGCTGGGAGAGTATGAGGACGGTACTTCCCTCCAAACCCTCCTTGAACTCCACCCATACCACCACACATGGGATGGGATGGGATTTCACCACCTTGTCCCAGTCCACCCAACCGGCACTGGGAGTGGTTATGTTGACGTCTCTCCCCAAAAGGCTGGATAGGACGGTGGCCGCCCTGCCCATGGCTATGTTGAAGAACTCTCCCAGGGCGTCCAGTTGGTCTTCGCTGAGGGGTCGGTTCTGCTCGTCGCCACCGCGCTCCGGCGGCGTTGGCGGTTCCGGAGGTTCCTCCCCCGAGCCACCGGCACTCGACTTGTCAGCCCCTCCAGATTGGGCCCGGATCAGGGCATCGATCTCCTCTTGGGAAAGGGGTTCCTCCGCCATATCCCCTTGACCTCCTTGAACGAGATTTACCTACTTCTCGCCTTTTCCCGCATCGCATCGCCCCTCTTGGTGACCTAAGGGCAACAAGAACCTTGGAGCGGTCTTCGTTACGCCCTTTTACGGGCCAAAAAAGAGGACGGCTCTCATGCCGTCCCTGGCTGGGGCCCTTAAAGCCCCCTCATCCTCTCTGGCCGGGCGTATCGCCGGCCTCGCCGGCTTGGCGATCAAAAATCAATAGACATGCTGGCGGCAGTGGCCGCCTAATCTGGCGCCTCTCAGTTGCTCTCCAGCGCCCTCCTCACCGTCTGGATTACCCGGTCTGGCTCGAACGGCTTCACTATAAAATCCTTGGCCCCGCTCTTTATGGCCTTGATGACCATGGACTGCTGGCCCATGGCCGAGACCATCACCACCTTCGCCTTGGGATCCATCTCCATGATCTTTTGGAGGGCCTCGATGCCGTCCATCTCGGGCATGGTGATATCCATGGTGACCAAGTCAGGGTTGTGCTGTTTGTAAAACTCCACGGCCTCCCTACCGTTCTCGCCTTCGGCCACCACCTCATAACCGTGCTTCAAGAGGATGTTGCGGATCCTCTTGCGCATGAAGGCGGCATCGTCCACGATCATTATCTTTGCGGACACGCCCGATTCCTCCTTTCCTCTACCTTTAGCCTAAGCGGCCGGTCATCTTCCTCATCCCCCTGATGTCTCATCCGCCGGAGAAATTAGGGTGATATGGAATCCCGTCCCATTCGGTAAATGGCTTGTTGACTCTTCCCGAAAAGCAACTCGTGGCCCGGGGCTCACCTCGCACTTCTCAGCGAGCATGAAAATTTTGAAGGCCCCTCGGTCATATGACCTCGGTCTGGCCCCCGGCCACCCTGATGACCACCCTTCCGGTACCGACCTCCACCGACACGTTCCTTCCCGTCTCGCCACCCACCCTTTCGGCCTGTATCGGTATATTGAGCTTTCTGAGTGCGGCGCGGGTCATGGCGATGTTGCGTTCCCCGATGTTTTGCAAGCTGTTCTCGCCGAAGAGACGTGCCCCGCCGCACAACTTGGCGAAGAGGTCCTGCCGGCGTGCCCCCTTTTCCACCATTTCCCTCACCAAGGCCAAGACCCCGGGGGCCGCGTACTTGGCCTTACGATGACCTTCCGACATGCCCTTTCCCTTCTCCGGGAGCATGATATGGGCCATGCCCGTGAGGGAGCTGCCGCGGTCGAAGAGGATGACCCCCACGCATGACCCCAAAACGCTGGTGAGGATGTCCCCCTCTTGATCGCTCACTGCCAAATCCCCCATCTTGACGATGATCCGCTTGGGCATCCTACCCTTCCTTTCCGCGAATCCCTTCCGAACCTGCGATTTAGGCCCCCGATCCATGGAGCCCTACGAGCTTGATCAATCCGCCTCGACCCGTTGGACCAACCTCTTCAAGGCCTCGTTCTCGGCGAGGAAAAGCACGTAACCCACCGAGGACAGTCCCTCTCCGTGAAACTTGGTCTCCAGCACCAGGGTGTGCTCGCTTCCCTCGCAGATCTCCAATAGCACCGTGTTCACCACCGCCTCCAGCATGTCGGCGGCGCAGGCGGGGGGGCCGGGCACCAGCTCCAAGCCGCTTATCTGGGAGACTGCGGAAATATAGGCGCTGAACAAGATGTTTCCCGTCTCGGCGATGGCGGAGAGGTTGTCCGGGGAAAATCCCCACCTGCGGTCCTCCGGATCCAATAGGATGTCCAAAAGCGCCTTGGCGTCGTCCAAGGTCAGGGAATAGAGCAGGTGGCCGGTGATGTCTCCCTCCACCCTGGTGTAGACGCATATTATGGTCTGCAGGGGATCCCCGATGTGTTCCGCCACCTCTTCCACCGGAACCAAAAAGGCCTGGGGAACCTCCAACACCATGTCCCGCTCCAGCCATTTCTCCATGGATGCGGCGGCATGTCCGGAGCCGATGTTGGCGATCTCCCGGAGTATATCGACTTCTTCCTCGTCCAGAACGATCTCGGACAATTTCCCTCCTCCAAGTTCCTCCCAGCGGAGCCTTATCGAGACCCCAGCGAGCCGCCCCTTCCCGTCTCGATGGCCGCAGACATGTCTTGCGGCCTTTCCTAACCAATCCTTTTTAAGGCCAGGGGGCAGTGGCCTCCTCACCTTTCCGGATCCCATGGAGGGATCCAAAAGGTGGATAATGCGGACTTGACCGATCTGCTGGAAGACGGGCTTCGGGGAGACGTTCATCTGACGTCATGCCCTCCGGTTGAAAACTTGGGATACGCGCCTTTTGCCCTGGACCCTTCGCCCGCAAGCGTTTTGGCGGACCTTTCAAGTCGAAAGCACTGGGATATACCTCTTTTGCCCTGGGATAGCGTCAAGAAATTTGTGTCCACCATTTAGCCTTCCTCCTCCAGCTTCAGTTTCGCAAAGCCACGAAGTCTCCTCTGGCTGAGCCTCTCATTCTCATTCTTTAAAACAAGATAAAGAACAGAGA
>JACVJK010000080.1 GCA_015711955.1 Actinomycetota bacterium | reverse complement strand
GCCAGGTCCAGGGCGGCCTGGGTCAGCCTCCGGATGGGCTTCAAGATGCGCTCCCCGAGGTAGAGGGCCAGCAAAAGAGACACGCCCAGGGAGATCCCGCCGGCCATCATCAAATACCTGACCAGATCCCTGCTGTATCCCGAGGTCAATTCCCCCGAGGGCTTGATCACCACCAGGTGAGAGAACTGTTCCTCCTGAACCCGAAGGGGAACGGTCACCAGATAGGACCTTCCCAATGCGGCCACGTCGGCGTCGTATTTCCCCACCTCTGCGGTGAGGCTTTCCGGTGGTATGCGGGAGGGAAGCCCCGCGGGAAGGGGACGGGGGGCCACCGCCTCACCGTTCCGGTTCACCACCATGGCGTAGGCCTTGACCAGCCTGGCTTCCAGGCGCAGCAGTTGGGATACCCTGGCGGCGGCCGTTTCCGGGAAGCCGGGATAATTACGGGAGAGGTAGGTCTCTAAGTCGCTTGCCATCTCCAGCGCCTGGGATGCGAGTTCCTCCTTGGCCTTCCTCTCCTCTCTGGCCTTGAGATGTTGCAGCAGAGAACCGAATATCGCCCCCAGGAGAGTCAGGCTGAAAAGGGTCACGGCGAGGAAGGAGAGGACGAATTTCCCCCTCAAGGAGAGGAAAGGCGACGCCGTCCTCTCCCACGGTGGTGCCGAAGGCTTTCTTTCGGCATCATTCGCCATCTCCGTATCCTCACCCCCGGGGCAAGTGTGCGGCGCGGGATCATTCCTCGCGTCATCATGATACCGGCCGGCGGCGCGCTTTGGCGGCTGGACCCCAAACCTCTCTGGTCGGTTTGCTCCGGTGTCTGATCGGCCTCTATCCCACCGTTCCGCATGGATCGGTGACTCTCCCGCTCCGCTTTTGTGGCGACATTAGCTGATTCCGGCTGCCACCCCGCGGCGAAAAATGGGTGATGAGGTTGCAGCCCGCGTACCTCCGGCCCGGGGAGGCTCACGCCTCCTTGAACCGGTATCCCACCCCCCTCACCGTCTCCAGGTATTTCGGCGCGGAGGGGTCGTCCCCCAGCTTCTCCCGTAAGTGTCGGACGTGCACGTCCACCGTCCTGAGGTCGCCGTAGTACTCGATTCCCCAGATCTTTTCCAGGAGTTTTTCCCTGCTCATGGCGATCCCTCGATTGAGGGCGAGGATGTAGAGGAGGTCGAATTCCGTGGGGGTCAGCTCCACCTCCCTGTCGCCTTGAGAGACTTTTCTCCTCCCGGCGTCTATGACCAGGTCAAAGGCCCGGATCACGTGGGGCGTCTCGGTTTGGAAGCGGGCGCGCCGGAGTACCGCCTTGACCCGGGCTACCAGCTCCCTGGGACTGAAGGGTTTGGTCAGGTAGTCGTCAGCGCCCAACTCCAGGCCTACCACCTTGTCCACCTCGTCCTCCCGGGCGGTGAGCATGATGATGGGCACGTTTGAGAAGCCGCGGAGCTGGCGGCAAACCTCCCAACCGTCGATGCCGGGCAGCATGATGTCCAAAATGAGCAGGGAGGGTTTCAGTCGCCGGTACTCCGCCATGGCTTGCTCTCCGTCGGTGGCCACCGCCACCCGAAAGCCCTCCTTTTCCAGGTAAAGACGGACCAGCTCCACTATGTTGGGCTCGTCCTCCACCACCAGGATCAGCTCATCGGCCACGCTTCGCTCCCCGAGAGAACGCGCACGCGAATCGAACTACCCAGTCGCCGTGCCCTTTTTGAGGAAGGTGCCCGTCATTCCTCCAGGATGAAGCCGCTCTTGTCCAAGGCTCTGGCCTTGAGTAGCGTCTGGGCACCCCAGCGGGACAGTTCGTCATAGGTGGTCACCATCCGGTAGGTGTTCATCACCCCTCCGATGGCTAGCTTCAAGAAAGGAGCCTTCACCATGCTTCCCCGGTAGTCGTAATAGGTCAACATCCCTCTGTGACGGTGTTGGTCTTGATAGAGGTCCCGAACCACCGCCTCGAACCCGTCCACCACCTCCTTGCATACCCGAGCTGCTCCGGCAGGAGAGCACAAGGCGAGAAACTCCTCGTAGGAGGGTTGACCGAGGAAATGCCGACCGCCGCAATTTTTGGTCAGCGTTTTCTCCAGCAGTCCGGCTACCAAACGCAAAACCCTCTCCTCGCCGCTGGTGCCGTAGGCTTCACGGTATTCTCGCAGGTAGTCCAAGCCCACGAAAAGAGCGGCGAAGATCTCCCCCTGCTGCAGCCTGGACCTCACCTCCGACTCCACGCTGGCGGCCCCAGGGAGGCCGGTAGCGGGATGAGAGGAAAGCTCCTCCCGGCTCCTGCGGATGTGGGTTCGGATGCGGGCCAAGAGCTCTCGGTGGTCGAAGGGTTTGGTGATGTAATCAACGCCTCCTGCCTCCAGCCCCAGTATCTTGTCGTCCAGGCTACCTCGGGCGGTGAGGAAGATTATGGGTATCAATCTGGTTCTGCTCCTGGCCCGCAGTTCCCTGCAGACCTGAATCCCGTCCATAGGTGGCATCATCACGTCCAGTATGATCAGGTCGGGTTGTACTTGCTCTGCTGTCTCCACAGCCAGACTTGGGTCTTCCAATATGTGGACCTCGAAGTCCTCGTTCTCAAGGTAAAGCTCGAGAGCCCTGAGGATCTGCGGTTCGTCGTCGATTATGAGAATCTTTCCGTTCATTCCTTGCATCCCCGCTTCGTGCCAGTTGACATAACCATTATCTCACATGATGGTAGGTGACATTAACCATGAAATCTGCCCCATGGGTTATGGCCTATGGGGTGTCCCCGGATGACATAGAGGGGAAGAGAGGACGGGGAATCGTGCTATAATCACCTCGTGCGTAGCCCGTCATGGGGAGCTGCGGGGAGGCTGAGGTGTCCGGCAACTGCGAGGAATCCTTGGTGGAAGGAGTGGTGGAGGCCGCTGCTGTCATGATCATGGAGGCCAGGCAGGTAGTGTGCCTGACTGGTGCGGGTATATCGGTGGAGTCGGGAATACCCGATTTCAGATCGCCTGGCGGCCTGTGGACCAAATACGACCCTTTGCTGTACGGAACTTACGAGTCCTTCGTGAGGCATCCCGAGCGATTCTGGGAAATGGCAAAGGAACTAAATCCGACTTTAGAGAGGGCCGAACCCAACCCCGCCCACTATGCCCTGGCTGAGCTGGAGCGGATGGGGAAGTGCAGGGCCGTTATCACTCAGAACATAGACCACCTACATCAGAGGGCGGGTTCCCAAGTGGTGCTCGAGCTCCACGGTACTCACCGGACAGGACATTGTATGAAGTGTCGTCGGCTTTTCACCCTGGAAGAGATGAAGGAATTGAGTCAGGACAACACGAGGGTACCTTATTGCCCCGATGACGGAGGCCTGATAAAACCCGACGTGGTCCTTTTTGGTGAACCTCTTGATTCTCGGGTTTTGGCCAGGGCGGCGCAGCTCGCTTCCACCTCGGATTTGATGCTGGTGGTGGGTTGTAGCCTGGAGGTCTACCCTGCGGCTGCCCTCCCTGAATATACCAAGAGGGGTGGTGGACGTCTCATCTTCTTTAACAAAGTCTCCACCTATCATGATGACCTGGCCGACCTGGTGTGCCTGGGAAGCGCCGGGCGCACCCTCCCGGCGGTGGTGGAAGCCTACAAGAGGTTGGCCGGGCACTCCTGAAAGGTCTTCATGTCCCCTAAAAGATCTTTGCCGAAAGGGAAAGGAAGGCGGATATGTTCGAGGAGAGGGGAAATCTCTGGGAAAGGTTTTTCTTGGGTCGGGGAAGGGATTTTTCCTTTGATGCGTCTCGGAACGTGGAAGGGGGAGGCGGTGGTGCTGGAGGCTGGTGGAAAAGGCTGAAGGAAAACAACCCCCGTTACAGATTGGCAGTGTTGATCATCGCCCTTTTTGTCCTCGTCGCGATATTTGCGGGAAACTGGCTCAGCACTTTCTACACCGATCTCCTCTGGTATGGTGAGGTGGGTTACACCTCTGTGTTCTGGAAAAGAATCTGGGCACAGGTGATATTGTTCCTGGTCTCGGGGGCGGCATTTTTTGTGATACTTTACTCCAACCTCTTTGTGGCGAGAAAGCTCACTCCTCGGTACGAGAAGCCACTAATAGCCCTTTCGCCGTTGGAGGAATCGGTGGCCCGCTTTCGGGAAAGGGCTGGGAAGTGGTTAGATCGGGGAACACTTGCCCTTGCGGTGGCCATTTCGCTTTTGGTGGGGTGGAACACGGCGGCCCAGTGGGAAAAGGTCCTGGTGTATATGAACGCCGTCGAGGTGGGAAGGTTAGATCCCATATTCGGCAAGGATTTGGGATTTTATCTCTTCAGATATCCTTTTCAAAGATATATGGCCGGGTGGCTTTTCTCCGCCCTTTTTCTCACCGTCTTGTTCAGTGCCATGGCCCATTTCCTATACGGGGCCATCAACTTCTCCGAAAAAGGAAGGAGATTCGCATCCCACGTCAAGGCTCACCTCTCGGCCTTGACGGCTGTGCTGCTCCTTGTCCAAGCTTGGAGGTTTCGCCTGGATATGTTGGGGCTTCTCCATTCCACAAACGGTGTGGCGACGGGCGCGGGCTACACTGACGTGCATGCCCGTATTCCCGCTTATTGGATAATGATTGTGATTTGCCTGGCAAGCGCGGCGCTCTTTTTGCTGAACATTCGCTATCGAGGATGGAAGCTGCCCCTGGCGGGGCTGGTGGCCCTTGTGGTGGTGAGTTTGCTGGCTGGCAACCTCTATCCCTTTATAGTCCAGAATTACGTGGTTAAACCAAAGGAGCTGGAAAGAGAAAGGGAATACCTGGAATATAACATCGAGTTCACCCAGGACGCCTTCAATCTTCAAGATGAGGGCGAGAACGCCGTGGTGGAGAAAAGGCAGTTCCCGGCGGAATTGGGGCTGACCTACCAAGATATTATGGAAAATCCTGCCACAGTGGGCAATATCAGGATTTGGGATCCCAGGTTAGTCCAACAAGTTTTCAATCAGAGACAGGAGTTGAGGCAGGAGTACGATTTTCACGACGTGGATGTGGACCGGTACACGGTGATGGGGGACGAGTATACTCAAGTCCTGATCTCGGCCAGGGAACTTTCCGTGGACCAATTACGACCTGATGCCCGTACCTGGCAGAACGAACGCCTCTCATACACTCACGGCTACGGTATCTGTATGGTTCCCGCCAATAAACACACCCCGGAGGGAGACCCAGTTTTCTGGGTCAGGGATATTCCTCCGGTGATCAAGGAAGATCTGGGGATAAAGATCGAGAGACCTGAGATTTACTACGGCGAGAAATCCCATGAGTACGTGGCGGTTAGGACCGGGGCGCTGGAAATCGATTACCCTGCGGGCAGCATCAATGTTTACGTGGAACCCTACTATCAGGGTAAGGGTGGGGTACAGATCTCCAGCTTCCTGAGAAGGCTGGCCTTTGCCGTTCGTTTTCGGGACGTTTCACTGCTCTTCAGCGGTTACATAACCCGCGAGTCTCGCTTGTTGTTCAGAAGGAACGTGATGGAAAGGGCCAAGGAGGTCGCCCCCTTCCTTACTTTTGACAAAGATCCCTATCTGGTGGTGGACGATGAGGGAAGGCTTAAGTGGATACTGGACGCGTATACCACCAGCGACCTATATCCCTATTCGCAGTATTACGAGGCGGACTCCATGAGGATAAATTACATACGAAACTCGGTAAAAGTGGTGGTGGACGCCTTCGACGGATCCCTGGTTTACTACCTTTTCGACCCCAACGACCCGGTGGCAGCCACGTATGCTCGGGTCTTCCCCTCCCTTTTCGCGCCCATGGAGGATATGCCGGAGGACCTGCGGAGGCATGTCCGTTATCCGGAGGACCTTTTCAGAGTCCAAATGGAAATATTCCGCACCTATCACATCGACGACGTCAACGCCTTTTATCAGAAGGAGGACGTCTGGGATATACCCAATGAGATCTACGGGGTGGGCAATCAAGCCCAACCTGTCCAGCCCTATTACCTGATCCTGAAGATCCCCGGGGAGGCAAAGGAAGAGATGGTTCTCATGCAACCTTTTGTCCCCCGGGGCAAGAACAACCTTGTGGATTGGGTGGCGGCTAGGTGTGACGGGGACAAATACGGGGAGATCCTCAATTTCTCGTTCCCGCCGGGAAAACTGGTTAACGGGCCCCAGCAGTTCGAGGCCTTGGTGGACCAGGATCCCTTCATCTCCCAACAGATAACCCTGTGGAACCAGGCGGGGTCCCAGGTCATAAGGGGGAACACGCTGGTGATCCCCATCGAGGACTCCTTGCTCTACGTGGAGCCGTTGTACTTGCTTGCCCAGAACCCGGCTATTCCCCAGCTTAGGAAGGTGATCGTGGGATATGGGGACCGGGTAGTGATGGAAGACACCCTGGATGCAGCCCTGGGCAAGATGTTCGGCAGGGAGGCTCCCAGGCCTACCGCCACTCCTGCCCTCCCTCCACCCGAGGACGAAACCGCTGACAAAATACAGCTGGCTCGGAAGGCCAAAGAGCTTTATCAACGGGCTCAGGCTGCGTTGAGGAATGGGGATTGGCCCGGTTATGGCAGCCTCATGGAGGAATTGGGCAAGGTCTTGGAAAAGTTAGCCAGCCAGTGACGAACAAAGGCGGCGATATCTGGTAGCTTAATGGCTCTCTGAAATATCAGCTACCACGGGTGCCGGACATTTAGACCATAGACCTGCCTGAATGGACCTGAAAAAGTGCCCTCTATGTGGCGTCCCGAGATACCTGGCCAGGAACTATCGCTGGACGGGTACTGGTTGCATACTGGCTCGGAGAGACCCCGAAAGCCGCATGATCTTCGAGGAGGTGGATTTTTATCAATACATATGGGAAGAACTGGAAAGGCTTCTGGGAGTCGTGGCCCTCGAGGTGATGACCCGTACCCAGAGGCTGGCCTTACGGGATTACATGGACAGTCACATACTTTTTGGCTGGAAGAAGTGGGCCATAAGAGTGGCTCCTATGACGCCGCTCATTTCCAGGGTGATCCGCCAATCCACCGTCTTCGGATTGGGTCGCTTCGAGTACGTGGACCATCGCCGGGGGAAGTATCTAGTCCTGCGGGTGAAAAACCCTTTCCACCTACCCATTGTGGCAGAGGCCTTGCGGGAGATGATGGTGAGCCTGAGGGGCTGTCATTATGAGATGGCATGGACTGACGAGGACGGAGGGTACATCATCCATCTTCTGGCAAGAAAAGACATGCCGCTGGAGGCCATGGACGAGGAGAACCTGCTGTCGCTTCGTCGGGCCAAATTGGAGGCCATGGGAGGGCCAGTCCTGCCAACGGGCTCAGGGATGCGGCGGTGTAGTGAGTGTGGTCTGCCCGAAGAGCTGTCTCAGCTGGAGTGGAGGGAACAAGAAGGAACGGTGAGGTTCCGGGACGGCGGGTTTCGGTTCGTTTTCGTGACCTCCCACGTCTTTCCCGGTGTGGTCAAAGAATTGGAAAGGATTACCGGTAGGGAGCTGGGAACCATGGTGATGGAGCTATCACGGATTTACCATCGCCATGCCTTGAGAAGGGTTAAGCTCGGAAGCAGGGGAGCTACCTATGATGCCCTTAACCGCTATTCGGAAGCAGCGGGTTGGTGTAAGGTGACGGATTACAGCTTTGGACCGGGTTATCTGGAGCTCACTATGGCGAACCCCTACCACGTACCCAGGTTATTGGGAAGGTTTGCCGCCTTCTTCGAACACCTGGAGGAACAGGAGGCGGAGGTGACCTGGGAACCCACGGCACCCCACAACTTAAAGGTCCTCTTCAGGGCGGTCTGAGTCACTGAGTGGTAGAGGATGAAGGCCCTCGCAATTCGGATCGGAGGATGCTCGCAGGATTCAAGGAATTTGGTGCGCGGAGGCGATCTTTGTCTAGGTCAGGGATGTCTTGACGTTGGGTTAACGGGATCCTTCTCCCCCTGTTCCCTCGAAGGAGGCCCTCACCACCAGGCGTTGGGAGGAACTACCCTTGGGGGCGCACGTGGTGAGGGTCAAGGTGGGCGCCACTGTGTAACCGGTCACATCAACCCAGTGGCCCACCTGGAAGACCCGGTAAACACGGTAGACATACGATTTTCCCCCAGATACCAAGGTGATCTCGTCTCCTTCCTTCAACTCATCCAGCCGGTGAAAAGGTCGGGTGTAGGTGGTGCGGTGACCGGAAATGACGCAGTTGCCCTCTCCGCCGGGCAAGGAAGTCCAGGGAAGATGCACCGGTCCTTCTCTGAGTTGGACGTGCAGTCTCCGGCGATCTCGGGATCCCTGTTGAACGGGGAGTTCCAATCCCAGAGAGGGTATCTTGAGGGTACAGGGAAACGGGGGTGTCGGCTCGCCAGCTGGCCCCGTCTCGTTATTTGCGCCTGTTCCATGGGGTTCGATGACGGTCGGGCCTGAAACGGTATCCTGGAAGGGAGCTACATTTCCTCGCTGGAGGAGGAAGACGGCAGTCAGCACGATGGCCGTCAGTATCGATACCGGTATCCATACCCGCTTAAACCTATTTTCGAGTCCCATGAAAACCCCTTGACCTTGAACGGCTTGAGTGGCGGCGAGTGGGTCGTCAGGAAGCTCCAAGCTCCTCTCTCCCTCGTGGTCATTCATTGGGACGGTTATAGATCCTTTACACGGCCGCCCGCAGCTGCTAATTATATACATGTGAGATGACTACTGTGACGACGCGGGGTGGAGCAGTCAGGTAGCTCGTCGGGCTCATAACCCGAAGGTCGGTGGTTCGAATCCACCCCCCGCTACCAGTTTTTTTTATTACTTTTGAGATATGGCCCCCGTGAAGCGGGGGCGCTTTTTTAGCGGGATTCAGCGTCGCTCAACCGGTTGCCTGTTCCTGGCACTCCTTGGGGGATGTCGACGAACGGGGGAGGCACGGGATTTCTCAGTGGTTATGAGGAGGGGGATATGAAGGTAGAGAGGGTGTTCGTGGTGGGTGCGGGCTACATGGGGGCGGGCATCGCCCAGGTTTGCGCCCAGTCCGGTTACAGCGTCATCTTGCACGACGTCTCCGAGGAAAGGCTTTCCAGGGCCCTGGGGGAAATCGAGTGGTCTTTGGGGAAGCTGACGGAGAAGGGAAGGATCAGCGCCGAGGAGGCGAGGCTGGTCAGGGAGAGGGTGGAGACCACCACCCGCTTGGAGGATGCGGATGACTGCGACCTGGTGGTGGAGGCGGTGCCGGAGGACCTGGCCCTCAAAAGAGAGATCTTCTCCAGGCTGGATGCCTTTTGCCGGCGGGACGCCTTGCTCGCCACCAACACGTCGGCCCTGCCCATAACCTCCATCGCCGCGGCGACTCTTCATCCGGAAAGGGTGGTGGGCACCCACTTCTTCGGGCCCGTGCCCCTGATGCGCCTGTGCGAGGTCATAAGAGGCCTGCGCACCTCGGAGGAGGTCTTCCGA
>JACVJK010000079.1 GCA_015711955.1 Actinomycetota bacterium | reverse complement strand
GTCGGAGCAAGCGGTGAAACTGAGGGGGTTGGCGGTGGTCAGGTCGGCCGCCCCCAAAGTCCACTTGACGAAACGCCAGTGCTCACCGGGCGTGGCTTGAAGGGTCACCCGCTGGCCGTGGTCATACATCCCCCCGCCCGTGACGGTGCCCGCTCCCTCCGGTTCCACGGCCACCGTTATCAGGTAGCGGTTGAGCTCGAAGAGCGCCACTAAGGAGCGGTCGCCCTGCAGGTTGAAGACGTAGGGGTTCTCCTCGGAGACCTGCTGGCCGTCCTCCAGCCACGCCAGGAAGTGGTAACCCGGAGAGCTGTTGGCGGTGAGGGTGACCTGGGACCCCTCGTCGTATGTCCCCTGCCCGCCGACGCTTCCGGCCCCGGCCGGGTCCACCGTGGCGGAGACGGTGTACTGCCTCACGAAGTGGGCCACCAGATCCCGGTCACGGTCAGCAGTGAAGGAATAGGCGGGGTCGGTGGACACCACCTGGTCGCCTTCCCTCCAGCTGTCGAAGCGATAGCCCGTTGACGGGGTGGCGTTGAGGGTCACCTGGGACCCTTCGTCGTATACCCCCTGCCCGCCGACGCTTCCGGCCCCGGCCGGGTCCACCGTGGCGGAGACGGTGTACTGCCTCACGAAGTGGGCCACCAGATCCCGGTCACGGTCAGCAGTGAAGGAATAGGCGGGGTCGGTGGACACCACCTGGTCGCCTTCCCTCCAGCTGTCGAAGCGATAGCCCGTTGACGGGGTGGCGGAAAGATGGACGAGAGAGCCGTGATCGAAAAGGTTTAGGGAGAGAAGGCCTATACCTTGCCCCAAGTCGTCTCGTCCGCTCGCGTACAGGCGGCCATCGCAGAAGGTCAATGAGGCGGGAAGCTGGCCTTCAAGACCCACCAGGTCCCAGCCGGGACCGGAATCCTCGGGATTCACGCTCCTGTAGAGGCCGGACTGAAGGGGTCCCGCCTGGACCGCCACCACCCCGGCGTACAGGGCTCGCCCGTCGTGGGCCAATGCGTGCACCTCGTGCTCGGGGAACCCTATCCCGACCCACGAGGGCGTCGGCGCGGCGATGTCGTCGCACCGGAAGACCCCGAGCTCCGTCCCGGCATAGGCTCGCCTTCCCTCGAGAAGCAACGCGTAGACCCTCATACCCTGAAGGCCTACTTGGCTCCAAGCGGGATCGGGGGAAGTGGGTTCGTCGCAACGATAAACCCCGACACCTTTGCCGTCCTGATTCCAGCCCGCCGCCAAGAGGCTCGTCCCGTTGAAGGCCAGAACCTTTATCTCGCGACCTCCGTGTCCTATGAGGGCCCAAGAGGGCGAGGAGGCAAGCAGGTCGTCGCAGCGGTACACGCCTCCCCAAGTGGCCGCGTAACATCTGTTCCCCTCGATGAGAAGGTCGTTGACGTAATCGTATTTTCCTCCCGGCACGCCCATGGAGATCCACACGGGATTAGAGGTGCCGGGCCCCACGCATTTGAGCACCCCCGTGCTCTCGTTCCCTTGATCCCGACCGCCCGCATATAGGTTCTCTCCGTCGTAGGCCAGGGCATGTACCTGCTGGCCTTTCATACCTATCAGTTCCCACGAAGGACTCGGGTCAGAAATGTCATCGCAACGGTAGACGCCGTCGTCGGAGGCACCGTAGGCCCTGGTCCCATCGAAGACGAGGTCGTTCAGCCTCAGCCCCTCCATTCCCCTCGGCGACCAGACGCTCCCACCCCCGACATCGCCACCATCCTTGGGATCCGGACGGGCCGAGACGAAGAAGGCTTTCGGAGCGAAACAGGCCTTCAAAGTCCGGTCCGCCGTGGCGCGGAACGCCAGGGGGTTGGCGGTGGTGACCTCCACGCCCCCCTCGACCCACCTCACGAAACGGTAGTTCGGTCCGGGCACCGCGTTGAGGACGACCTGCTGACCGTGCTGGTAAACGCCGCAGCCCGTGACGGCCCCCGTTCCCGGAGGTTCCACGGAACAGGATATCTGGTAGGCGTTGATCTCGAAGGTCACCTGGACGTGATGGTCGCAGGTCACGCTGGTGACCACGTAGGACATCCCGGAGGGATCGGGGACCGGGACCTCGTGATATTCACCCTCATAGATGTCGTAGACCTGACCTATATGCCACCCGTGACCGGGGGTGATGAGAATGGGCTGGGAATCGCGCCCGTGTTTCACCCACTGGAACTCGGGAAGCGCGGTCCCCTCGCCGTGGTCCACCTCTGTGGTCACCTGATACATGTTTATCTCGAACTGGGCCACAAGGTTCCTGGGACGGGTGGCGATGAAGGAATATTCTTCCTGATGCCACACCAGCTGCCCCTCTTCCATCCAGCCCACGAAGTGAAAACCCTTCATGGGTTCCGCCCTCAAGGTCACCTGTTCTCCATGTTGATAATTGCCTTCTCCGAACACCTTGCCATTGTCAGGGGGATCAACGGTCGCGGATATGTCGTATCGGTTGAGCCCGAAGTCGGCCGTGATCTCCCTCACCCTTCTCACCGTGAAAGAGTAAGGGTTTTCGGTGGACACCGTCTCACCGTTCTCGATCCAACCTTTGTGGTGAAAGCCCGTCATGGGGACGGCCAGCAAAGAGGCCTCCTCCCCGTAACCGTAGGTGTTGTACCGCCAGACGCCGCCGGGCACGGTGGCCGCGTAAAGGTCCTCCCCGTCCCAGGCCAGGGTGCGCACCGACCGCGAGCCGACCTCCCCCCTGGTGGGTCTCCACACCCGTTCAGGAGAGGTCTCCGTGGGGTCGTGGCGCCAGACGCCTTCGTCGTCCGTGCCCGCGTAGAGGAAGGCCCCCTCCCAGACCAGGGCGTGGACCTGCTTGGAGGCAAGGGCCCCTCCGGTGGCCGTCCACGCCGAAGACGGCTGCGGGCTAGAGGGATCGTACCTCCACACCCCCCGGCCTCCCCCTATATCCCGGGCACCCGCATAGAGGAACCTCCCACTCCAGACGAGGCAGTCCACCGACATGGAAAACACTCCCCCGCCCGTGTTGTGCCACTGTCCCTGGCCTGGGTCATACCGCCACACGCCGTAGTAGGCAGTACCTGCGTAAAGCGCCGACCCGTCCCAGGCCAGGGAGTTGACTATGTAACCGGAGAGGAATCCCCCCGTGTTCTCCCACATCCCGGAAGTGGGATCGTACCTCCACACGCCACATCCGAAGGTCCCGGCGTAAAGATGGGTCCCACTCCAGGCCAGGGGACGGATCATGGAGACACTGACTCCCCCGCCGAGGTAAGACCATGCGCCCAGACCGGGGTCGTACCGCCAGACGCCATTGTCGTTAGTCCCCACGTAAAGGAAGGAGCCGTCCCACGCCAAAGCCCCTACGATGATGTTTCCGATGGGACCCCCCAATTACGTCCAGGCGTTTCCCGCCGCGTCATATCTCCAGAGGCCTCGGAAATCCGTTCCCGCGTAGAGCCCCGCATCCGTGTGCTCCAGGACTCTCACCGTCACGCCTTGTATCCCCTCGTTCTGCTGGTTCCAGCGACTGCCCCCTCCACCCATCCCGCCTCTGGGGGGTTGAGCGAGACCTCCACGAAGAAGCGGTTGGGGGCGAAGTGGGCCGTGAGGTCCCGGGACGAGGTTGCCACGAAGGTGTAGGGATTTTCGGCGGAGACCTGGTTTCCTCCCTCGCTCCAATGCAGGAACAAGTAACCCGGCTCCGGGTCGGCGATGAGGGTCACCTGAGACCCGCCCTCATATACACCCGCGCCGACGACCGATCCCGAGCCCTCCGGTTCCACCGAGCAAGAAATCCGATACGTATCCACGGCGAAAAAGACCTCCACCAGATGGTCGGCGGCCACGCCCTGGATGCGCAAGGTCATGCCCTTGGAATCGGTGATCTCCTTCTCCTCGCCGTTGTCCAGCAACCTTTCTATGTGCCAATATGGGTCAGGGGTGATCACCAACTCGGCATCCTCCCCCCTGTCCACCTGCTGTTGAGGGGGCGAGACCTGGCCGTTTCCCGAAAGCACCACCGAGCTCACCGTGAACGGCTCGCAGAACACTGCGAAACCCTTCCTGGGCACACCTCCCACTCTCCGGAAATCCCCCCCCACACACACCACAGAACCGAAAACGGCGATGGAATCCACGAAACTGTCGGGAGCGGGGTTGAAGGAGGTGGGCACACCGTCGGAGGCCCGGATCGACGCCAGATAGGGCCGCGGCTGACCTCCCACCGTCTGGAAGGCCCCCCCTGCATACAGCAGGTCCCCGTCTTCGGACAGACGAAGCACGGAGACCCCCGCATCGGCCCCGGGGTTGAAATCCGTGAGGAAACCGGTGGATGTCCTGACGGCCGCTATGCGATTCCTCGGCAGAGTTCTCACGGACGTGAAATCGCCGCCCACGCATAGAAGCGAACCGTCACTCGTGAGCGCCAGGGAACGCACGCTCCCGTCGGCTCCCGGGTCGAACAGAGCCAGCTGCCCGCTGGAGGTCTCGAAAGCGGCCAGGCGGCCGCGAGCCTGCCCGCTCACGGCGGTGAAGTCCCCGCCCGCGTAGAGGACCCCACCGTCGGGGGAGAGGGCCAGCGAGCGGACGGGGCCGTTGGTGGTGGGCGAGAAAGATGTGGCCGCACCGGTCCGGTCGTCCAGTTCGGCCAGGTTCTTCCTTTCCAGCCCCCCGAGGGAGGAGAAGGCCCCGCCCACGAAAGCCGTACCTCCGGCGAGGGTGAGACAGAAAACCTCTCCGTTGGTGGCGGGGTGGAAGGAGGTGGGCTGCCCGGAGGACACGTCGACGGAGGCCACGTTCCGCCTCCCCTGCGACCCCACGGCGGCGAAGCTCCCGCCTAAGTAGAGCAACTCTCCCGCCGCCCTCAGACAGCGCACGGGTCCGCTCACGTCGGGGTTGAAGGAGGTCAAGGCACCGGTGACGGTGTTCACGGCGCCCAGGTGGTTGCGGCTCTGTTCACCGAGCAAGGTGAACTCTCCCCCTACGTAGAGAAGAATGCCCGAGACCTCAAGGCTCAAGACGGTGCTGCTGGCGGGGCAGTTGAAGTCCGTGACCCGCCGCTGGCGGTGTCCAGGGCGGCCAGGCGGGACCTTTGGACTCCCGATCCGGCCAAATACAAGAAGCTCCCACCTAAGTAGAGGACGCTCCCGGCCGGGGAGAGAGCTAGCGCATACACGGTACCATAAGGCTGGGGGTTCAGTGGCCCTGGCGCTCCCGAGGGGAGCGCCAGGGCCGCCAGGTTCTCCCGGGACTCTCCTCCTACCGAATTGAAGAATCCTCCGATGTATAGGGTTCCGCCATCGGGAGAGGCGGCCATAGCATACACCGTCCCATCCACGCCCGGGTTGAAGCCGGTGATGAGGGACCCACTGCTCGCGTCCACGGCGGCGATGTTAGATCTGGCCTGTCCCCCCACTGAGGAGAAAGCCCCCGCCAAGTAAAGGATTCCCCCGCTTCTGGCCACCGCGTACACAGTCCCCTCCACCTGCGGGTTGAAGGACGTCACCTGGCCAGAGGAGTCGACGTGGGCGAGGCACCGCCTCTCAGAGGATCCCGCCCGGGTGAAACTCCCCCCTATGAACCAACCCCCTGAGCCATCCGGCACCACACACCTCACCTCGCCGTTGACCCTGGGGAAAGCGCTTACGGGATGGCCGGACGAGGAGTCCACCGGCACACCTCCTCCGGTGTAAGGTCCCACGTATGAAAAATCCCCCCCGATGAAGGTGGTACCCTGGCCGTGGCATATGGAGTAGACGGGCCCGTCGGTCACCCACGCCTCTTTCCACGGGTTGGAAGAGGGTTGAGAGAGCGCCATCCCACCCCCGCCTCCGGCCATAAGCAGCCCCAGCAGGGTTGAGACCAGGAAAAAACGGAGAACATACCTATTCGGGTTATCTTCATCCGGCCCGCGAGCAGGCGTGGGTTCATGTCTACCCCTCCTCGACGTCAACGGGCCTTGCCCCTGGACCAAGGCCCAAAACCTTAAACCCCTTCTTCTCGAATCCCGGGACCAATTCGGGACCCTGCAAAAAACGCGTTCCCGACCGCGGATCCAAAAAGGTGGTCAGCGCTCCCAAATCGGACCAAACCTGCCATCCCGGCAATGACAGGAAAATAATGGCAAGAGATGGGTTTCGACACCCCAGCGAGGGATCAATAACCGATGCGGGCCGAGAAATCCTCCATCTGGCATCGGATCTACGCGGGGAAACTGGAACTTCGCGAAGAATTGGGGAGGGCCAGCTGTCTTCCGTTATGAAAGCCAGGTTTTCCGCGACCCACGACGAGGGCCGACGGCTCATTTCGTATCCCCCCAGCCCTTTTCTTCCTCCAAGGCCCTCACCAGAATTCAGAGGCAAAACAACCTGCCTACTTCAAGGGCCGGGGGTGGAAGTGAAGGGAGACAAGAACCCCTGACCGATGAAGCAAACGCTATTTATTCTAACGACGTAAAAGAGACCTTGTCCAGAAACGGCTATCGCTCGTCTTGTTCTTAGCTCCCGAGACGTTCCGATGACTGGAGAACTGTTGACTCGAAGGCGTCCCTTCGCCATCGCGGACCTGAGACATCCTTCAAAAACCCGCGTTCGGGCAAGGAGGAGCCGGCTTTCATCCCAGTCTCTCCTTGAGGAAAGCGATTATTTCCGATATAGGGGTTCCAGGTCCGAAGACCTCCGCCACACCCATCTTTTTCAACCTCTCCGCGTCCTCCCGAGGGATGATGCCTCCCCCGAAGACCATCACGTCCCCAGCTCCCCTCTCCCGAAGGAGTCGGAGGACCTTGGGGAAGTAGGTCATGTGGGCCCCTGAGAGGATGGAAAGGCCCACGGCGTCCACGTCCTCCTGGATGGCTGCCTCCACGATCTGTTCCGCCGTCTGGTGCAGGCCGGTGTAGATGACCTCGTACCCAGCCTCGGCCAGGCCCCGGGCCACCACTTTGGCGCCCCGGTCGTGCCCGTCCAGGCCGGGCTTGGCTATCAGTATCCTGTGCCGTCTGTCCACGACCTCACGGCCTCCTTCAATCGAACCTCGGTCTGACCCCCGTCTCTTCCCCTTTCACGGAGGCCGCTCCTCACGTAGTCTCCTCTCTTCCCCGTCATCGCCGGGCAAAAGGACAAAAGCTGTTAACCGCCTTGCCCGACAAATCCGAACCGCCGTGCGGCCATCAGAAGACTATCGGCTCTCGATAGGTCCCGAACACCTCCTTGAGAGCCCCGATTATCTCCCCCTCCGTGCAATAGGCCCGAGCGCAGTTGATGATCAACGGCATCAGGTTGGAGTCTCCCCGGGCACCCTCCTTCAACTCCTCAAGCCTCCTCTCCACCTCCGTTCGGCTCCTTCCAGCCCGCAGGCGGGCCAACCTCTCCACCTGCCTCCTTTCCACCTCCGGGTCGATCCTTAAGATCTCGATCTCCAGGGCCTCGTCGGGATCCCGGAAGCGGTTCACCCCCACCACCACCCTCCTCCCCTCCTCAAGCTCCTTCTGATAACGGTAGGCGGCATCGGCGATCTCCCGCTGGAAGAAACCTTGTTCGATGGCGGCGAGCACCCCTCCCAGCTCCTCGATCCTGCGGAAGTACTCCTCCGCCTCCTCCTCCATCCTGCGAGTCAGGTACTCCACGTAGTACGACCCCCCCAGTGGATCGATCACGTTGGTCACACCCGACTCGTAGGCTATGACTTGCTGGGTCCTCAGGGCTATCTTCACCGCCTTCTCGGTGGGCAGGGCCAAGGTCTCGTCCATGGAGTTGGTGTGCAGGCTCTGGGTCCCCCCCAACACCGCCGCCAAGGCTTCTATGGCGGTCCGCACTATGTTGTTCTCCGGTTGCTGGGCGGTGAGCGAACAGCCGGCGGTCTGGGTGTGGAACCGCATGGTCCAGGAGCGGGGGTCTTTTGCCCCGTACTTCTCCCGCATGTACCTGGCCCAAAGGCGGCGGGCGGCCCGGAACTTGGCGATCTCCTCGAAGAAGTCCATGTGGGCGTTGAAGAAGAAGGAAAGTCTCGGGGCGAACTCGTCCACGTCCATCCCCGCGGCGATACCCGCCTCCACGTAGGCGAAGCCGTCGGCCAGGGTGAAGGCCAGCTCCTGTACGGCGGTGGATCCCGCCTCCCGGATGTGATAACCGCTTATGCTTATGGTGTTCCAGCGGGGGACCTCCCGGGAGCAGAAGGCCATGATATCGGTGATGACGCGCATGGAGGGGCGGGGCGGGAATATCCATGACTTCTGAGCGATGTACTCCTTCAGTATGTCGTTCTGGATGGTCCCTCCCAGTTCCCTCCAGGAGGCACCCTGCTTTTCCCCCACGCAGAGGTAAAAGGCCAAGAGCACCGCCGCCGGCCCGTTGATGGTCATGGAGGTGGTGATGTCCTTGAGGGGTATCCCGTCGAAGAGTATTTCCATGTCCAAAAGGGAGTCGATGGCCACCCCGCAGCGGCCTACCTCCCCCTCGGAGAGGGGGTCGTCGGAGTCCCGCCCCATGATGGTGGGCATGTCGAAGGCCACCGAAAGACCGGTCTGCCCCCTCTCCAACAGGAACTTGTACCGCCGGTTGGTGTCCTCCGCCGTGCCGTAGCCGGCGAACTGGCGCATGGTCCAGAGCCTTCCCCTGTACATGGTGGGATGGATTCCCCGGGTGAAGGGGTACCGGCCGGGATAGCCCAGCTCAGCTTGGTAGTCGAAGCCGGGCAGGTCCTCGGGGGTGTAGAGGGGATCCACCTCCCTTCCCGAGATGGTGGTGAAGGTGACGTCCTCCCTCAGGGGTCGGCGGGAATAGACCTCCCTCAACCATGACGCCTTGTCACTGGGCTCGTACAAGGCAGATCCTCCGTTTCTCGGCCGCTCGTCCGGGGAGCCAAACTATAGCTCAGGAGATGAGTTCTCGATCCTCTGCAGTTGCAAAATTCCTCTTCATGGAAACCCGCCAGAACACCATCCGCCGCCTAAAAGATATTCTAATGCATCCTCACGCAATGCCACGAACCGAGGGAGAATCTTTCCTTGAAAGCTCGACGACGCCGGCGGAAATCGAAGGCAACCAAAGCAATTTTCGTGTAGAGCATTAAGCCCTCTAAATAAAGGCTTCATGAACTAAGAACGGAAAGTGGGAATCAATGGCAACCGGTGAACTCGCGGAGGCGATCCAAACACAAGACGAGAGATTAGGTCTACCGACAGAAGGAATGAGTGGGACAAAAGGACCAGCGATTTCGGAAGCCAACCACGACTCAAATCCCCGCTTTGCCACCAATTTGCCATCATCTCAAAAATACAAAAGTCGCCTTCGTAAAGGGTTTAGGCTTCACGGGAAAGGGGCTGGGATCGAGAAGGCAGCCCTTCGCTCTTGAGGGCTTCGATCTTTTCAGGGTCCGTCGGCCAGATGCGAACGCATGTCCCCATCCTTTTCGTCAATATTCAATGCCCTTCCGCATGGCCACGCCCTTTTTATAGTGGTGTTTTATCTCTCGTATCTCGCTCACCATGTCCGCCAGCTCCACCAGTTCCGGCGGGGCGTACCTACCGGTGCAGATCACCTCCACCTCCGGGGGCACGGAGCGAAGGAAATCGAGGACCTCCTCGAGAGGGAGCAAGCCGTAATCCAGGGCCACGTTGATCTCGTCCAGGATCAGCATCTGATGTTTCCCCTCCCGAACTACCTTCTTAGCCAGCTCGAGGCCCTCTCGGGCCAAGCGCACGTCCACCTCCTCCGGGGCTCCCTTCACCACGAAGGAATCCCGCCCGGCCATCACGATGGTGAAGTTGGGAAGACACTCCCGACAGGTGACTAGTTCACCGTAGGTCCTTCCCTTCATGAACTGGATCATGAAGACCTTCATCCCGTGGCCCAAGGCCCGCAGTGCCTGACCCAATGCCGCCGTGGTCTTACCCTTTCCGTCCCCCGTGTACACCTGGATCATCTTTTTCCACAACTCCTAAAACTCTCCCGCAACCCTGCAACCTACCAGCTCCAGGGTCAACCCGGAACCCATGCGCACAAACATCTGGCCTATCCTCGCCGTCCCTGGTCTTCCTCGCCGGGAGCTCCGCTCACGGCAACCTGCTCCCGCAGCGGGGGCAGAAGCGGGTGTCGGGTTCGTCCACCTCTTCCCCGCAGGAGGGACAGCCGAGAAAACCTTTCCCCTGCGGAGGGACTGCCGTCCCGGGGGGCGTG
>JACVJK010000078.1 GCA_015711955.1 Actinomycetota bacterium | reverse complement strand
CGAGTTTAGCCATAGCCTTCCTCCTTTTGATCGCTTTCCTTACTGGAGGAAGGCTATTTATTATCGCTTTAAAAGTCCAGACACAAATTCTTATACGCTACCGAGAAGGTTATCCGTTTTTTTCCTTAAACCCTTTTGCCACCCTCGTAACCACATCTTTTTTCATGCCAACATGAACTACTCCGGATGCAATCCTTTCTCGAGACCCTAGGGACGTCCTTCGCCGAACCCCATCACGGACGATCCTCCGGCCCTCCCGCCGGCCGGCCGCCCGTTGCGTGGCGTTGGCACTGGATCTAAAATAGAACAGGAAAAGAACGGGATGTGGCGCAGCTTGGTTAGCGCGCTAGACTGGGGGTCTAGAGGTCGCCGGTTCAAATCCGGCCATCCCGACCAGAAAGAGGTGGCAATGCCGCCTTTTCTTTTTGGCCTAAAACTCCATGAATGTCCTCGTCAACTGTCCTCGCAGGTGTCGCTCTTCATCCCAACATCATGTCCAGCGAAAGGGGCGATGTCTCGATATAAGGCCGATGATTCCGCAGGATCGAGATTCCCTTCTCCACATAACTATTTAGACTCGAGCTATATCTACGAGCGGCGGATGGAATATAAACAGTTAGATGGTAGATGAGCACATTCCCCATCACTTCAACTCTGTCGGGAATCACCGGTGCTGAATCCCCACCATTTCACGGCGGCGTTAAAAGCAGAATATAATGAGATCGTCCGAGACATCGGTAAACGACAGGTTGAGGAGAAGTGGGATTTCTTAAGAGGAACCTGGCCAACGCCATCACTCTCTTTAGGCTTCTTCTCGTCCCACCTTTGGCGGTCTTGATCCTTCGGGCGGGAGAGGACACGACGTCCCGCAAAGTAGGTCTTCTTTTGTTCGTCATGGCCGGTCTGAGTGACTTCGCAGACGGTCAGGTGGCAAGGAGGCTGAGGATCGTTTCCGAGGTAGGAAAGGTAATGGACCCCTTGGCGGATCGGTTGCTGGCCATCACCGTGCTGGCGAGCCTGACCGCGGCCGGCCTGTTGCCCCTCTGGATGGCTTCGCTGATAGTGCTCCGCGACGCCACGATGCTTTTAGGGGCGCCCCTCTACGGGCTGTTCGACCGCAAAGGAAGGGCGAGGATCGAGGTGCACTGGACGGGGAAATTGGCCATGGCCTGCCTTTTTATGTTCATGACCATCGTCATCTTGCTGGGAAATAGGCATGAGGTGCCCGCCCTCTCGCTAACGTTCTTTATCCCCGGGATAATCTACTCCTATGCTAGCGGGTATATTTATATTGGTAGGTTTCTTTATCAGATCCGCAGAGGATCTTGACGAGAACGAACCCCAAATGGGCATAAAGTATGGGGGAGCCATCTAATGTCCGTTGGGCCTGGCTCCCGCTCGGCGAGAAATTGAGGGGGGATGAAGATGGCCTCGGAGCTGACCAAGCCCCGAGAGGGTAAAGGAGTGGTGAAGTTAACCTGGCTGGGCCATGCCATGTTCCTGCTGGAGGTCGGGGATGGTAGGAGATTGGTCACCGATCCCTTTGACGCCCAAGTAGGATACCCGGTACCAGAAGTTTCTGCCGACATAGTGCTGGTGAGCCACGATCATTTCGATCACAACAACGTGTCGGCGATAAAAGGAAACCCACGAGTGATTAAAGAGCCGGGGGAGACGGAAGTGTCGGGCATTGTGATAAGGGGCTTTCTTTCCCACCACGACCCTAAGGGGGGTTCCGAAAGGGGGCCAAATATCGTGTATCGGTTCACCATGGGAGGGATGGATTTCGTGCACGTGGGGGACCTAGGACATCTACCTGACCAAGGGCTTGCCGAAAAGATTTCCGGGGCCGACGTGCTCCTGGTACCGGTAGGAGGGACGTTCACCATTGACGACCAGGAGGCAGAACAGCTGGTACGCATGATCAAGCCTCGGCTGGTCATCCCCATGCACTTCCGAAACGACGCTTGCGCTTTCCCCATAAAAACCGTGGAGCCTTTTCTGCAACGCTTCGACAGGGTCGAAAGGGCCGGAAAGGGCCCCTTGTATCTGAGCAGGGAGGCGCTGCCCGACACGATGACCGTTGTACTTTTGGACTACGCCTCTGGATGATCCAACACGCGAGGGAGGAAGGAGATGAAGGCGGTGGTGATGGCGGGAGGCCAAGGGACCCGCTTGAGGCCTCTCACCAGCAACAAGCCCAAGCCCATGCTTCCCGTGGTCAACCGACCCATGATGGAGCACATTGTGGAACTGCTGTCGGGTAAGGGTTTCCGAGAGCTGGTGGTTACCCTGCAATTCCTACCCACCCTCATCACCAACTACTTCGGCGACGGTTCTGAATGGGGAGTGCAAATGACCTACGTGATCGAGGACACGCCGCTGGGAACGGCGGGGAGCGTCAAGAATTGCCAGCGCTTCCTGGACGACACCTTTCTGGTGATAAGCGGCGACGCCCTCACAGACATCGACCTTGAAGGGTTGGTGCGCTTCCACCGCGAAAAAAAGGCCATGGCCACCCTCGCCCTCATAAGGGTGGAAAACCCGCTGGAATTCGGCATCGTTGTCACCGACCAGGAAGGAAGAATCGAGAGGTTCTTGGAGAAGCCCAACTGGGGACAGGTCTTCAGCGATACCGTTAACACTGGCATTTACGTCTTGGACCCCTCCATACTGGAGCACGTCCCAGAAGGAAGTCCCTTCGACTTCTCCAAAGACCTTTTCCCGCTACTGCTGGAGAAGGGATATCCCCTTTACGGTTACGTGGCCAATGGATATTGGTGCGACATCGGCAATTTCGAGCAGTACGTGAGGGCTCACAAGGACATATTGGAGGGACGTACCGGCATCAAGCCCCCGGGGTTTCGCGTATCGGAGGACGTATGGGTGGGCGAGGGCGCTGAGGTGGAAGAAGGCGCGGTGATCCGGGGACCTGTGGTGATAGGGAGGAACTGCAAGATCGAGAAGGGATCTGTCATTCGAGAGTACACCGTTCTGGGCGACAACGTGGTGGTGAAAAAGGACTCCTTTATCCACAGGGCTATCGTGTACGAGAACGCCTACGTGGGTCCCAGCTCCCACCTGCGGGGGTGCGTGGTGGGCAAGAACTGCGACCTTAAAGGCAACGTCAGGCTGGAGGAAGGGGTAGTGGTGGGGGATGAATGCCTCATCGGAGAGAACGTCCTGGTAAACCACGATGTCAAGATCTACCCCTTCAAGGTGGTGGAGAACGGTGCCACGGTGAACACCAGCATCATCTGGGAGTCCAAGGGCCTGCGCACCCTCTTCGGCAAAAGGGCCATATCGGGGATTATGAACGTGGACATCACTCCCGAGCAGGCCCTGCGCATCGCCATGGCCTACGGCTCCACCCTTCCCATGGGTTCCACGGTCATCACCTCCCGCGACGCATCTAGGGCAGCCAGGACCATAAAGAGGGCCATAATCACCGGACTTAACAGCACCGGGGTCAACGTGGCTGACCTGGAGATCTCGCCGTCTCCGGTAAACCGCTTCGCCATCGTGGCGGAGAGGGCGGTGGGCGGTGTGGACGTGCGGATCTCCGCTTTCGACCCGCAATCCATAGAGATCCGCATATTCGACGAGAAGGGGATCGACCTTTCCGAAAGCGGCCAGCGTGACATAGAGAAGGTGTTCCACCAATCCAGCTTCCGGCGGGCCTTCGCCGACGAGATCGGAGCCATCATCTTTCCCCCGAGAGTTTTGGAGATGTACACGGCGCAGCTTCTCTCCCGCTTGGACGTGGAAAGGATCCGCTCCCGCCGGTTCCGGGTAGTGGTGGACTACGCGTACGGCAGCGCTTCCATGATCATGCCCTACGTGTTCGGGCAGTTGGGCTGCGACACCCTTTCGCTCAACAACTTCACCAATGAGAGGAAAGTATCCTTGAGCCAGGAAGAGCTCAACCAGTCGCTGCGTCGGCTTTCAGAACTGGTTAAGAGCTCCCGCTCTCGCCTTGGACTGCTGATGGACAACGCTGCCGAGCGTATTTATCTGGTCGATGACCGAGGCAGGGTGGTTCCGCCCCAGACCGCACTTCTCCTCTTCATCGCCCTGCTGGGGGAGGCAGGCGAGAAAGGGGGCATCGCCGTTCCGGTGAGCGTCACTTCGAGGGTTGAGGAGCTGGCCCAGCGTTACGGGTTAGAGGTAAAGCGTACCAAGGTAAGCCGTAGTGAGCTCATGCGGGCAAGCATGGAGGATGGTATACTCTTCGGCGGTGCCGGGGGAGGAGGCTACATCTTCCCCTCCTTCCTGCCCACTTACGATGCCATGGCCAGCTCCGCTTTCCTGCTCCACTATCTGTCCGCCACGGACAAGTCCCTGTCCCAGATGATGGGGGACCTTCCCCCCATCCACCTCTTATCGGAGGAGATTCCCGCCAGCTTTGAGCAAAAGGGCACCATCATGAGGAGGTTAATGGAGACGCTGGAGGGAGAGAGGTTGGAACTGGTTGACGGCATCAAAGCGCTGCTGGACGGTGGCGAATGGGTGTTGGTGTTGCCCGACCCCGATGAACCGGTGCTCCATCTCATTTGCGAATCCTCCAACGAGGAGAGGGCAGGCAGGCTGATAAGGGACTTCTCTTCCCGAATCATGGAGATCATCGGTACATGAATATTTTCACGCTATTCTTGGTCAGGAGATGAGGGGTTTTCGATTTAACCCCTAACGTGACAGGAGGGGCGTAAAAGGGCATGAACCCGGGGTGATCCCCGTGATAGGAAGGAGGTACGAAGATGGCTTGCGACATAACTGACGATGGGGCCCTCCTGGTCATTGACATGCTCAACGACTTCATCGAGGAGAAGGGCGCTTTGGTGGTGCCGGGGGCCAAGAGGATCGTGCCTTACATCCAGGAGATTTTGAGGGAGTTCCGATCCCGCGGCTTACCAGTAATCTTTATAAAGGATTCCCACCGGCCTGACGATGCCGAGTTTGCCTATTGGCCACCTCATGCGGTGGCGGGTACTTGGGGAGGGGAGGTAGTGGATGAACTCAAGCCCCTACCCTCCGAATATCAGATACCCAAGAGGCGGTACAGCGCCTTTTTCGGCACTGACCTCGATCTTCTGCTCAGGGAACTCAAGGTGGAAAAGCTTTATCTCACAGGAGTTCTCACCAACATTTGCGTGTACGCCACCGCCCTGGACGCAGCCATGAGGGGATATGAGGTGGCCGTCTTCAGAGAGGGCGTGGCCAGCCTTAGCGAAGAGACCGACCAGTTCATATTCCGCCAGCTAGAAGAGGTGCTGAAAGCGCAGGTCCTTTGAGGGGCTCTCTCGGTTTTGGGCGCGTGGCCGACACAGAATTTTAAATCGCGAGGGGAGGTGAGGGAGATCTTCCACGTAGCATCCGTCGAGGACGTGCTCTCGGGTAAAGTGACCGACGTCTACTTCACCAATGTCGAGAAAACATTGAGGCTTTTGGGCATCAACCCTCGGGTGGCAGCCGAGGTGAGGGCCAGCTCGCTTCCCGATCAGTGGCGATGGGCGGTCTTCGCAGGGCTTGAGGAAGCCCTCAGGCTCTTGGAGGGCAGGGAGGTGGACGTTCACGCCCTACCCGAGGGAAGCGTCTTCTACCCAGAGGAGACTATATTGCTCATCGAGGGCAGGTACCTGGAATTCGCCGTGCTGGAGACCGCGCTTTTGGGCTTCATATGTCAGGCCACTGGCGTCGCCACAAAAGCGGCCCGCTGCCGCGTGGCGGCAGGGGAAAGACTTCTTTTGAGTTTCGGGGCCCGCAGGATCCATCCCTTCATTGCTCCCATGGTGGAGAGAAACGCCTTCATCGGGGGCTGTGACGGGGTTTCCGTGGTGCTGAGCGCGGAACTCATCGGCGAAAGGCCCACCGGAACCATGTCTCATTCCCTAATGCTCTGCGTGGGCGACGAAAAGACCGCTTTCCAGGCCTTTGACCGCGCAGTGGACCCCGAGGTGAGAAGGGTGGCATTGATCGACACTTTCCAGGACGAGAAGTTCGGTGCCATCACTGCGGCAGAGGCGCTGGGGGAGAGGCTCTTCGCAGTGCGGCTTGACACTCCGGCTTCCCGCAGGGGAGACTTCGCGAAGATACTGCAAGAAGTGCGCTGGGAGCTAAACATAAGGGGCTATCGACACGTAAAGATATTGGTGAGCGGGGGCATAGACGAACATCAAATCCTTTTACTCAATCCGTACGCCGATGGTTATGGGGTGGGCACCTCCATTTCCAACGCTCCAGTGGTGGACTTTTCCTTCGACATAGTGGAGGTGGAAGGTGCACTCCGCTCCAAGCGGGGTAAGATGTCCGGCAAAAAGAGGCTTTTCCGATGTCCTTCGTGCTCAAACAGGTCTTTGCTTCCCTGGAACGAGGATACCCCTGTGTGTGCTTGTGGGGAACCGATGAAGCCCTTGCTGGTAAAGGTCATGGAAAGCGGCAGAGTCATAGTGGACCTTCCGCGTCCTCGAGACATCAGGTCCAGGACTATGCGGGAGATCTCACACCTCGATCTATGAAGAAAACCGCTTGAAGAGAGCCATGGGCCTCGGAAAAAGTAAGCTGGGGATCTTAAGGCTTATAAAGCTCCCCCCCATGAGCGGTTTCGCCCACATGGCTCTGGATCACGCACTTTTAATTTCCTCCCAGGACGAAGACTTCCTACCTGCCCTGCGGTTCCAAAACTGGAATCCCCCTGCGATCTCCTTGGGGAGATTTCAGGACATCGAAGAGCTGGACCTAAAGAGGTGCAAGAGCGCAGGGGTCGAGGTGGTACGCAGACCCACCGGGGGAAAAGCCTTGCTTCACATGGAGGATTTCACCTATTCGATAGTTCTCCCCCCTCATTACCCACTACCCCATGATCTCGAGGGATCATACCTCAAAATCAGCGGCGGCATCGTAAAGGCCTTGAGGGAACTGGGTTTGCGGGCCGATATGGGGGACGAACCGGCGACTGCCTATCGAGCGAAGGCAGCTTGTTTTGCATCGGGAAACGCCGCTGACGTAAAGGTAAATGGCAGGAAAATATGTGGCAGCGCCCAGCTCAGGAAAAAGGGGTCGGTACTGCAGCACGGAACCCTTTACCTGGAAGACAGGTCCTCGATCTTCTACTCTCTATTGCGATATCCTTCGGAAGAGGATAGGGCTCGAGCTCTTTTCCTCTACCAAGAGGCATGCACCACCCTTGAAGAGGCGATAGGCGAAAAAATATCCATAGAACTGTTGGAAAGGACCTTCATTTCTGGATTTGAGGAAGAACTGGAGCTTGAGATCGTCGAATCCGACTTAACCTCAAAGGAGAGGTGTATATGGAATGCGCTGATAAAATCCTATAAATCACTCCGTTGGATATTAAACCGGGAGAGAAAGAACGAACCGGATCTCCACGCATCATGAAACTGCTCTTGTCCAAGAAGTTAGGATTGCTGAAAGCAAAGTCTTTCTCTCGTAACCCCTCACGAACTTCTAAATAATCGCCGCCAACAAGCATCGGCTTCGCATTTGTCAAGGATCGCGGCGGAATAATCCCTGTCCTCAGATTCTGTTAGAATATATTGGGTAAAGATGACAGGAGGGCTGCATATGGAAAACGAGGATAGGGCCGAGGGAAGCAAGGCACACGAGATGTTCATCGACTTCAAAAACAAGTCAGACGAAGAACTCAGGCAGATCCTCGATGAGCTGCTAAAGGAAGAGAGGAGGATATCTTACCAGAGGAGGATCCTCCACGGAAAAATCGACCTTCTCCGGGCTGAGCTGGTGAGACGGAGGAAAGAGGGGATAAAAAAGGGAACCTTCGTCATCAGCGACCAGGAGATAAAGAGGTTGAGCGAAATCCTGGCCGGGGAAGCAGTGGGAAGAGGGAGCGTGGACCCATTACTTCCCGAGGGATGACGGATTCGATAATTCCCAGGGCAACTATGAGATTTTAGCCTCCAGTGAAGATTGATATTGAAGTATAATGAGCAAGCAAGACCAACAGGAAGAACGTAGTTTTGAAGATTAAATGTTTAATAATTAACTATTTACGGAGGAGTCATGGAATGCCGTAAATGTGGGTACCGAAATCCCGATGACGCCATATACTGTGGTCGTTGTGGTAACCGCATTTTCCCTGTGAACGAACAGACCACCACTTTCCTGGAGGCGGTCGAAGACGAATCGGAGGAGATCGCCGAGGTAGAGATGCCCAAAGACCTGCATAGAGGGCAAGTCGCTTTAGTCATACGCAAGGGGCCCGACGCAGGGCTGAGATTCATAGTGGACAAGCCCCTGGTAACCATAGGTAGGCACCCGGAAAGCGACATCTTCCTGGACGATATCACCGTGTCCCGCCGCCACGCGGAGATCAAGAGGGAAGGGGATGGTTACGTCATAGAGGATAAGGGTTCCCTCAACGGCACGTATCTTAACCGGGAAAGAATTGACATAGCCCCATTGAACGACGGAGACGAAATACAAATAGGGAAATTCCGCATGCTTTTCTTCCGCGGGTACTGAGATATTCGAAATCGGACACCACCGAGAGCCGAAGCGGGGTGTGCACAGTGGAGGCCTCGACGAGATTTAGTATAGGTGAGGTGCTCAGGGAACTGCAGGGGGAGTTTCCCGAGCTCACCGTCAGCAAGATAAGGTTCCTGGAAAGCGAGGGACTCATTTCTCCGGAGAGATCTCCTTCCGGGTATCGAAAATTCAGCCCTGCCGATGTCCAGAGGCTCAGGTTCATCTTGAAATTACAGAAAGAAAGGTACCTTCCCCTCAAGGTGATCAAGGAAAAGTTGAAGGAACTGGAGAGCGGGAGGATAAGGGCAGGTGACCTGGTGGGTGAGGGAGATTCCCATTCTGAGTTGAAAGAGGACCTGGCGGTCTACGATCAGGCAACCGTTCCCACGGAGAAACTGGAGGAATTGCTGGGCGTGCCCCTCCATTTCGTCAAGACCCTCGAGGAGTATGGCCTGATCTGCTCTCACGAGGGAGAGGAGGGATCATATTACGAGAGGGAAGACGTGAAGATAATCCGCGTGGCGCAGGAGTTTTCCCGCTACGGATTGGAACCACGACATCTCAAGATGTACGAGAGCTTCACTGCCCGGGAGCTGTCCACTTTTGAGCAGATAGTGCTCCCCGCCCTGAAATCCAAGGATCAGGATATGCGTAAACGGGCTCTTGACAACCTAGCCAGACTAATCGAGTTATCCCGAGAGCTGAAGGACCTGGTATTAAAAAACCAAGCCAAGGATTACTTCCGCAAACACCATCAACCCGTGCCCTACTGAACGCGGATTGAAAGACCTTCAAGCGCGAGGGAAAAAGCTCGAGGGAATGCAGGATCTAAAGGGCAATACTTCGTCGAAAACAAAAAGCTCTCCGGGAGCAAGGTTCCTCGCTGACCGGATGCTGGGAAAGTTGGCACGCTATTTGCGTTTCCTGGGCTATGACGTAGAATTCGCGCCCGAGGGCGAAGATAAGCTCATCCTGTCCATGGCCAGAAGACAGAGAAGAGTCATCCTGACCAGGGACAGAGAGATGGCAAGCCATATCCCAAAGGAAAATGCCCCACAAGTGGTCCTTATATCAGCAGATAAAGCTCCCGCTCAACTGGAAGAACTCCTGAATATGAGCATTCCACCTCCTCCAGGACCGCCCAGGTGTACCCACTGTAACTATCCTCTTTCAGCGATCCATCATCATCTTGCGAGACATCTGGTATTTCCCTACACCTTTTCCACCTCGACGTGCTTCTTGCACTGCTCTCGCTGCAACCGCGTCTACTGGAAGGGTAGCCACTCGGCTTTTTTTCTCGGCGGACCGGCGAGAAGGTTTGCTGGTATAAAATACCATTTACGTTGACGATAACAGAGGGGTGAAATAAAATTGCCCGCGGGAGAAGGAAGAGTCACCACAAGCCGTTCAAGCCACTTCGAGGAGAAATCCCTTGTGGTATCTAGCCCAACTTTTAGATAGAAAGGTTTTGGATGCCTCCGGAAGGTTAGTGGGCAGGCTTCAAGACATATCCATGGTACCGGAGGAAGGCTTTCTGTTAAGCGTCCACTTGATAATATCCCGATCTCGACGGGGGAAGCGTGAGGTTTACGCGGTTCCCTGGGATTGGGTCGAGAGCCTGGACCCCGTGGTCACCCTATCTCGTGAGAGAGAAGAAGTCTACCGCAGCCCTTATCAACCAGATGGC
>JACVJK010000077.1 GCA_015711955.1 Actinomycetota bacterium | reverse complement strand
GGCGAGGGGTGCGACCATCCCACCGAAAGGTGCATGCACTTCGGCAGCCTGGCCAGGTATCTGGTGGAGTCGGGGCACGCCCGCGCCCTCACCCGGGAGGAGGCCCTGGATATGCTCCGGCAGGCCACCGAAGAAGGGCTGGTGCACGTCTGTGACAACGTGAGCGGCTACATCCGCACCATCTGCAACTGCTGTCCCTGCTGCTGCGCCTTCTTCCGGGCCAAACTCCAGCTGGGACTTGCCACCGTATCTTCCTCCAGTTACCTGGCGAGGGTGGACGAGGAAAGCTGCCTGGGCTGCGGCGCGTGCGCGGAGAGGTGTCCCGTGGGGGCGATCAGGATGGAGGAAGAAAAGGCCTCGGTGGACGCCTACCGGTGCATAGGATGCGGGGTGTGCACTCCCACCTGCGGAGCCGGGGACGCCATACGCCTCCATCCCCGCGAAGGAGCGGTTCCTCCCCCCGACCTCCAGGAGTTCATATCCCGGCGCCTGAAAGGCGTCTGAAATGCTCGAACTGGGATCCCCATAGGCCTACGATCAGAGCGGTTAGTCTAGCGGCGATGAAAAGGGACGGGGACAGGAACAGGAAAGAACCGGAAAAATCAAAGGATACGACGGCAGGCAGCCCCGAGGGCGGGTCCGGTAAGATCTCCCGGGGAGAGCGGACCCGCCAGAGGATCGTGGGACACGCCACCCTTCTCATGTACGAGAAGGGCTACGCCCGCACCTCGGTGGAGGACGTCATCAACGCCTGCGGCATCACCAAGGGAAGTTTCTACTTCCACTTCGGCTCCAAGGAGGAGCTGGGGTACGCGGTGATCGAGAACGCCGCCCGCCACGTGTCCGCCCGCCTCAGGTCGGTCATGGAAGACAGGGATTCGCCCTTCGAGAAGCTGGTGGCCGCCCTGGAGGAACTGCAGAGGATAGTGATGGAGGCGGACTGCTGCCGGGGGTGTATCCTGGGAAACCTGGCCCTCGAGCTGAGCAACCAGCACGATGGTTTCCGGGAGAAACTCGCCTGGGCCTTCCAGAACCTGGCAGAGATCATAGCCGAGCCGCTCGTGCTGATGAAGGAAAGCGGGAAGCTGCCCACCGACTTCGATCCCGCTTCCTTCGCCTCCTTCGCGGTGAGCGCCGTGGAGGGGGGCATCATGATGAGCAAGGTGACCAGGGACCCGGAGCCCATGCGGCGATGCGCCCAGATTCTGCTGAGTCAGGTGAAAGCCCTGAGCGAGGGAAGGGGATGAGGCTCCCATGGAAGGACGAATACCCTTACCGACGTTCTTCCCCAAGATGGAGTCGAAAAACTGGGGCCCGACCTCCGCCGTCCTCTCGGCGAGATCCACAAGTGCCGCAAAGGTGGCTGACCGGGGCCATCCCTTTGGGGTATGGGGACCCATGAGGGCCCTACCGGTATAGGCAGTGATCCGTGATGGGAGGTAAGGAAGAATGGAAAGAGAGGTCTACGAAAAGCTCAGGGAGGTGCTGGACCTTCATCCCTGCGGGTGTCCGGAGGCCCCGGAGATATACCAGTTACTGGAAATACTCTTCACCCCCGAGGAGGCCAGGGTGGCCTTGGGGCTAGCCTTCCGGCCCCTTCCCGCCGATGAGGTGGCCCGCCGCTCCGGCGTGGAGGTGGAGGAGGCCAAAGCCAGGCTGGAGGCCATGGCCGACAAGGGGGTGGTTTTTTCCCGGGAAAAGGAGGGCGTGCGGGGCTATGCCCTGCTCCCGGTGATGCCGGGCCTCTTCGAGTTCCCTTACATGAAAGGCTATCCTCCGGAGCTGCGTCCCCGCGTGGACGCCCTATGGAAGAGCTACCTTCCCAAGCTGTCCCGCAACTTCGGCACCCCCTCCACCAGCTTCTCCCGCATCATCCCCATCCAGGAGGAGGTGGAGCAGCGACCAGGGGTCCTCCCCTACGAGATGGTTTATGAGATGATAAGGAAAGCCAAGGTCACCGGGATCGCCCGGTGCGCCTGCCGAGAATTGGAGAACCGCTGCGACGCCCCCCGCGAGGCCTGCATGCTCTTCGACGAGACCTGCACCTACCTGGTGGAAAGGGGTTTCGGCCGCTACCTGTCCCAGGAGGAGATGATCGAGAAGCTCAAGGAGTTCGACCGGGCCGGACTGGTCCACCAGGTGAACAACGCCCGGGAGAGGCTGACCTTCGTGTGCAACTGCTGTCCCTGCTGCTGCGGCCTGCTTCGAGCCGCTACCCGCTGGGGCAATCGGAATGTCTATACCCGCTCCGCCTTTCTGCCCGTGCTGGACGAGGAGGCCTGCAGCGGTTGCGGCGCGTGCGCCGAGCAAAGGTGTCCCGTGCAGGCGATCGCCATGGAGGGGGAAAGACCGGTGTTCGAGGTGGAAAGCTGCATCGGTTGCGGCCTATGTGTCACCGGATGCCCTTCCCGGGCACTGCGCCTGGAAAAGAGGGTGGAGGTACCACAGCCGCCCAGCACCACCGGGGAGATGGGCTTGCGCATCCTCTCGGAGCGGGGAAAGCTGGACAGTTTTCTGGAAAGGCTGAGATGACCACAGGTTAAAAGGGTAAACGTACCGATGGGAAGACCTTTCACGGTCAAGAGCGGGAGCGTCGAGGGCGGGCGCTCGCCTGAACGCGACGGGGGAAGGGAGGAAAAGGTGGAAAGGGACGTCTATATTAGGCTCAGGGAGTTCTTGGACCGGCTTCCCGGGGGTTATCCCGCTAGCCCCACCGGCGTGGAGATCAGGATCCTGAAAAAGCTGTTCACCCCCGGGGAGGCGGAGGTCCTCCTCCACATGAGACCCCTCCCGGAGCGGCCGGCGGCGGTGGCCGAGAGGATGGGCCGCGACCCGGAGGAGATGGCCCACATACTGGAGGAGATGGCCTCGAAAGGGCTCGTCTACAGGCACCGCCGGGGCGAGGAGGCCTATTACATGGCCATCCAGTTCGTGGTGGGAATATACGAGTTCCAGGTGGGGAACCTGGACCGGGAACTGGCCGAGATGATGGAGGAATATCTCCCCTACCTCAGGAAGTCCTGGGAAGGGCTTAGGACCAGTCAGTTCCGGGTGGTACCCGTGCAAGAGGCGGTGGAGGATCTCCAGGAGGTGGCCACCTACGACCGCGTGAGGGAGTTGGTAGCCACCCAGGAGCTCATAGCCGTGGCTCCCTGCATCTGCCGCAAGGAGAGGAAGATCCTGGGAAAGGGTTGCGACAAACCGGAGGAGAACTGCTTCGTCTTCGGGCCCAGCGCCCGCTACTATCTGGAAAACGGCATCGCCCGGAGGGTAGACGTCGAGGAGGCATTGCGCATCCTGGAGGAGGCGGAGAAAAACGCCCTGGTGCTCTTCCCCAACAACGCCGTCCAGCTCAACAACATGTGTTGCTGCTGCGGATGCTGCTGCGGCGTGCTCAGGGTCCTTAAGACCATGGAGAGACCCGCCGAGAGGGTTCTCGCCCGCTACCTCGTGAAGGTGGACGCAGGAGCTTGCACCTCCTGCGGCACCTGTCTGGAGAGATGCCAGTTGTGGGCGCTGCGGGAGGGCGAAGCGGCGGTGGAGGTGATACCGGAGCGCTGCATCGGATGCGGGCTGTGCGTGCCCACCTGCCCCCAGGGAGCGCTGCGCCTGGAGGAAAGAGCGGGAGCGGGCGAGCCCCCGGCCAACATCGTGGAGACCTTCGCCCGCATCGCCGTGGAGCGGGGGGTCAACCCCTTCGCGTGATCCTCAAAAGTGACGAGTCCGGTTAGCGTGAAGGGCTCCAGTACTTCATCCGGCTATAGAGACCTTCACCCGCACCGCTATGAGGTCAAAGGTCAGCCGCTCACAAAGGTCAACCGCCAAGTTTGCTTCTCCCGGGAAAGGCTCCCGAGGGGCGAGGAGGACGCGCGTCCACGCCCTCGCCACATATCCACAAAAATAGCGGGGTTTTCCGCGCCTTTATTTTGGGAAACAGCCTCAAAAGGCCTCGTCGCGACCTCGTTTACGAGGCAACCATGTTTGCCGTCCCACCCTTCCGGCTTCGTCGACATCGGTTCCCCTTGTGGATCTCGCGTCTGCGGGTTGGAGGCACTATAATCGGGGGCACCTTCCGGCGCCCCCGATAACTCCTTTGACAGCCCCAAACTCCAGTAGTGTCCAGCAGTGGAAGGGCCCTCCCAACGTCTCGGATCAGGCCTCAGGCCCCGAAACCGGAGCCCCACTCCTGGCCACCGCCTCCAGCTGTTCCGACAGGTAGAGGTGTTTACACAGGAAACGCCTCTTCTTCCCGCTGGAGGTCTTGGGAAGGGAGCCCGCGGGAACCAAGACCACCTCCCTGACAGGCACCCCTATCTTCTCCCTCACCGCCTTGGCCACCGCCTCCGCCACCTGCTTGGCCTTCTCCTTACAGGTGAGTCGGGTCTCTCCCACCAAGACCAACCTCTCCTTGCCCCTGCGGGTGGTGATCCCGAAGGCCACGGCGTTGCCCTTGCGCACCCCGTCCACGTCCTCGGCACACCTCTCCACGTCCTCGGCGAACAGGTTGCGGCCGCCCACGATGACCATGTCCTTGATCCTGCCCACCAGGTAGAGCTCCCCCTTGGCCAGGTAGCCCAGGTCCCCGGTGTGGAGCCACCCTCCCCTCAGGGCCTCGGCGGTGGAGGCGGGGTCTCCCCAGTAGCCGGACATGAGGGATGGCCCCTTCACGCAGACCTCCCCCACCTCCCTCTCCTTTCCCCAGGTTCCGTCCTCCTTGAAGATTGCCACCTCCAATCCGTCGAGGGGGGTGCCCAGACACACCAGGGTTCGGGAGCCATCGTCGCCCTCCCTGCAGGGCCTGGCAAACCCCTCCAGCTCGATGGCTTCCCGGGACACGTGATCCAGCTTGAACAGCTCGCCCGGCTTGGGGAAGGTGACCGCCAGGGTGGCCTCGGCCAGGCCGTATACCGGGTAGGGCACCTCCGGCCTCATCCCGAACTCCGCCCCTTTGCGGGTGAAGTCCCTCAGGGCCACCGGGTCCACCGGCTCGGCGCCGTTCAGGGCCAGGCGAAGGCTGGAAAGGTCGAGTCCCTCCGCCCGGGGGGTCTCCATGGCCTTGGCCGCCAGGGCATAGGAGAAGTTTGGCCCTCCGGTGATGGTGGCCCGGTGCTCGCTCATGGTCCACAGCCAGAAGCCGGGGTCGGACACGAACTTCTGGGGAGAGAAGAGCACCAGGGTGCATCCTGCGTAAAGGGCGGTGACGAAGAAACCGATGAGGCCCATGTCGTGGTACAGGGGCATCCAGGAGACCACCGTGTCCTTGGGACCCGCCTTGAGGCGCTTCACGATGGCCCGGGAGTTGGCCATGATGGCCCCGTGGGCAAGCACCACCCCCCGGGGCTCGCTGGTGGAACCGGAAGTGAACTGCACCAAGGCCACGTCCTCAGGGCCAGTGGGCGGTGAGTCCAGATGTCCGTCCCTGGGGATCTCCTCCGCCGCCACCGAGGGGATGTCCTCTCCCATGTCGGCCAATGAGAGCCACTCCCCGGGCACCGCCACCAACCTGGCCTCCACCTTCTCCAGTCTCTTGCGGCTCTGATCCAGGAAGGCTTGAGGGTCCACCGCCCTCATGGGAAGGGGGAGGGGCACCGGCACGGCTCCCAGGGCCCAACATCCCAGGAAAACCCCCGCCACCGAGGGGGTGGTCTGGGCGATGATGCCCACCCGGTCCCCCGGTCTTACCCCCAGCCCCCTGAGACCTTCGGCGTACCGCGTCGCCAGGCGGATTATCTCGTGAGGGTAGTAGTGATGGACGTTGTGCTCCTCGTATATGGTCAGTCCCCTGCGGGACTCGCTCACTCCCTTCTCGATGCCTTCCCAAACGTCTTTAGGTCTCCTCATAAGATCGCCTCCTTTTACTTTCCGAGATAATCTATTCCTGCCATCCCCCACCGACTGGCCGTGAGAACTCCTCGCCTTTTAGAAACAAATTCGAGGCCCCATGGTTACAGGGAATCTTAAGAAAACCTAAAGAACGGGTAAAACTGGGTCACCCCTCAGAAGGGCCGCCAAGGCGCTATTTTCGTCTCCCTAATGCAATCGCAGCCCTTTATCAACCTACCCCTCAGCTCCTTTCCTCACCCTTATTCTCCGAAAAGGGCTCGCCGGGAATCGGCTCTAATCGTCCATCGGCCTCCCAGTTCACTCACACGGTCAAGGAACCTTTCTCCCCCTATCGGATCGCTCTCGGTTCCCCGCACATTCTACCCCGGCTGCACTCCCCAAAAATAAAAAGATAGAAGATGGTGGCGCGGAGCTTTCAGGAGTGCCACTTTCCTTCCGCCCTCGCGGCACCCGATCGATCGCCATGAACCCGTCATTTCCCGACCACGGGATGTCATATCCCACTTCCTCCGGGAAGCTCCAACTCGGCGGTTCCCGCTGAACACAACGGTATGGCCTCGAAGATTCCCGCCATCCTCTCCATGGGGACGGAAACGAATACGGCCGAGGGAGAAAATCCCACCATCCTGCGGGCTGTCCAGTCACCGAAGGAGACGTTGGTCTGGCCGCTTGCGGCCGTATAGGCGATGACGGTGTGACAGAGGGCTCCCAGGAGCTCCACCTTGGGAGGAATCCCGTCCCAGTAAGTGTCCAGGGCTATGAGCCTACAGGCCTGATGGCCATTCACCTGAAAGACCACCAGGTCGGGCCTTTTTTCCATCTCCTCCCAGGGGCCGATGAGTAACCAGTCCGCGACTCCCGAGGGTGGCGGCGTGGAAAGGGTGATCATTCGATGGAAACTAATGACGGAGTGGGTAAATTTCTCGCCCCTCGTGAGGAACCTCTGCACCCATCTCCATCCCTCCCCCGAGGGGGGAGGCTTCAGACCACAATGCCATGCACCTCCGGGACAAGCCACAGTCTCGGCGTCGATAGAGAAACCCTCGCCCCGAAAAGCCCTGAAAAGAGCCCCGCAAATGCTTACCGCCTCCTGGGGGAAGTCTTCCGACCGCTCGTGGGAGAACAATACCCCCACCGGCGCGCTCTCAAGCTCCAGGACATCCCGGAGTCTTTCCACCATATCCTTCCATATTCCCTTCATGGTCCTACCCCCCATCGTGTGGAACAACGTGGATGTACAGATACCCTCCTCTGGAAGCCCACTTTAAAGGGATTGACCGTGGCAGATTCCAAACCGATTCCCAATGAAGCCCCATCCCACGGTGGCAGCGCACTCTCCCATGGATAAGGCAAGACCGCAGTTCTCGTCGAATTTGCAGCCCCCTTCCCGCTTATCTTAAAATACCACCGTGACAGGGGGCGCACCGAAAAGGCTGGGAGGGAGGTTCAGAGTCGGGCCGTTTGCGATTTTCTTGTACCTCTATCCTACATCTTTGACCTCCTTCCACGCGTCGTCCGGCTCACCGTTACATGGCGTAAATCCGTTTTGGGAAAGGAGGAGCCATGGAAGACCTCAGGGGGAAGGTGGTACTGATCACGGGAGCGGCCCGCGGTATGGGCAAACTGGATGCCTTCAATTTCGCCCGCGAAGGGTGCACGGTGGTGATCACCGACGTCGACGAGGCGGCTCTCCGGGAGACCGCCCGGGAACTGGAGGAACGGGGACACAAGGTCCACTGGTTCGTGCACGACGTGTCCGACCGAAAGGCCTGCTTCGACCTGGCCGAGAAGGTGGAAAGCGAGATCGGCCCCGTGGACGTCCTGATAAACAACGCCGCCATAGCCCTCAACGTGGAGGTGCTGGAGGCCTCGGAGGAGGTCTTTCGCCGTATCACCGAGGTGAACTACCTGGGGCAGGTCTGGATGATGCAGGCCTTCGTGCCCCGCATGGTTAAAAGGGGCAGGGGTCACGTGGTCAACATGTGCTCCATCGCCGGGAAAGTAGCAGCTCCCAAGCTGGGACCCTACTCCGCCACCAAGTTCGCCCTCATAGGCATCACCGATGCCATAAGGCAAGAGCTGCACGGCACCGGGGTGAACTTCACCATAGTGAACCCCGGCTACGTGGCCACCGGTATGTTCGAGGGGGCCAAGGTCCCCTTCATAACCGGCTGGGTGGACCCCCAGAAGGTGTCCGACGCCATAGTGGAAGCGGTCAAGAAGAACAAGGGGGAGATCTTCGTCCCCAACTTCGTCAACCGGCTCACCACTTTGCTCCGAGCCCTGGGCTTCCCCAAGTTCCTCGACTTCATGTTCCGGGTGGTGGGGGCAAGCAAATCCTTCGAGACCATGAGGAGGAACCGGGGCAGGCCTTTCTGACCGGCCCAGATCATTTTCACCCCAAACCCACAAATACTCCAAAACCGGGCTCGAGTTCTCGAGGGACCCGACCGCGGCTTGCCGAAGGGTCCTGCCGTGATAAACCCCATGGGGCGAACGAAGGTCAAACCGCCGGAGTAAGGTCCCTCACAACCCCGTCACCCCGGCCCTGTGGGTGGTCTTCAGGCTTGTCGCCTTTTTTAAAAGTGGTCCGAAATAACTTGGTCCAAAGGGGGATCATTAATTCACAGAACATATGGGATATATAAAAAGTCGAATGCGCATCACGGAGATGGGGCCGTACTATGAATACACAGGACCGGCAGGCCTTTGCTTGTCGCCACGATGACCGGGAAACTGTCGGAAGGAGGGACCATGTCTTTCGTGCCCATGTCTGAACTCTTGGAAAAGGCCAGGCAGGGAGGTTATGCCGTGGGTGCCTTCAACACCAACAACCTGGAGATCACGCTCTCCATAGTGGAGGCAGCCGTGGAGGAACGTTCTCCCCTGATCCTGGCGGTGTCGCCCGGCGCCATGAGGTACGCGGGAGCGGCATACCTGGCCGCCATCGCCAGGGTGGCGTCGGAGGAGGCGCCGGTGCCCATGGCGCTGCACCTGGATCACGGGACCACCCTGGATGAGGTGGAGACCGCCCTCAGTCTCGGCTTCTCCTCGGTCATGATCGACGGAAGCCGCCTTCCCTTCGAGGAGAACGCGGCCCTGACCAAGAAGGTGGTGGAGATGGCCAAACCCCTCGGGGTCTCGGTGGAGGGAGAGCTGGGGCGTCTAGCGGGCAAGGAGGACGACATATCCGCCGACGAGAGAGAGGCCTTCATGACCGACCCTGACCAGGCGGTGGAGTTCGTGGAAAGAACGGGAGTGGACGCCCTGGCCGTCTCCATAGGCAACGCCCACGGGTGGTACAAAGGAGAGCCCCACCTCGATTTCGACCGCTTGCGCCGCATCCGCGAGAAGGTGCCGGTACCCCTGGTGCTCCACGGCGCGAGCGGCATTCCCGACGACATGATCCGAGAGGCCTGCCGCATCGGCGTGGACAAGATAAACATCGACACCGAGATCCGGGACGCCTTCCGTCGGGCGGTGGAGGGGTTTTTGCGGGAGAACCCGGATGAGATAGACCCCCGAAAGATCCTGGGCCCCGCTCGGGAGGCCATGCGAAAAGTGGTGGCGGGAAAGATGAGGCTGTTCGGCTGCGCGGGCAGGGCCTAACCCTCCTCCTCGGTCCCTGCGGTCGTGGGTCCATTTTCGGGCGCGCAGCCTAACCCTCTATCGAAGAGCCCATTGAGGGGCCGGCCAGAAGTCTTTCTCCGTTCCCCAAATTTTTCACTGCCACAAAACCTGCGGGGCGGGCGATGAGCGACGGAACGGATACCTCCCCCTCCAGTCTGAACCCTCATAATGTGGGAACGGTTCTTCCTGGCTCACTTCCTGGACTCGGCGGCCCCGCCCTCTAAGAGGGGACCTATGCGCTTTCTTTTCGGTCGAACCCGTGACCCGCCTTCAAAGGCCCCACCAGTCGCGCTTCTCCCCTTCTGAATAATCGTAGAACCCCCTTTTCGCCCCGACTCCCGTCAGCCCGGCCGCCACCATGCGCCTGAGGAGGGGCGGCGCCAAAAAAGCGGGGTTTTGGGTCAAACGGTGGAGGCGTTCCGTCATCTCCAGGACGGCGTCCAGGCCCAGCTGGTCGGCCACCTCCAGCGGCCCGAAGGGGAGGTTGAACCCCAGTCGGGTGGCCCTGTCCACCTCCTCCGGCAAGGCGACCCCCGACTCCACCACCCGGATCCCCTCGCAAACCGCGGGAAGGAACAGCCTGAACCGCATCAATTCCTCACGGCCTCCTCCCCACACTTCCTCCCAGAAATCGTCCACCGAGGGTTCCGGGGTCGGAAACCAGCTCTCCCTTCTCCCCAACGAGTAGTCGTAAAAGCCCCTGCCGGTCTTCCTTCCCAGAAGCCCTGCCTGGACCAGCCGGCGCAGCAGGGGTGGGGGGAGAAAGACCCGGTCCTGGGT
>JACVJK010000076.1 GCA_015711955.1 Actinomycetota bacterium | reverse complement strand
ACAGGGCATCAGTCCCTATTGGGATCACTGGGCATCAGTCCCCACGTTCTCCAAGACGAAGGCCAGCAGGTCGTCTATCACCTCGTTCTTTCGCCTATCCGGGGCGTTGGCGCAGGCGGATAGCACGCCTTGAGGAGCGGAGGGACTCCGGGATCCGCCCAATAAGGATGGGGAGGGTTTTCCTCCCCCGTTATGGAAGCAACCATTTCACAGGGCATCAGTCCCTATTGGGATCACTGGGCATCAGTCCCCACGTTCTCCAAGACGAAGGCCAGCAGGTCGTCTATCACCTCGTTCTTTCGCCTATCCGGGGCGTTGGCGCAGGCGGATAGCACGTCCATGTGGTTGTAACCCTTGATGATCTTCCCGTGAATGGGGACCGGCACGAACATGAAGGTCCCTTCACTGATCACCCCCTGCTCGGCGATGAATTCGATCTTGGGCATCTTCTTTGCCTCGGCCCCATGCAGGAAATTGAGCCCGTATTTGACCGAGTTGGGGAAGAACGCGGCGATCTGATCCAGTATAAGCCGGGTGGAGAAATACCATTCGGTCAAGTTGGTGGGACCCCAGAAGATCATGCGAGCCACGTCCCGGATATCACTTACCTCGTTATCCAGGTATGTGTAGGTTACCTTCCCCGCGGTGTCCTGGAAAAGCGGGTCGCTTTCGTCTCCGATCTCGTCGAAGTTGACCCAGTAATAGAGCGGTCCCCTTCCCAGTCTTCTCACGTCAGGTCCAGCGTCATTGGCTATGAAATAAGGGCCTTTCCCGAAGAACCCACCCAAAAGGCCACCGACCAGAGGTATACTGGAGATCGGCCCAGCCATGGGAAAACTCTTCTCCACTACCGCTCCACCGCCCAAAAAGCCCATGCTGTTCTGAATCATGCCCACCGGCGCGAAGCTGTCGTCGAACACCACCCCCAACATGGCCTCGTTGGTGTACCGGAAGTCATGGAGTCGGGGTATACCATCCATATAGGTCTGGAAATCCCGGGAGTGCATGAAGCGCAGGAGTATCTCCATGGAATCGCTGTATGGCACCCTTCGCAACGCGGTGCATTCCTCGTCGGGGAAAAAGTAAGCAAGGCCAGCCAAGGCTTCCAGGAGCAACATGGCCTCTGCGTTGATCATGGGCATGGGGAGTATGCGGTTGGAATTGGGGTCGTTACGGAGTCGGTGGAGAAACTCGGCATAGGTGGCCTCAGTCATGCTGGCCAACTGGTCATACATGAACTTCGGTAGCATCTCCAGGAAAGGCCGTACAATTTCGGGCATTGGGGTGACCACCGTATCCAGCCCGAAGAGGCCAGCACAGTTGTTGTACCCCGCATCCTCCTTGGTGGCAGGATCTCCGTCCAGATCCCAGCCCGCGAACATGGAGGTCATTATCCCTCCCATGGAGTGCCCTCCCACGAAGACCTTCCTCTTCCTGGTCTTCTGATCGGGAACCATGTGCTGGATCACGGTGAAGACGTCCTCGGTGGCCAACTGCAGGCCGAATTCGGAGAGAAAGGGCACTTGGGGGTCCCGGAGCCAACCGGTGAACTTCCTGCCGTTGACCTCTTTGCCCAGGTAATAATAATCGATCAGCGTCTGTACCGCCTCTTCCTGACCTATCTCGCCTCTGCGCAGCTTCTCCTCCACGTAGTTGGCACAGGAGAGGTCTTCCAGATTGTTGGGCCTTCGGTCGATAGCCCATATCTCCAGGTTCAACCCCCTGTTTTTGGCAGCGTAGACCAGTTGCCTTCCCAGGTACTCGAAACCGTTTGCCCCCTCCACCAGGCCAGGGAGCATCACCAACATGGCATCGGTCCTCGAAGCGTTGGCCCTGGTGGCATCCGTGGGATCCAAGGTGCTCCCGTCGGATGGGCGAAATCGGAGGAACTGCACGTAGTCACACTCCGGAGGCGGAGTTCCGTTGTTCCTGGGCGCCGGACTGTAGATCCTTTGAAGCTCCACGGTCACCACCCTGTCCACGTCCTCCTGGGTATAGGAGCGAGGCGCCCCTGGTTTGGGCCTTTCGGGGACGGGGCCCCCAGGTTGATAGCAACCGGGGAGAATGGCGAGAAGAAAAAGGCAGACCGCCGCCGTCAACCAGGTTTTTCCCTTCATCTTTCCCCCCTTTGCATCCGAAGCCTCCCCACACGAGCGTATAGGATACTTATACACTCAAAACAAACATCAAGGCAATATAAATTCGGATAAGCTAAATCCTTCCGGGGACCGGCAACATGGCTATCGTCTTTTTGATCGCACAAACCCCCTCAAAGGGGAATGGGCAAATGAAAGCCCCTTTCCAAAAAGGTCTGTGAGTCGCATGAGGTGGGTTATACCTTTGATCGTGAAAAGCTGTAAAGTTAAAAAATGAGGTTTGGTTTTTGCTGTTTCTTGGACAAAAAGGTCGCCGCGCCCGAGACGGAGAACCGTAACAGGGGTCGGGCGGCGCTGGCGCTCTTGATCCTCTTCTCTCTCGCAGCCCAGTTGATGCTCACAATCCACCCTCGTGGTCTTTGTCATCCAGCTCCCTCGCCCACCAAGACATCCCCCGATCAAAAGAAAGCCCTCGAGCACTACGACCCCCCGCCCCTCTTCGAATCTCGAATGATAGTTAAATTCAGGGAAGGCTCTGACTTCTTTTCCATGGCCTCGGTCATTCATGGGCCAATGATGGAAGGGCTGGAGTCGAGCATCCAGCCGGGCAACCCCTACGGACCTTACCTGCTTCGACTGAAACCTCAAGGTCGTCCGGGCAATGTCCTTGCGGAGATCGAAGACCACCCGGAGGTGGAATACGCAGAACCAGAAGCGGTCTATCGGTCGATGTACCTCCCTAACGATCCCCGTTTTCCCGAACAATGGCATCTGGAGAACACGGGGCAGGTTGTGGCGGGCAAGACGGGATTCCCCGACGCCGACATCGATGCCCTTGAGGCCTGGGATCTTCAGGACGGCTCCCTCAACAAACCCTTGGTGGCGGTGATCGACACCGGGATCGACCTCAGCCATCCCGACCTGGCGGATAAGTTGTGGGTCAACCCAAGAGAGGTTCCCGGCAACCTTCAGGACGACGACGGCAACGGCTACACGGACGACTTTCGGGGCTACAACTTCGCAGGCATATCTCAATTGGACTACAAATACACCACTCCCATCGGCAACGGCGCAAATCGGGCCGTCGCCCAGTCCATTAGGGGCACGGGCTTCGTTCTCACCCATGTGGGGGTGGGTTTGTCACGCGTAGGAAACCCCACCCAAGCAGTCGTTGTCTCCGTAAGGAACTCTCGAGACGGTCCCGACCTGGCATCATGGTCCGTCCCCGCCGCCAACTTGCCAACATATCCTTACGCGGCCTGGGTGTACGGTAGGCTTTCCAGCCCAGTCAACGCCCCGGAAGGATCCCTCCTCTACCTGGCAGTGAGCACGGCACAGGCTTCCCCGTCCGACTACTTCTTGGTCTTGGACTCCACCAACGCCTACATGGAAGGGGAGGAGCACATTTTAGAGGGTGAAAACTGGAAAGCGCTGGCTGGGAAGGACCTCTTCTTCAACACCAATGAAAACCCCGTTCCCCGGGACGACAACGGGCACGGGACACACTGCGCGGGCATCGTGGGGGCAAGGACCGGCAACGGGATCGGGGTGGCCGGGGTATGTCCGGGAGCGCGATTGATGATCTTAAGGGCCGGCAACTGCAACGGCATCTTTACCTCCTCCTCGGTGGCCCGGGCCATCTATTACGCCGTCGATAACGGGGCGAGGGTGATAAACATGAGTTTCGGTGGCCCCACATACAACAAGACCATTGCCGAGGCAGTGGAGTACGCCCGAGCCCGAGGACTCCTCCTCTTCGCCGCCGCGGGCAACAGCGGTGACAGCACCCTGATGTACCCTTCCGCTTGTGAGGGCGTGATAGGAGTGGGGGCCACCGATAACCAGGATAAGGTAGCGAGCTTTTCCACCCGTAACTCCAGCGTGGACATAAGCGCTCCAGGGGTATCGGTACTCTCTACCATGCCCACTTATCCATGCAACCTCAACCTCGCAGGATACGGCACCGGATACGCTTTTATGAGCGGGACATCTATGGCCTGTCCGGTAGCCGCGGGCACTGGTGCCCTTTTGGTGGCAGCAAGCCCAGAGCTGACCCCCACGGATTGGGAAACCGCTCTCTTCGTGGGCGCCGAGGACCTCGGAACCGCTGGCAAAGACGAACTTTACGGTCACGGACGGGTGAACGCCGCCAGAACCCTCGAGGCTCTTCCCAGGAGATTCACCGTTACGGCCAGGGTAGTTCAGGGGCAAGGCTCGGTCTTTCCCGAAACCCAGACGGTCTGGGCCGGCAATCCGGTCGAGGTGGAAGCCCGACCGGCTGAGGGATACCGTTTGGAAAAGATCGTGGACAACCGCGTTGAAAGGGCACCTGTATCCCCTTATCGAATCGAGGCGGCGAACGAGGACCACTTGGTGGAGTTTTGTTTCGCCCGCATGTCCTACGTTGTCAGGGCCAAAGCCGATACCCCGGGAGGCAAAGCGCTTCCCGAGTTTCAGCGGATTCTTCACGGGGATCGGGCAGAAATAAGGATAGAGCCACAGCCTGGTTATCGATTGGTCTCCCTGACCGACAACGGACGACCTGTTCCCCTCACCTTGACCTACCGAATCGACAGCGTCAAAGAGGACCACGAAGTGGTCGCCCGCTTCGAAAAGATCCCTGATGATGCTAAGCCTCAATACCCTCAGGAAAGAGCATCTTACTCGTATTACCTGGCTGAAGGATACACCGGGGATGGCTTCAGGGAGTTCATATGTTTGGGAAACCCCCAAGGGCAACCAGCAGAGGTGGAGGTCACCTATCTGGCCAACGGCAAGAGCTTCACTCGCCACTACAGGGTGGAAGGCCAACGACGCATGACGCTCCACGTGAACCAGGAATTGGGTGCCGGCACAGAGGTGGCGGCCGTGATCCGTTCCTCGATTCCACTGGTGGTGGAACGACCTGTCTACTTCAATTACCGCGGCGACATCACCGGCGGGCACTGCGTGATGGCCTCCCGTGTCACGGCGAGGGCTTGGTACTTCGCCGAAGGGTACACGGGACCGGGGTTCGAAACCTACATCTGCGTGTTGAACCCAGGGGGGAGGGAAGCCCGCCTCACCTTCCGCTTCCAAACCCAGGAAGAAGGGGAAAAGATACTCTCCGGACCATCCAACTCGGTGCCGCCCATGAGCAGGAGGACCTTCAGGGCCAATGACCTGTTAAGAGGAAAGGCATACCAATTTTCCCTACTCCTGGAATCCGACGTACCGGTGGTGGCGGAAAGGCCCATGTATTTTCGATACCGGGGAAGGGACGGGCTGCTGGTGGACGGCGGCCACTGCGTGATGGGAGCGAACTCCCTGAGCAGAGAATACTTCTTCGCTGAGGGATGCACCAGGGAAGGTTTCGAACAATGGCTTTGTTTGCAGAACCCGAACGAGGAACCCATAACGGTGATGGCGGAATACCAGATAGAGCAGGGCCGACCGGTGACGGCGGATTACCGAGTGGCGCCACGCTCCCGGTTCACCTTATTCGTTCCCGACGAGGTTGGAAGGGACAAAGACGTCTCGGTGAGGTTGAGATCTGAGAAGCCGTTCCTGGCGGAGCGGCCCATGTATTTCCGCTATAACTTCGGAGGGGTCGGCTGGGACGGGGGACATTGCGTCACGGGCTCGCCCGCCCTTTCCCCGGTTTGGTGGTTCGCCGAGGGTTACAGCGGCCGTGGTTTCCACGTATGGATATGCCTCCAGAACCCGGGGGAACGCCAAACTGTGGCCAGAGTCCGCTACCTCACCCAAGAGAGGGGGCCCGTGGACGACCAGCCCGTCATCATCCCCCCCAAATCCCGCGTTACCCTCATGGTGAACCGCCGTATCGGCGGTGCCTACCAGTTCTCGCTGGTGGTAAGGACCGAAGACGGAACCCCCGTCCTCTGCGAGAGGCCAAGTTATTTCGACTTCTCGGGCTGGGACGGGGGGCACGTGGTGGTAGGAGCTCCTCAGTGACCCCACGCCAACGCCCTCACCAGGACACCGACCTCGATTGGCCCACGCGGACATCGTCTTCGCCTGCCTCAAGGTTTCGTGCGGGAGGCCATAAGGTCTAAAACCCGGTCCACAAGGCGCGGGGAAATTCCGTTCAACCGGTAAAGAAGCCGGCTGTTGAAATCGCACAAGATCAAGAACTTTCCCCTCTTGAACCCCTTAATGAAGCACTCCGCCACCTCCTGGGGGGATCGAGGCGGAGATGACCCGGCAATGGCCTCGGTCTCCCTCGGCCTCGTCCTCGCCTCTTCCCGAAAACCCGGGGTATCCGTGTCCGGGGGACACAAAACGCAAACGCGTACCCCCTTGTCTTTCAATTCGGCCCGCATCACCTCGGCCAGGGCGATCAAAGCCGCCTTGGTAGGAGAGTACGTCGAGTAGCCGAAGATGCCTTTTAGGCCCGCAGGAGATGAGGTGAAGGTCACGGCACTCTCGACGTTCTTCAGAAGGTGGGGGAGGGCTGCCTTGGTGGCATACACCGCTCCCAGATAATTGACCCCCACCGCTCTCTCAAAGGCATCCACTGGCAGGTCCTGGAAATAGCCTGGAATCACGATCCCGGCGTTATTCACAAGTATCTGGATCCCCCCTTCTTTTTCCGCTATCTCGTCCATGAGAGCGGCGATCCCCATACGGTCCCCCACGTCGCCCTGATAGCCTTTCACCCTCCTTCCAGGGAATTCCCGTACAAGTTCCAATTCACTGGCCCTCAGACTTTCCAGACCTCTGGCTATCATGAACACATTGGCCCCTTCAGCCAGAAAGGCCCTGGCCAATTCCCGTCCGATGCCGTAAGAGCCGCCGGTGATCACCACGTTCTTGTCCCGGAGATCCCTCAACCCCATCACCCACCTTCTCATCTCTCCCCGTCGCAACCTGGTCGCCGTGAAATCCTTCCCACAACCAAAGCCTCTACTCATCCCTTGCCGCAACACCCGACGGCAACCGCGCTTTCGGGCGCGATGACGGAGCGTCCCGCCGGACGAATAGGATCTCGTCGATCTTCTATCAAACCCGCGACCAGGCGGCGCCGAGACTACGGACGCGCCCCGAAAACCCTGTGGATGACGCCCTTCCTCCACAGGAATCGGAACAACTTGAAATAGAGTTCGGGAGAAACCCTCTTCAGAACGTACTGGGGACCGAAGTGGATCCAGGGGACCAGCGATAATCCTTGGTCCCTTTCCAGAGCCCTGAGGCCTGCCTCGGCCACTTTCACGGGGTCCACACCCCGGGTGGCGTAGAACCTCTCCACCTCCGGCCGGGAACTCCTGCCCGTGGAGTTGCACAGATAGATCCTCCCATCCCGGATTATGTTGGTGTTGACGTAGCCGGGGCAGAGGATGGAAACCCTGACGTTGTGCTCGTAGAGCTCCATGCGCAAGGTCTCCCCTAAGCCCACCACCCCGTACTTACTGGTCTGGTAAGCGGCCATACCGGGTATGGCTACCAAACCAGCGTCGCTTGCGGTGATGAGTATTGACCCACTCCTCCTCTCCACCATCCCAGGCACGAACGCGTGAAGTGTGTATATCGTCCCCCAGAGGTTGACCCCCAGCACCCATTCCCAGTCCTCGAGAGATGTCTCCAAGAAGCGGGCCCCCAACCCCACGCCCGCGTTGCAACATAAGATGTCGGGCACCCCCCATTCATCATGGAGACGATCCGCGAAATCCCGCACCTGTTCCCAACTCGAGTGGTCCACCCGGTAACCTCTGGCCTTCACCCCCCTCTTCTCCAGCTCCTCCACCACTCCCGGCAACCTTTCCTCCCGCACATCGGTCACCGCCACGTGACAACCTGCATCCGCCAGCTTCAAGGCCAGAGCCCGGCCGATCCCGGAGCCCGCCCCGGTGACCACCGCTTTCTTCCCCGAGAAAAATCCCATGGCTGACCCCCTTTAGTTCCTGGTTCCTTTTTTCTCCCAGCCAACCAGCCGCCACCCTCTATGATAAGCCTCTTTCCGCCGTCAAAAGAATCGGGTCGGTTCGGTACCGCGATCACTGACCTGCTAATCTTCTTGTCTTCTTGCTACGTATAACCCAACCCTCAATGCTTTTTGTTTTCCCCCAATCGTACCTATGACGGATGGGGTTTAAAGGACGGAGTTAGGGGGGATTTTTTTATAAGGAGTTTCACGCTGGTGTTGCTTGCGGTAGATGAATTCCCAGTGCGACGCCGGTTGATCAATGCTTCAGAAAAACACCTGTCATCTAAAGCCTGTTCCTTGGCCTGAGAAAGGAAATAGAAAGTAGGCTGCAACCGGAAATCGATGGATCGAGGGCGAGATTCAAGGGAGGTGAGGTGATTGAAGGTCTCGTTTAAGGCGCCACTGGTGTGGGCCACGGTTTTACTGGTTATCCTCCTCTTGCTACCGGCAGGCGGTTCCGCACAGGCAGATGAAACCGTCAAGTTCACCATACTTCACACCAACGACGAACACTCCGACCTTATACCTTATGGGCCCGCAGTAGATCACCCCCAGCACCAAACCCAAGGCGGGTTCACCAGGATCGCCTACCTGATCAAAAAGATAAAAGCGGAAAAGGGGGCTGTTGGGGAACCAGTGCTCACCTTGAGTGCGGGGGATTTCTCCCAGGGAACCCTCTTCGCCTGGCTGGAGACCTCCTTGGCCGCCGAGCTCAGCTTGATGCAAGCGGCGGGCTACGACGCGGTGGCCCTGGGCAACCACGAGTTTGACCTAGGCCCGGCTTACCGGGCCATGGCCCTAAACGCTGCCAAGGCCAAAGGGGTCAAGCTTCCCATCCTCTGTGCCAACATAGATTTCTCCGAGACCGATCCCGCCGATGATGCCCTGGCCGCCCTGTGGTCCGATGAGGACAAGGCAGGAGCCGAATTGGCGCTGCAGCCCTACACCATAAAAACGCTATCCAATGGCCTCAAAGTGGGTATATTTGGGCTCCTCGGGGTAGAGGCGGAGGCGGTGGCTCCCACCGCCCAGCCACTGAGCTTCGGGAACGTGGTCGGCAAGCCCACCGACCCGGTGAGCTTCGTTAACCGGGTGCTGGTGGCCCAGAGGATGGTGCGCACCCTCAAGGAAAAAGGCTGCCAGGTCATCGTGGCCCTGACCCACATGGGAACCCGCGAGGAAAGAGAGCTGGCCAAGTTCGTGGAGGGCATCCACGTGATAGTGGGGGGTCACAGCCACGACCTCAACTACCCCCCCATCACCGTGAAGCACCCGACCACTGGGTGGGAAACCTTGGTGGTCCAAGCAGGGGCCTACACTTCCCATCTGGGCAAGCTGGAGCTGGAGTACCGAAAGGGCCGGGTACACCTGCGGAGCGCTGAGGCCATCCCCATCGACCACAATGTGCCCACCGACTCCGCGACTGACCAGGTTATTCAGGGCTATCTCGCAGCCCTTAAAGCCGCCCTGGGCGTGGACGTGCTTTTGCCATACGCGGAGACGGATCATTCCGGGGACGGAGGGTTCCATCTCAACAGGTACCCGCCCATGGTAGAGACCAACCTAGGCGACCTGATCGCCGATGCCTACCTTGCCACCTCCAGGGCTCTGGAGCCATCAAGTCCTGCCCATATGGCCTTCGAGGCCAACGGCGTCATCCGCGCCTCTATACCCCCAGGAGCCACGGGGCGGTTCTCTTTCTATGACCTTTACCGCACCTTGCCCTTAGGGGGATCCCCCTTCGACCCCACCAAGCTGGGCTACCCCCTGGTGGCATTCCATCTCAGAGGGGCCGAAATAAAGGGGGTCCTGGAGGCCATACTGGACATGGATAACAACACCTTCTTCGTGCAGGTATCCGGTTGCCGGGTCCGGTACCGCCCGGCGGGTCCGAAGAACTCCAAACTGGTCTCCCTGGAGACCGGAGACCCCTCTTCCGGCTGGTCCCCGGTCAAACCCGACGCTCTGTACAAGGTGGTCACCAACTTCTACACCGCCTCCTTCCTGGCCCTTTTCGGGGTAAAGCCCAGGGATGCCTCCGGTAACGAAATCTCCGTTGGCGCTGCGCGGCTCGACAGAGACCCTGCAAACCCTGGCATCCAAGAGATCAAGGGCTGGGAAGCGCTGGCGGTCTACTTGAGAAACCTGCCGGACACTGATGGGGACGGACTGCCCAACGTTCCCGCCTCCTATAGGTTCCCCCAGCGCCGCATAGCTGCCGAGCGGTGGTACCTGGCCGAGGGGGCCACGGAAGGGGGCATGGAGACCTTCGTCCTGGTCCAGAACCCGGGTGAGAGCCCGGTGAAGGTCAACATCCGCTTCCACACCGAAAAGGGCGAGGTCCG
>JACVJK010000075.1 GCA_015711955.1 Actinomycetota bacterium | reverse complement strand
ATAAGGGTGGACCCCCACCGAACCCTCTATCCCCTGCTGCAAACTTGGCCCGTCGAGCGAGAGACCGCGGAGACCCTCCTGGTCAAAGAGGAGGACGGCGGCGCGCTTTACCTCAACGAGCTGAGGCACCGCAAGGGCACCGCCATGATCCTGCGCTCCGACCCTGGCTCCGGGGACGAGTTGGCCCTGGCGGCGGTCTCCGGCCACCGGGGGGTCTTCGAGGGAAATGACTACAGGGGAAGGAGGGTGCTGGCTTACGTGGAGGAGATCCCGGGCACCGGCTGGAAGATGGCGGCCAAGGTGGACCTCTCCGAGCTCCAGGCCCCCCTTTCCTTCCGAACCTATCTGATAATATCCCTCCTCTTTTTGCTGCTTCTTTTCTTCGCCTTGCTCGTAATAGCCCTCAGGGTGAGGCACCAGAGGGAGCTCTACAAAGCCAGATATGAACACGAGGCGGAGAGGAGGGCCCTCACCCAGCACTTCGAGTACCTGACAAAACATGCCAACGACATCATCCTCCTCCTGGACCGCTGGGGAAGGATCGTGGAGGCCAACGAGAAGGCGGTGGAGACCTACGGCTATCCCCGGGAGGACCTCACCCGTATGAACATCCAGGAGATAAGGACTGGGGAGGCCACCATCGACTTCAGCCGAGACCTACTTGAGCAGGCAGGCGAGGGCATCGTCTTCGAGACCGAACACAGGAGAAAAGACGGTACCGTGTTCCCGGTGGAAGTGAGCGCCAGGGCCATCCAAGTGGACGACCGGGTGTACGTGCAGGCCATCATAAGGGACGTGAGCGAGAGGAAGCGCTTTCAGGAAAGGTTGGAGAAGATCAACGAATGCTTCCTTGGCATGGGGGAAGACGCCTTGGGTAACATGGCCAGGATCGTCGACACTGCCGCAGCGCTTCTGGAGGCCAGCGAGGCCCACTATGTTCGCTTCGAAGGAGGTGAGGCCTGCCGGTACTCCACGTCTGGAAGCCCAGGGCTATTCGAGAGGTTAGGTCCCAAATTCCTCGGTTTATGGAAGAAATTGGCGGAAGCTGCGAGGACGTCCCCGGCTGCCGTCTCGGATCTCACCGACATGCTCCAGGCCTTCCCGGAGACCGTCCTGGCCTCTGGGCACCCAGCCTCTTATTACGCAGCGGCCACCAGCCACGGGAAGGAGATAAAGGGCATTTTGGGCGTGGCTTACGATCGACCAAGGCCTCTTGGTCGCGTCGATTCGGACGTCCTCCACATACTCGCCCGGGCTCTCTCGGTGGAAGAGGAGAGGTTGGCCCACGAGGAGGAACTTCGAGATTTCGTCGACATCGCATCCCACGAGCTCCGCCACCCCATGACCATCATAAAAGGTTACGCCGACCTTTTGCGGGTGCACCACTCTGATATGCCGGACTCGGAGAGGTCTGAGCTCTTTCAGGCTCTCAGCGAGGGAGTGGAGAGGATGGACACCCTGGTGCAGGAATTGCTGGAAGCGGCCCGCATGGAGAGGCGTGGGTTGGTGCTAAAAAGGCGGGAGACGGACATCTCCGAGCTCGTGCAAGAGACGGTTGAGGAGATGTCAGGGCGCGCCGCCGCGGTGGAGTTCAACGCGAAGCTGCCTCCTTTCCTCCCCGAGGTAAATCTGGATCGGGAAAGGGTGCGTCAAGTGCTCATCATCCTCTTGGACAACGCCGCAAAGTTCTCTCCCGCCGGGTCAGAGGTGGAGATTACAGCCGAGGAAGGCGACAAAGAGATCCTGATCAGGGTGGCAGACCGGGGGCCGGGCGTGCCGGAGGAGTTCCGTGAACGGATATTCGACCGTTTCTTTCAGGTGGAGGACGCCATTCATCATTCCGCTCCCGGAATAGGGATGGGACTCTACATCGCCAAACGCATAGTAGAGGCCCATGATGGAAGGATATGGCAAGAACCGAGGGAGGGGGGTGGCTCCGTGTTCTCCTTCTCCATTCCCAAGGACAGCTCCGGAGGAAGGGAGCGTTCCACGGATATCCCGGGCGCCGTCTGACGACATTCAAGGTCCCCTCGATCTGGAGCGGCCAAAGCCGCGCGCCTTGTTTTCCGACGCCCTCGCCAGGGGGAACCCGCCTGAACGATAAGGTGCTGTGCGATAAGATACGTCTGGGTACAAGGCGGCAAAATCCCCGCGTTTTCGCGCTATCATGTGCCCGCTTTTGACGTAAGGCGAGTCGGGGTGCCCGGATCTGCCGGGAAGGCTAAACCCCCGACCAGGATTGATTGGCCCTCTGGGCGAGGAATGGATCTGCGGGGAGGCTATAGGCCCGACTTGGAAGGGGCTTCTTCACCGCGCCCTCACTCCACCTCTCCCGTTCAGCCCAGCCCCGCCCACTGCGGACCCGGGCAACATCGGGGTCCATCTCCTCGCCCCCACCGTGTCTCATGTTCAGCCCACTCCCGCCCACCGCTGACCCAGGTCCGCTCACAGCCTTCAGGCACCACTTCCTCGCGCCTCGGACTTCTCTCCCACCCTCATCTTCAACCCCACGGGGCAGTGATCCGACCCCATCACCTCCGGCAATATGAAGCAGTCCATCACCCTTTCCACCAGGTTCTGGCTCACGAAGAAGTAATCGATGCGCCATCCCACGTTCCTCTCCCGCGCCCTGGTCTTCAGGTCCCACCAAGTGTATTGTCCGGGCTCGGGATGGAAGAGCCGGAAGGCGTCCATGAAGCCAGCCGCCACGAACTCGTCCATCCAGGCCCTCTCCTCGGGGAGGAAACCGGAGACCTTGCTGTTCTCCTTGGGGCGGGCCAGGTCGATCTCCTTGTGGGCGGTGTTAAAGTCGCCGCAAACCACGATCTTCTTGCCCTGCTCGAGGAACGCCACGACATGTTCGAGGAACGCCCGGTAGAAGTCCATCTTGAAGCGCAGCCTTTCCGGTGACGCCTTGCCGTTGGGAAAGTAGACGTTGTAGAGCAAGAAATCCCCGTAGTCCGCCCGGAGCAACCTCCCCTCGGCGTCGAACCGAGGATGGCCCATGCCCGAGACCACCGAAAGCGGCTCGACGCGGGTGAAGAGGGCCACCCCGCTGTATCCGGAGCGCTCAGGCTCGAGAAAATAGGCGTGAAAGCCTGAAGGCTCCCTAAGCTCCTCCGGAAGCTGATCGGTCCTGGCCCTGGTCTCCTGCAGGCACAGGACATCCGGCTCCACCGACCGAACCCAATCCAGGAAGCCCTTTCGGTGAACGGACCTCAATCCGTTCACGTTCCAGGAATAGATCTCCCACCATCCCCCTGAGGTCAGGTCTTGTCTTTTGCTCTCTCGGGCGATCGCCGCACTGCCTTTCCGAACCATGGCTCCCCCTACGCAAGGACCGCGAACCTTCATGTATTGGCCTGCCGGCCGAAGCCTGATCCATTCCGCAACGTCAGCCCACCCTCTGACCTCGTCCTCCTTGCATCACCGGAGTTCCATTTTATAGGAAAACCCAATCGCCACGGCTTGTCACCAACAGGTATGTCCTTCGGGAGGCCTACGGGCTTAAAGTGGATGGGGCCCGCGTTTTGGCCATATGTAAAAACGGGCGGTCATGAGGCGAGATCCTGTTGGCAGCTCTTACCTGATATTAAAATAAAAAATAAAAGCGCAAAGGCATAAAAACGCAGGGGCACATGGGTGATCGAAACGCCACATGAATGAACCCCCCGCCCTATTGGACGATCGACTAGGCCTCGAGCTATCATCTGCGGCAACGCTCGGAGGAGATGGAAGAAGATCGGAGGCGAGCTTTGAGCGAGGAGAGTTCTTTTCCCCACTATTTCAAGGCGGTGGAGGATCTTCACCAGCGGATCCGCCAGCTGGAGGAAAGGAAAAAAGATCTCGAAGCCACCATCCAGAACCTCACTGAGTCCCTGGAACTCTACCGACAGCTGGTAGACAACCTCAACGACGTCATATACCACCTTGACTCCCTGGGGAGGATCACCTACCTAAGCCCTTCCATCGAAAGGCGTTCCGGCTACCGGGTGGAGGAACTGCTGGGCCAGCCCTTCACGCGATTCGTCCACCCCGACGACGTCCAAGAGATGGTGGAGAACTACAGGGAGATACTGGAGGGGAAGATCGAGCCACACCGCTTCCGCCTAATAGACAAGGACGGAACCGTACGTCACGTGCGAAGTTCCAGCAGACCCCTGGTGAAAGACGGTGTCGTGGTGGGGGTGGTGGGGATCCTCACCGAGATCAGCGATCAGATCCGGGCTGAGGAAGAGCTCCGCCGGCACCGGGACCAACTGGAGAAGCTGGTGGCGGAAAGGACGCGTGAACTGGAAAAGACGAGCCAGGAGTTGAGGCGCCGCGAGGAATTCTACCGCTATCTGATCGAGGAATCCCACGATTTCATCACGGTCCTGGACGACAACGGCATTATCAACTTCATAAGCCCCTCCGTAAAGAGGCTCTTCGGATACGATCCCGAGGAACTCATGGGAAAGAGCATCTTCCGGTTCATCCACCCCGAGGACCGGGAGCGGGTGATCGACATAGCCCGAAAAGCCGTGAGCGAGCCCGAAGGCACGGCCCAAGTGGAGTATCGCTTCCGCCACAAGAACGGCACCTACCGCCACTGCGAGAGCATCGGCAGGAACCTCAAATCCCACCCGTCGGTGGGGGCATCGGTGGTGAACACCAGGGACATCACCGAAAGGAGGGAGCTGGAAGAGCGCATGGAGGCGTTGGTGCGGTCGCTTCTCCGCTTGGGGCCCGACCCGCTGGAGAACCTGGCCCATCTCACCGAGACGGCCCATCGGCTTACCGGCGCCACCCTCACCAGATACAGCCGGATGAGCAAGGGTAGCTTCATGACGTTGAGTCTGCCCCCACAACAAGAGGGGCGGGGTTTCCAAGCCCACCCAGAGCCCTTTGACCGCCTGTGCTTCCGCGCCATGTCCTCCGGGTTTCGGTCGCCTTTGACCCACAAAGATTTCCAGCAGGGCCTGTCGTCAGATCCCGACGCAGCGGGAATGAACCTCAAGGCCTTCCTCTTACACCCGGTATTCGCCAAAGACGCCTTGGTGGGCTGTTTGACCGTTTTTCACCACGAGGAGAGGGAATACGACAGGGGGGGAAGGGAACTGCTGGCCATGATCGCCCGGGTCATGGGGACCGAGGAGGAGAGGTTCCTGTACGAGGAGGGCCTGCGGGACTTCATAGACGTGGCCTCCCACGAGCTCAGGCACCCCACCGCGGTGGTCATGGGTTTCGCTCAGACGCTCCAGGAAGAATATGGAGAAAAGGAGGACGAACGCTTTCGCGAGATCCTGAACAACTTACTCTCCGGCACCGAGCGGCTGGCCCACATGATCGAGCAACTCCTGGAGGTCTCGTTCTTGGAACGCCGAAAGCACAGCCTGGCGATGGAAGAGGTGGACGCAGCCCCGGTGGTCAAACGGGCCGTCGAGAAGGCCAGGAACAAAGCCCCTGGCATCGAGTTTGACGTCGAGATAGAGGAGGGCCTGCGTCCCGTGAAAGCCGACCCCTCCAAATTGGGGCTTCTTATGGACATACTCGTCGACAACGCCGTCAAATACTCGCCACCGGAAGGGGAGGCACGCGTGGAGCTGTCCCGCAGCGACGATCGAGTCCTCATCTCCGTGTACGACCGCGGCTCGGGAATACCCGAAGAACACCGCGCCCGGATATTCGATCGCTTCTACCAGGTGGAGGAGGCCCAGCATCACTCCAAGCCCGGAATGGGGCTCGGCCTCTACCTGGCCAAGGAGATAGTGGAGGCCCACGGCGGAAAGATCTGGTACGAACCCAACCCCTCCGGCGGCTCCATCTTCCGCGTCTTGATCTAAACAGGGGTCAGGTCTTGTTTTTTGCATGTTTTGATATAGACCGGGGTCGGGTCCTGTTTTTGCGTCCAGAGGCTGCTCGATGAGAGGGAGAGGACGATGGTCCACTTACTTTTTGCATATTGAGCCTTGTTTTTCACATCGGATTTTTTCACATCGGATGTCGGAGTATGCAAAGAACAAGACCCGATACCGACTTATTCATTCAGCCGGACGAACTGCTCAAGCAGGCGGAGCCTCTCCTTGATGGCCGCCACCCAGTCCTCGAGCCTGCTTCTCCCTTCCGGCGTTATCTCGTACACTCTCCTTGCCGGGCCCCTCTCCGCTTCCTCCCAGCGGGAGACCACCAGCCCCTCTTCCTCCATCTCCCTCAGCTTGCGGTAGATGGCTCCCGCGTCGGGGATCGGACCGGGAAGGGGCACCTCAGGCATCCTGGACATCAGCTCGTAGCCGTGGGCGGGCCCGTCCTTGAGAAGGAAGAGCAGCCTCGGCTCGATGAAACGCTTGCCCGGCCCCTCCCGGACGAAGGACTCCAGCCTGCCCGACCTATCCCGCCCCTCGGATCCCTTCCGCTCCGGAAAATCCCCTACGATGACGCGGGGCTCCTCCACCCCATCACAGTAAACCTCTACCTCTCCTTTCCCCTTATCCAACCTCGTACCTCCTTGGCAGCAGTTCCCTCCCCATGAAGCGAAAGAGTGAGCTTTTGATGGCGAAGATCCCGGCTCATCCCTTTAATCCATGCTTTTACCGAATACTGCAGCTATACCGAATAAGGTATCACAATATGATATATGTCATATGCATATAGATGTAAGAGGATTATGGGATTACTAAACCTGAAGGAAGATGAGAAGAAGTACGACCAAAAGGACCTAAAGATATACCGAGGAGGATATCAGGTTCTGTGCCAGATTCAGAAGGCTATGGCACTTCAATCGCAAACCCATAGGTCTCGGTCAGAACAGGGGTCCATTTATCCCAGCGCGGTAGCACGGCATCGGGAGGAGAGCCGGTGTAGCCTTATGAGGAGGGGGAGGGGTCATCGGCGTCATCGGCGTCCGCAAGACCCACGAGTGGTCTCGAGGGGGCAGTCATAGAGGCTGATCTGAGAAGTTTCCGGCTTTTTCCTCTGACCCTCGCGTTAAAGCGCTGATGGCGCTTTATCAATCAACGGAATAAAACGATGGCTTAGGTGCTCAAGTGAAAAAGAAGGGCGTCACATGGAGCAGCGGAATGCTTCTCATCGATTCCCAGAAACCCGCAATGGGTTCTCCATGGGTACGCCGTTCAAAGCGGGGAGAGGGATCGCGTCTCCTCGATCCTCGCTACCCAAGGAAAAACACCAAGCAATCACGGGACGTCAAATGGCCGAAGGGCCGGACATGACGCCAAGGCAAGAAGGATGACGAGTCCAGGGAGGTGTCGTCCGTGAGAATCGTTGATTGCCAAAAAGCGCGAACCATTAACAACCCTCACGGGGTGAGAACCAGCCTGGTGTACGACCATCCCGAGGCCCAGGTGGTCCACATGGAGCTCCAATCGGGAGAGGCCCTGAGGAGGCACATAACCCCGGTGAACGTCTTTTTCTACGTGCTGGAGGGCCTGGGCACGGTGGAGATAGGGGACGAGCGGGAGACGGTGGGCCCGGACACCTTGGTGGAAAGCCCGGCCTCCATCCCCCACCGCCTCATAAACCAAGGCCAAAAACCCTTTCGGGTACTGGTGGTGAAAGTCCCCAGGCCTGAGACGGGCTCAAGGATCTTGTAACGCTCAAACAGGCGACGGGTCGCAGCTTTGGCGAGCGCCGACAATGGCTCGGGCACGAAGAGCGATCCCGGTGTCTCGAGACGTTCGTCTCGGAGACGGTGTCTCTATACGGTTTTCGCGGCGAGAGGGAAGAGAAAGGGGTGAGATGGGATGGAAGAGAGCAGGATCTCTTACCACGAGTCCGTCCGCAGGGCATACCGCAGGCTGAGGGAACTCGGGCTCACCAACGTGTGGGACCGCTACGAGGCCCAGGGCATGGGCGGAGATCCCGACCGCAGATGTCCCTTCTGCATGGCGGGGACCCGCTGTGACCTCTGCAGCAACGGTCCCTGCCGAGCCGACGCCGAGAAGGACAAGCGTGGCGTCTGCGGCATCACCGCCGACGGCATGGCCATACGCATGATGGCCCTGCGCAACGTCATGGGGGCTTCCACCTACCACTATCACACCGAGGAGACCCTCAGGACTTTGGAGGCCACGGTGGAGGGCAAGTCTCCCTTCGCCCTCGCCGAGCCGGACAAGCTCCGCTGGCTGGCCTCCCGGCTGGGATTGGACACAGCGGGTCCCGACCGTGAGGTCGCCCTCTCTCTTATATCCTTCTGTCGCCAAGACTTCCAAAAGCCCACCCGCGAGGAAAGCGCCATAGTGGAGGCCCTGGCCCCGGAGGAGCGCAAGACGAGATGGAAGGAACTGGGGATATTCCCCGGCGGCATCTACGGGGAGATGATGCGGGTCACCAGCTCCTGTCTCACAAACGTTGATGGCTATTACGCAAGCCTGGCCCTCAAGGCCATGCGGATGGCGGTGGCCATGGCCTACCAGAGCCAGCTCATCAACGAGTACTGCCAGGACGCGCTTTTCGGCACGCCCACTCCCCATCCCATGCGTGTGGACCTGGGGGTCCTCGACCCGGACTACGTGAACGTCATTCCCAACGGCCACGAGCCCTTCCTGGGTTTCGCCCTTGTCCAGGAGGCCAGAAAACCGGAGTGGCAGGAAAAGGCCCGGCAAGCCGGAGCCAAGGGTCTCCGCGTCATAGCCTCCATCGAGACCGGCCAGGAGATGATCCAGCGCTGGGAGATGGACGAGGTCTTCCACGGCTTCGTGGGGAACTGGATAAACCAGGAAGCCGTTCTATCCTCCGGCTGCGTGGACGTCTTCGTGGCCGACATGAACTGCTCCCTGCCCGTGGATCCCATCTACGCGGAGCGGTTCCATTTCCGTCTGGTCCCGGTCACCGAGCTGGTGGCCTTCGAGGGAGTGACCGACCGCATTGACTACGACCCCGAACGGGCGGACGAGCAGGCAGCCCTGCTCCTGGAGATGGCCATAGAGAACTTCAAGACCCGCAGGAGGTCTGTGGAGCCCCTCACCGGCCAGCCCGTGGGAAGCGCAGTGGTGGGTTTTTCCACGGAGAGCATCCTCCAGGCACTGGGCGGCACCATCGAGCCCCTGCTCGAAGCCGTCAAGTCGGGAGCCATCCGCGGGATAGCCGGACTGGTATCCTGCACCACCCTGAGGGGAAGCGGCCAGGACGTCCACAGCGTGGCGGTGGCCGAGGAGCTAATGAAGAGGGACGTGCTCATCCTCTCCATGGGATGCGGCAACGCCGCCATGCAGCTGGCGGGCCTGTGCCGTCCCGAGGCGGCGGAGAAGGCGGGTCCCGGCCTGGCCGAGGTATGCAGGAAGCTGGGGGTGCCCCCCGTTCTTAGCTACGGGACCTGCACCGACACGGGAAGGATCGCCGACCTCCTCGCCGCCGTCTCCAAGCACCTTGGCGACGTCCCCATACCTGACCTTCCCGTGGTGGCGGCGGCTCCCGAGTACATGGAGCAGAAGGCCACCATCGACGCCATATTCGCCCTGGCCCTGGGGCTTTACACCTACGTGAACCCTGTGCCCTTCGTGACCGGCGCACCCAGGCTGGTGGGGCTTCTCACCACCGGGCTGGCGGGGCTCACAGGCGGTTCCCTCCACCTGGAGACAGACCCGGTGGAGGCCGCCGAGGGCATGCTCGCCCACATCGAGGACAAAAGGAAGAAGTTAGGCCTTTGACTGGGGTCAGGTCTTGTTTTTTTGAATACCAAGGCAACCTTTTTCGATGAGCTGGTTTCAGCCGCCACCACAAAAGTTGCCATAAAATTCCATTAACATATAGGGCGTTCTTGGGAGGCGGGCCTTTCAGCTTTTCATCTTATGTCTCGCGCCGGGATATGGTGAGGCGGCCACGCCACTGGTTTGATGATCGAATAATCAACGCCTGTGCCGTGCTGGAACGAGCATCGGACGGCTCTTCCCTGACGGCCATCGGCAGAGGTCTCGCTTCGCCTTCCCGCCGCCTCCCGAAAAAGATGGGCGTTGAGACAGGCATCACTCTTACTGCTTGGTTTCTATAAATTTAGCGTTTCGTGTCTCTGGAAAAAGAGGGCATTGAGGCCAGCATCTCATGGCCCTTCAGATCTTGCTCGTGGGCAAAGCCCGTTATTATGTACTCTGGCAAACACTGCCTCGTGATCAAAAAGCCTCGCTTCTTGAGGATGGGATATCGGGTAGACCAGCGATGAAGGGGCCTTTTCCTGCCAATCAGCGTATCAAAGGGAAATTCAAAAGGAAAATACCACGTTATGTAAAAAACTAGACCTGGCCCGCATCACTTCGCAGAAAACGAGACCTGGCCCCAGTGGGTGGAAACCAGGGGCGTGAAGAGGACCAAGTCCAGCTGGTCGGGAAGGTCGGCTCCCATGTCGAAGGTCAGGGTCACGCGCCCCGCGGCGTCCACCACCACCGTGCCCTCCACGCACATCGGCCAAGTCCCGTCAAGTGGTGTAAGAAGCTCCATCATGCCATCCCTTTCGCGATGTCTGCCTAGACGGCCGCCGGCACGAGCTCTCTCACCTCCTCATCGGCATCTGAAACATCACCCTCGATCA
>MU158687.1:9955-10707 GCA_015711955.1 Actinomycetota bacterium | reverse complement strand
TAGCAGCCGATCTCCATCTTCCGCTTGATGTTCTGGGCCACCTCCCGACGCAGGTCACCCTCCACCTTGAGGTTCTGGTCGATGTAACTGCGAAGCCTGACCACCTCCTCGTCGGTGAGGTCCTTGACCTTGGTATCGGGGTCTATCTGGCAGTCCCGCAACACCTTCTGGGAGGTGGAGCGGCCGATCCCGTAGATGTAGGTCAGGGCAATCTCCACCCGTTTGTTCTTGGGCAGATCGACACCGGCTATACGCGCCACTTCACTCTACCTCCTCAACCCTGCCTCTGCTTGTGTCGGGGATTCTTGCAGATCACCAGGACCTTGCCGTGGCGCCGGATGATCTTGCACTTATCGCACATCTTCTTCACCGACGGCCTCACCTTCATCTTCTATCTTCCCTTCCTCAAGACTACCTTTTGCGCCCCGGTCCAAAGACCCAACGGCGCAGGCATCGCGTTTCAGTGATGCCCGCTTCCCACCGGCCTACTTGAACCGGTAGATTATCCGCCCCCGGTTTATGTCGTAGGGGGAAAGCTCCACCACCACCCTGTCTCCCGGCAGGATGCGGATGTAGTGCATCCGCATCTTTCCCGATATGTGCGCCAGGACCTTATGCCCGTTGTCCAGCTCCACCCTGAACATGGCGTTGGGCAAGGGCTCCACCACGGTGCCCTCCACCTCTATGGTCCCGTCCTTCTTCGCCAATACCCGCTCGACCTCCTCGCCGGGCCCAGGGTCCCTGTATTGCGA
>MU158687.1:0-9945 GCA_015711955.1 Actinomycetota bacterium | reverse complement strand
TATCCTAACAAAACTGCCCATCAACGTCCAGAAAATCACCGCTTAAATCCCACGCCTCAGGGAAGAGTTAGGATGAGGGGCCCCTCCTCCGTCACCGCCACCGTGTGCTCATAGTGGGCGGACAACTTCCCGTCCTTGGTGCGTACCGTCCATCCGTCCTGGTCCACGTAGACCTCATACCCTCCCTCGTTGACCATGGGCTCCAGGGCGAAGGTCATGCCCGGCTCCAGGAGCGGCCCCCTCCCCGGCGGGCCGAAGTTGGGGACTTGGGGCTCCTCGTGCATCTCCCGCCCGATGCCGTGGCCCACGAACTGTACCACCACCGAAAAACCCCCCTCCCTTACCACCTTCTCGATGCTGTGGGACACGTCCCCCAAGCGGTTCCCTGGCCGGCAAGCCTCGATGCCCGCCTCTAAGGCCTTGAGGGTGACCTCCATGAGCCTTCTGGCCCTTTCGCTCACCTCGCCCACCGGGTAGGTGCGGGCGGCGTCGGCGTGATAACCGTCCAATATCACTCCCACGTCTATTCCTATGATGTCGCCTTCCCGCAGGCGAGTGCCGTCGGGGATGCCGTGGACCACCACCTCGTTGACCGAGGTGCATATGGACCTTGGGAATCCCTGATAGCCCAAAAAGGAGGGGATGCCTCCCCGAGAACGGATGTGCTCCTCGGCGATGCGATCCAGCTCCTCCGTGGTAACTCCCGGTTTTACGTGTTCCTCGAGGATGTCGAGCACCTCCGCCACAATCCTTCCCGCTTCCCTCATCTTCCTTATCTCGTCCTGGGACTTCTTTATGATCATCTCCAGCGCAAGATCCCTGTCGCTTTCTCATCCCAAGCTGACTTCGGGATTCATGGGTCAGCCGCCAGGGGCAGCGGTCGCCAAGGCCTCCTGTATGGCCTGGGTCACCTCGTCCATGTCGCCATCTCCTGCCACCTCCACCAAAAGGCCCCGTTCCCGGTAATACTCGATGAGGGGCTCGGTCTTGCGGCGGTATTCCTCCAGGCGGGCCCTCACCGTTTCCTCCCGGTCGTCGTCCCGCTGGAAGAGCTCGCCGCCACAGACATCGCAGACTCCCTCCACCTTAGGGGGGTTGAACACCAGGTGATAGTTCCTCCCGCAGTTACGGCAGGTGCGCCGGGCGGTCAGCCGCTCCACCACCACCTCGTCGGGCACGCTCAGGTTGACCACCCTGTCCAGCGGACGGCCAATCTCCCGGAGCATGACCTCCAGGGCCTCCGCCTGGGCCACGGTGCGGGGAAACCCGTCCAGCAAGAACCCCCGGTCACATTTCTCGTCGACCAGGGCGTCTCGCACAATGTCTATGACCACCTCGTCCGGTACCAGCTCGCCCCGGTCCATGTATTCCTTGGCCCGGCGGCCCAACTCGGTTCCCTTCTTTATGTTTTCCCGGAAGATGTCTCCGGTGGATATGTGGGCTATCCCGTAGATACCGCTGATGCGCTCTGCCTGAGTGCCCTTTCCCGCCCCCGGCGGTCCCAGGAAAACCAGGTTCATATTCCCTCCTCCCTACGTCACCGCGTCGACCGGGTCACTTGAGGAAACCCTCGTAGTGCCGCATCTGCAGCTGGGCCTCGATCTGTTTCATGGTCTCCAGGGCCACCCCCACGATGATCATCACCGCGGCCCCCCCGAACGGGATCTCCTGCGTGCCATAGAAATAGAACATGAAGGCGGGGAGCAGGGCTATGGCAGCCAGGGCCAGAGAGCCGGGCAAGTTGATGCGGTTGAGCACTTTACTGAAGTAAATGGCGGTGGGAGTGCCCGGACGGATCCCCGGGATGAAGGCGCCGTACTTCTTCAGCTGTTCTGCCTGCAAGAACGGGTCGAACACGATGTAGGTGTAGAAATAGGCGAAGAAGACGATGAGCACCGAATAAAGGATGAAATAGGGCGCGCCGTTGATAACCCAACTGGCGAATCCCTCCAAGGCGGGAATGAACTGGGCCAGCATGGTGGGGAAGAAGATCACCGAGGAGGCGAAGATGATGGGGATGACGCCGCTGGTGTTGATCTTCAAGGGAATGTAGGTGCTTCCCCCCATGGTCATCCGGCGTCCCCGGATCTGCTTGGCGTACTGAACGGGAATGCGCCTCTCCCCCTGGACGATGAAGATGACCGCCACGATGACCCCCAGGGCCATCACCAGGGTCATCAGGATCCCGTAGATGATGTTGCCGTACTTGAGTTGGGTCTGTTCCACCATGGTTTTGATCTCGAAGGGGGTGCGGGCCAGGATGGCGGTGAAAATGAGCAGGGACATGCCGTTGCCGATACCCCGCTCGGTGATGAGCTCCCCCATCCACATGAGCAGGGCCATCCCCGCGGTCAGGGTCATGACCACCACGAAGCCCTTGGCCCAGGTGAACTGGATGACCCTGGTCCCGTCCTCCATGGGCTGGGAGAAACGCCATACCAAGCCGATGGACTGCATGAGGGCCAGCCCCAGGGTGAGGTAGCGGGTCACCTGAGTGATCTTGCGCCTTCCGGCCTCGCCCTCCTCACGCCACTCCCGGATCTTGGGGATCACTGCGCCCAGAAGCTCCATCACTATGGCGGCAGTGATGTAGGGCATTATGCCCAGGCCAAACACGGCCAGGTGGGAAAGGGCACCCCCCGAGAAGAGGTTGAGGAACTGCAGGATCCCCCCCTCTTCCACCATCCTGTTAAGGGCGTCTATGTTCACCCCCGGCGAGGGTATGGCGCTTCCCAACCGGTAGAGGACGATGATGGAAAGGGTGAAGATCACCTTCTTCCGCAGATCCTCGACCCTGAAGACGTTGCGAAAGGTGCGGAGCAAGTCAGATCACCTCGGCCGTCCCCCCGGCGGCTTCGATCTTCTCCACCGCCCCCCGGCTGAAGGCATGGGCCCTGACCGTGAGCCTCACCCGCAGCTGGCCCCGACCCAGGATCTTCACCGGGTGTTTGACCTTGCGCAACAACCCCTTTTCCACCAGGGTCTCGGGGCTCACCGTCTCCCCGTCCTGGAAGCGGTTGAGCGCCTCCACGTTGACCAGGTGGAACTCCGCCTTGTCCCGGGGCTTGAATCCCCTCAACTTGGGCACCCGGCGCTGCAGGGGCATCTGTCCGCCCTCGAAACCGGGACGGACCTTGCCTCTCGCCTTCTGGCCCTTCATCCCCCGGCCGCAGGTCTTACCGTGCCCGGAGGACCTACCCCTCCCCAGCCTCTTGCGAGAATGGGTAGACCCGGGGGCCGGCCATAGGTCGTTTATCTTGATGACCATCTGCGATCCCTGCCTTTCTCGCTAAAGCCTTTCAACTGCCCTGCCCCTCGGCCTCCCAAGGCTCCACCCGCAGCAAGTGCTGTACCTGCCGGATCATGCCCCTGATCTCCGGAACGTCCCTGTGGACCACCGTGTGGTGGAGCCGCTTGAGCCCCAGGGCCCTCACCGTGCGCCGGTGCTTCTCCGGCCTTCCGATGAGGCTTCTCACCAGGGTAATCTTGAGCATCCTCTCGCCACCACTCATGCCTTCACCGCCTCCTTGGCCTCCCGGGCCTTCCTCAGCGCGGCCTGGCGCATGCGGGCGATCTCCCGCTCCCGGTTCATCTTCTCGAGACCCTTGAAGGTGGCCTTCACTACGTTTATGGGGTTGCGGGACCCATAGGTCTTGGTGAGCACGTCCTGGATCCCGGCCAGCTCCATCACCGCTCGCACCGGACCGCCGGCGATGACGCCGGTACCCTCGCTGGCCGGCTTGAGGAGCACCCGCGAGGCCTCGAACTTGGCCTCCACCTGGTGGGGTATGGTGGTTCCCTGGGTGGCCACCTTGATCAGGTTCCGCTTGGCCTTCTCCACCCCTTTCTGGATGGCCAGGGGGACCTCCCTGGCCTTGCCGTAGCCATAGCCGACCACGCCGGCCTTGTCTCCCACCACCACCAAGGCGGTGAAGCTGAACCGGCGGCCTCCTTTGACCACCTTGGCCACCCTGTTAATGTGGACCACTCTCTCCTCGAGTTCGAGGGTTGACGGGTCGATCTTGGGCATGGAATCCTACCTCCGCGAAAATCTTGAGCACACCATGAGGACCGCTTCCATCAAAACACCAGTCCTCCCTCCCTGGCTCCCTCCGCCAGGGCCTTCACCCGACCGTGATAGAGATTTCCGCCCCGATCGAAGACCACCTTCTCGATGCCCTTCTCCCGGGCCCTCCTGGCCAGCAGTAATCCCACCTCTCGGGCCACCTCCGTCTTGGTCTTCCCGGAGGTGTCCACCTCTTTCTCCATGGAACAGGCGCTGGCCAGCGTGTGGCCCACGGTGTCGTCTATGATCTGGGCGTAGATATGTCGATTGCTGCGAAAGACGGAAAGCCGCGGTCTTTCGGGCGTTCCGTATATTTTCTTGCGCACCCTCTTCTTGCGCCGCTCTTTCCTCAACCTCTTCTCGATGATCCGCTTCATCTGGTCATCACTCCGGCTGCGTCCTCTGTTCGGGTTCAGCCCTTAACCGGCGGCCTTGCCGGCCTTGCGCCGCACCTGCTCTCCCGCGTACCTTATCCCCTTGCCCTTGTAGGGCTCGGGCTTGCGCAGGGCCCTGATCTTGGCCGCCACCTGGCCCACCTGTTGCTTGTCGATGCCCTTTACCCTGATCCTGGTGGGGGTGACGATCTCGAACTCTATTCCCTCCGGGCACTTCACCAGTACCGGGTGGGAGAAGCCCAGCGCCAACTCAATGTCTTGACCCTTGGCGGTGGCCCTGTATCCCACCCCGTGGATCTCCAACTCCTTCTGGAATCCCTGGGTCACGCCCTCCACCATGTTGGCGACGAGGGTGCGGGTGAGGCCGTGCAGCGATTTGTGGAACTTGGAATCGGAAGGCCTCTCCACCACTATGGCCTTCCGCCCCTCCTCTTCCACCTGCCGGATGATCATGTCCGGGTGAAGTTCCTTCTCCAGCGTTCCTTTGGGCCCCTTCACCGTGACCTTGCTGCCCTCTATGGCCACCTCCACCCCTTCCGGCAGGGGGATGGGTTTCCTTCCTATCCTGGACAACTGGACCTCCGCCTCCTTCCGGTTACTATCTCAGACCGGATTACCACACGTATGCTATGACCTCGCCTCCCACGTTGAGCTCCCGGGCCTCCTTGTCGGTGATGACGCCCTTGGAGGTGGAGAGTATGGCTATGCCCATGCCTCCCAGCACCCGGGGCAGCTCCTTGCGCTTGGCGTACTTGCGTACCCCCGGCTTGCTGACCCTCTCGATTCCGTTGATGAAAGGCTCCCGATTGGGTCCGTACTTGAGGCGGATCTTCAGGGTATCGAAACTCTCCCCCTTTACCACCTCGTATCCCTCGATGAAGCCCTCTCTCTCCAAGATCTCCGCGATGCGCAGCTTCATCTTGGAGAAGGGCATCTCCACCTCCTCATGGCGGGCAGCACAGGCATTGCGGATTCGGGTAAGCATGTCCGCAATGGGATCGGTCATGGTCATGTACGATCCGCCTCCTTACCAGCTTGCCTTGGTCAGCCCCGGGATCTCGCCCTCGTGGGCCAGCTCCCGCAGGCAAATGCGACAGAGTTGAAACTTGCGAAAGTATCCCCTAGGCCTCCCGCAACGCTTGCAGCGGTTGTAGGCCCTGACCTTGAACTTGGGAGGCCGCTTCTGCTTCGCGATTAGGGACTTCTTGGCCATAAAACCTCCTCCCGTCAGCTCGACTTGAAGGGCATGCCGAAGAGCCGCAGGAGCTCCCGGCCTTCCTCGTCGGTTTCCGCCGTGGTGACGATGGTGATGTCCATCCCTTGTATGCGCTCCACCTCATCGTAATCGATCTCGGGGAAGACCAGCTGCTCGTCCAGGCCCATGGTGAAGTTGCCCCGCCCGTCGAAGGAGTTGGGGTTGAGTCCCCGGAAGTCCCTGACCCTGGGTATGGCCAGGGTTATGAGGCGGTCCAGGAACTCGTACATGCGATTGCCCCGCAGGGTGACCTTACAACCCACGCTCATTCCCGTCCTCAACTTGAAACCGGCCACCGAGCGCTTGGCCCGACAAAGCTTGGGCTTCTGCCCGGTGATGAGGGCCAGGTCCCTCATGGCGGCGTCGATGGCCTTGGGGTCGTGAGCTCCCTCGCCCACTCCCATGTTGACCACGATCTTCTCCAACCTGGGTACCTGCATCTCGTTGCGGTACCCGAACCGCTCCCTCATGGCGGGTATTATCTCTTTCCTGTACTTCTCCTTAAGCCTGGGAACCATAACCACTACCTCTTCCGTCGTCTCCCAGATCCTTCTTCCGTTGGGCAGGGTCAATCTATGTCGGCGCCGCACTTGCGGCAGTAACGCCTCTTGACCCCTTCCCCGTCGAAGCGGTAGGCCACCCGGATGGCCCGCTCGCAGGAGGGGCAAACCAAGGCCACGTTGGAAGCGTGGATGGGGGCTTCCTTGGTGATTATGCCTCCCTGGGGGTTCTCCCGGGAGGGCCTGGTGTGTCTCTTCACCAGGTTCACCCCTTCCACGATGACGCGGTTCTCCCGGGGAAAGCACTTGAGCACCTTGCCCTGCTTTCCCTTGTATTTACCGGTCAGGACCTGAACTCGGTCTCCTCTCTTTATCTTGAGCTTGCTTACCAAAGCCACCCACCTCTTCCTCAGAGCACCTCGGGGGCTAGGGAGATGATCTTCATGAACTTCTTCTCCCGCAGTTCCCGGGCCACGGGTCCGAATATCCTGGTTCCCCTGGGTTCCAGGTCGTCCTTGATGATCACCACGGCATTGTCGTCAAAACGGATGTAGGAGCCATCCGGGCGGCGCCTCTCCTTCTTGGTGCGCACCACCACCGCCTTCACCACGTCTCCCTTCTTCACCGCACCGGTGGGGGTGGCCGACTTGATGGTGCCCACCACGATGTCGCCCACGTAGGCATATCGGCGGTGGGAGCCGCCCAAAACCCGGATGACCAGCATCTCCTTGGCCCCCGTGTTGTCAGTGACCTTTACCCTCGACTCCTGCTGTATCATGGGCTTCCTCCCGAAGCGGCATCTTTCCTTCTATTCCACTCTCTCCAGGATCTCCACCACTCTCCATCTCTTCCTCCTGGAGAGAGGCCTGGTCTCCATGATCTTCACCACGTCGCCCACCCGGCAGCGATTCTCCTCGTCGTGGGCGGCGAACTTCTTGCTTTTGGTCACGATCTTCCCGTAAAGCGGGTGGGGCTGACGGGTCTCCACCCGCACGATGACCGTCTTGTCCATCTTGTCGCTGACCACCGTGCCCACCCGCACTTTCCTGCGGTTAACCCTCTCGGACATGGTCTTACCTCTTCCTCCTTCTCCTTCTCGGGTGAGCTCCAGCCGCTCGTTCCTCCTCGAGCTCCTTTTCCCTGAGCACGGTGAAGATGCGGGCTATGTCCTTCTTGGCCTCCTTTATGCGGCTGGTGTTGTCCAGCTGCCCGGTGGCCAACTGGAAGCGCAGGTTGAAGAGCTCCTCTTTGGCCTCCTTGAGCTTTTCCAGGAGCTCCTCGCGGGAACTCTGCCTCAGTTCTCTCGCCTTCATGGACTACTCACCACCGAAGGTCTCCCGCTTGACGAACCTGCACTTCATGGGCATCTTGTGGGCGGCCCGGCGCATTGCCTCCCGGGCCACGTGCTCCGGGACGCCGGCCAGCTCGAACATCACCCTGCCCGGCTTGACCACCGCTACCCAGTGGTCCAAGTTGCCCTTACCGCTACCCATACGGGTCTCCGCCGGCTTCTTGGTCACCGGCTTGTCCGGGAAGATGTTGATCCATACCTTCCCGCTTCTCTTGACGTAGCGGGTTATGGCCACCCTCGCAGCCTCGATCTGACGAGCGGTGACCCAGGAAGGTTCCAATGCCTGGAGCCCGTAATCCCCGAAGTGGACCTGGGTCCCTCCCTTGGACCTTCCCTTGAGCCTTCCTCTTTGGACCTTTCTGTGCCTTATCCTTCTCGGCATCAACATCGGCGGCTCGACCTCCTGTCCCCACTCGGCCCACCGGCCGGGCTATCGGGACCTCTCGAACTCCTCCTCTATGTCCTCCAGGTCTACCTCTTCGTAATCGTCCTGTTCCGTCTCCGGGACCTCCTCCTCCCGAGCCTCCGGTATAGCGGTCCTGGCCTCGGGCTTCTCCTCGTCCTCCCGGGCCTCTCTCATCTTCCGGTCGGGCTCCGTGATCAGTCCCTTGAAGATCCAAACCTTCACCCCGATCACCCCGAAGGTGGTGCGGGCCACGGCGAAACCGTAGTCGATGTCCGCCCTGAGTGTCCCCAGGGGCACGCGTCCCTCGCGGTACCACTCGGTGCGGGCCATCTCGGCCCCCCCCAAGCGGCCGGAGCAGGCCACCTTGATCCCCTTGGCTCCCGCTCTCATGGCGTTCTGCACCGCCTTCTTCATGGCCCGCCGGAAGGAGACCCGGGCCTCCAACTGCTCGGCGATGCTCTGGGCCACCAGGGTAGCGTCCAGCTCGGGGTAGTTAACCTCCTGGATGTTGACGTAGACCTCTTTGCCGGTCATGCGGGTGAGTTCCCGCTTGATCCGGTCCACCTCCGCGCCGCGGCGTCCTATGACTATGCCGGGGCGCGCGGTGTGGATGTCCACCCTCACCCGCTTGGGCGTGCGCTCTATCTCCACCCGGGAAACGGCCGCCCTGCGCAGGTAATCCCTGAGGAATTTACGGATGGCTATGTCCTCCTGCAACAGGTCGCCGTAATCCTTGGTGGCGAACCAGCGGGATTTCCAGTCGTAGATTATTCCCAGCCTGAATCCGTAAGGATGGACCTTCTGACCCACGCCTTCCTCATCCTTTCTTCCGCCTCACCGCGCGGCGCCGCCCGGCGGGCGCCTTTCCGGCCTCTTCCTTTTCGGCGAGGACCACGGTGATGTGGCTGGTCCTCTTCCTTATCCTGGTGGCGCGCCCCAACGCTCGGGGCCTCCACCTCTTGAGAGTGGGACCCTCGTCCACGTAGCAGTTGGCCACCACCAGGTTCTCCGCCTTCAAGCCGTTGTTGTTCTCCGCGTTGGCCACGGCGGACTCCAATACCTTCCGGATGACCCGGGCCGCGTGTTTGGGTGTGAAGGAGACGATGAAACGGGCCTCCTCCACGTCCTTGCCCTTGATAAGGCTGGCCACCTGCCTGGCCTTATAGGGCGATATGCGCACGTACCGAGCCACCGCCCGCACTTGCAATTTCTCCTCCGCAACCTTCTCGGCCATCTCGCGATCCCGTCCCTTCCTAATCACGTCCCGGCGGCCATCACTTGTGCCTGGTGGGTCTCTCGTGGGCGAAGCCGTGTTTGGTCCGCCGCCTCGTGGGGGCGAACTCCCCGAGCTTGTGCCCCACCATGTTCTCGGTGATGTAGATGGGCACGTGTCTCTTTCCGTCGTGGACCGCTATGGTGTGGCCCACCATCTCGGGGAAAATGGTGGACCGGCGAGACCAGGTCTTGATGACCCGCTTCTCGTTCTTCTCGTTCATCTCCAGGATCTTGAAGTATAGCTTCTCGTCTACGTACGGACCTTTCTTTAGAGACCTGCCCAAGGCTACCTCCCCGCCTTTCAGCTGTGTCTTCTCTTGATTATGTACTTGTTGCTCGGTTTGTTCTTCTTCCTGGTCCGGTATCCCAAAGTGGGTTTACCCCACGGGGTGACCGGGTGACGACCGGAGGAAGACCTCCCCTCCCCACCACCGTGGGGATGGTCCACCGGGTTCATCACCGTGCCCCGCACCGCGGGACGGCGTCCCAGATAGCGGGATCGTCCCGCCTTGCCCAAGTTGATGAGCTCGTGCTCCACGTTGCCCAGCTGGCCTATGGTGGCCTTGCAGTTCAGGTCGATGAGGCGCACCTCGCTGGAGGGAAGCCTTACGTGAGCGTACTTCCCCTCCTTGGCCACCAGCTGGGCGGCCGTGCCAGCGGCTCGCACCAGCTTCCCGCCCGCACCCGGCTTGAGTTC
>JACVJK010000072.1 GCA_015711955.1 Actinomycetota bacterium | reverse complement strand
TTGGTCGAGGTAGTTCCTTATCTCGCTTTCGCTTGCCCTTACGATGCCTGTAGAATGGTTCCTGGCCATGGTTCGCCTCCTTGCAACTGGTCTTTGGTTGATCGCCTTGAACCAGTATGAGGGAACCATGGTCACCTATCAAAGGGCGAAATTACACACTTTAAGGTACGTTATCACCACGACGCCTGGCTGGAACATAGGTATCCTCATCCGGTTTATGACCTCCTTGGTCCCCGCCTGGAAAGGCTCTCCTTCAGGCGGGTGTACCTCCAGTCGCAGTTTGACGACCGGGTATATCCTGTTCACCGTCTTTTGTGTGTCGGTGACCTCGAGGATCGCGGCTTCCGCTTGCACGCCTCTTTTCTGCGAGCTGGCGCGTTCGATGGCCGGCGAGAGGACCGTCTCGTACGTGGGGAAGAAGATGGCGAACAAGATGGCCAAGCATATCGCTCCCCATAAGGGCGATTAGAGGAAAAACATCGCCACCACCTAAAGGCCTACGACAAGGCCCGCGTTCGCCCCGATCAAGGCACCCGGATGGAACTGCCTGATTATCTCACGCATCTCCACCCCCCTTTGAAGGCCGGCCCTCACGAGGATCTGAGCCAAAAAGAGTCAAAGGACAAACGTACATCATCAGAACGCGGTTGAAAACACCTTTTGGAAGTCGGCAAAAAGAAGACCTGGCCGGGGCTCATATGCCCTCTTGCCAGGCCTTTCATCTGGTGGAGATGAGCGGATTCGAACCGCCGACCTCCTGCTTGCAAGGCAGGCGCTCTCCCACTGAGCTACATCCCCATGCGGCAACTTGCTCTTAGCCGGCCAGTCGACCAGCTTTTACGCCGGGTGCTGGCCACCCATAGGGATTATAACTCAAGCGCGGCCTCTCCTGCCGCAAAACCTCGCAAAAATATCAATTTCAGAAAATTTCCAAAAAACTATGTCTATATCTGGTCTTTCCATGTCCGCCTGGGCCTTTTCCGGGGCAAGAGTCGTGGACAACTCTCTGTTACGGTAGCATCTTGTTGCGTTTTCATGTTGCCGTGGGCCCTGGGCGGGACAAAAGCGTTCGTCTAACCCCTGAAATCTGCACGAGAGGATCATCATCTGCCCCCCCATCATTCACCATCCCAACGACCTTGGCGAGCACCGCTTAACTCGGTCCTCACGGTTTTGGTCAGCGAGGCTGTTATCAAAAGAAACCATATGAGCGGAAGTTTGGGGTCGTGTAGCCCCGAAAGTCAGCCAAGTTGCGAGGTGGTGTAGTTCCGCAGCCAAAAAGCCTTGGGTCATGGAAGGGCCATTTCAACCAACCCCTAAGGCGAGCGTGCGGTCTCTTACGACTCGGCGCAGTGACACTTTTACCGCTTCACGAGCTACTTTCCGGCATCTTAACTTCCCAGAAACCAGGAAGAATGACCATTATCGCACGTGTCTCGCTGTCAAAGCCTGTAATCTTGAGGCTTTTCACCCTCAAGGCACTTCTTCCTGGGATGGTATACTTTTGTTCGATGACGAATCGACCGCATTGGCGGGTTCAGTTGGAAGGGAGGAAATGACCGGCATGGGGTAAAGGTGACGACGTCAAGGGGGTGAGAAGATGAAGGCTTTCGTGCTCATCAAGGTGGAGCCCGGGAAGGTGAAGGAAGTACTGGAAAGACTGAAGGGAATAAGGCAGGTGCGGGAAGCCTACTGCATCACTGGTCCAGACGACATCATCGCGGTCTTGGACGCGCCTGACGCCAAGAGCATATCCGACGTGGTCATCGTGGACCTGCACGACATCGAGGGCGTGAAGGGCACGGACACCCGTATGGTGGTGGACCTGCCCTGAGGCCCTTCACAAAGGCCCAGAGGCCTTTTTAAGGATAAAAACGGAAAAACAGGTCATGGAGTCGTCGGAGTTGGGGACATCCCTCCTCTCGGCCAGTTAAGACCATGGTGATCCCGGCGGAATCTCCTTCACGAAAGGGTTGGCGCGAGAAGATGGATCCACACGGACATTCAGGATGAGGATTCGCCGGATATGAGCGGCTTGGATACAGGAAAGCCAAACGAGCAGCGACGGGGCAAGGCCCCTGGGCCTCTCCTCGACTTCATTCGCAGATTAGCCGGAGGGCCTAAAGCGAGGGGCGAGAGAAGGCGCGGCACATTCCCATCGAAACCCCTGTCGAGGCCAAGCTCCGTGGCGATCATGAAAGGGAAGGCCGATGGACCTCCCGCGCGCGGACGACGAACGAGGAGGTCGTTTCCCTGTTTGGGAGAGAAGACTCTTGACTCCTTTCATCCCGGCGGCAAACCTTCCCGGAAGGAAGAAATAGCGATGGTGTCGGCAGGCGCGCGAGGGAGGGTTCGCGGAAGTGGGCCGGGAAGGCATTTACCGGCTGGAGGCCCGCGGGCACTGTCGAGGAGGAGAACTTGGAGGTTCACCAAGCGTTTCTACGCGTTGGTAGGGGTGATGCTGGTAGTCATCCTCTTTTCCGCCCTGTGGGCCACCCTCGGCTCCCGGAAACCAGGAGACTCCGGTTCGCACGAGTCGCCATCGAACCTCACCACCGCCGAGATGGCGAGCCTTAAGGTCAACGAGCTGGGGGCGATCATGATCGTCCGGTATGGGAGGATAGGCGAGGAAGGGAAGGAATCCCGGTCACCCGAGAACCTGCGTCGGGACTTGCAACTACTGTACCAGCAGGGCTATCGATGCATACCATTGTCGGACCTGCTTTCTGGCGACATAAAAACGGGGCCGGGATTCACGCCTTTGGTCATAACCTTCTGGGGAGCTGATCCCGGACAGGTGCGCTTTCTGGAGGATGGGTCGGCGGAGCTGGATCCCCGCTGTGCCCTCGGGGTGCTGGAGGACTTCGGCAGGGAGCATCCGGATTTCGGGATGACCGCCACCTTCTTCCTGGGAAAACAACTCTTCGGCCAGGAGTCCCACCAGAAGGAGAAGCTCGCCATGCTGAAGAAAAAGGGCTACGGTCTGGGGGTGACGGTGGAACCGGAGGCGGCCAGGTTAAAAGATTCCCAGGACGCGTTAACGGCAGTGGCGGCCGTCATATCCGCCATAAGGCGGCACCTTCCCGAGTTCTCGCCGGAATGCGCCTTGTTTCCCCAAGAATGGCGGGAAATTGGGGATGACATGGGAATGGAGATCCCCGTGGAAGGAGGGATCGTCCGATTGAGGGCCGTGCTCTACGACAATGGAAAGCCCGTGGCCTCCCCCTATGACAGCTCTTTCGACCCCGCAAGACTCGAGGCAATAAGGGTCGTGGACCCGTCCATGGACTCCGGCGGGTTGTACCACTGGTTGAGGTACTTCTCGGAGAATCCGGAGAGGAGGTTCGTGAGCGACGGTAGCCCATCTACGGTAACCGTTCCTCGCCACATGGTCTTCCGAACCGACCGGGAAAGGATGGGCGGGAGGAGATTGAGGAATTACTGAACGATATTTTGATGAAAGGACCTTTGGTTAAATGGTATTTCAGAATATCTCTTGACTTGAATTGAGGAAAGTTGAATTGAGGAAAAGCCGAAATCTCCGGATCCATGAGGCGGGATAGTCCATGCACTGGAGGGTCGAGCGAAAACCCATATTCCTGCGGAGCCGTTGGCGGAGATTATTAATTCCCAGGGGAAAGATTAGCGGCTCCCGGTTGAGAAGGAGGAGGCCGGGGAGATATAACCCCTCATATTACGCCTTCTGGATCTTGACCGGAGCGGGGGCCTTTTCGATAATCATCATTCTCTTGGTGCTGTTGCTCCGTACCCCTCTGGTTAAAGAGGTCTTTCCAAGGGAGGGGTCCCTGGTGAGGGGAGAACCGATCAAGGTGGGCTTCCGCCTGCGAAAGGGAGCCGAACTTAACCGGTTCAAACTGGTCGTGAACGGCGAGGAAGTGGATGGGGAAGTGGATCGGGAAAAGAACACGTTGAGCGCCGAGCTGCGGCTCCCCGATGGGGAGCACCTCGTCGAGCTCATGGAAGGGGGAAGGCGCAAGAAATCCTTTCGTTTTTCCTTGGACAACCGTCCGCCCGACCTGGTATTGGAGGAAAGAGACGTAAGGGAAGATGGCATCTCCGTCATCAAGGGAAGGCTGGAGGGAGCCAAAACAGCTTGGTTGGAGAACAGACCAATGAAACTCGAGAGGGACGGGAGTTTCCGCCTCGAAATCGACCGCAACCAGGCACTCTCGGTCACGCTTAGGGCGGTGGATGAGGCGGGGAACCAAGCCGAATACTGGGTAGACGCTCTCCCGCCGCCCCAAGCCAAAGGCATCCACCTCTCCATATGGGCCGCCTCCCGCATGGATAGGCTGAAAAAGGTCTTGGATCTCGTGGACAAGACCGAGCTGAACGCCCTCCAACTGGACATCAAGGATGAGACCGGCTCCGTGGGCTACCCCACCGAGGTAAAGCTCGCCAGGGAGGTGGGAAGTTACCGGGAGGGAGAGGGCATGGAAGTGGAAAAGGTCATCGACAAGTGCTGGTACAAAGGGATTCATGCCATAGGAAGGGTGGTATGTTTCAAGGATCCCATACTGGCCCGGAGGAGGCCTGACCTGGCGGTGAGGACTCCCCAGGGCGGTCTTTGGGGAGGCGGTTTATGGCTCGATCCCTACAATCGGGAGGTCTGGGATTACCTGTTGGAGCTGTGTTTAGAGGGCGTCCGGAAAGGTTTCCGAGAAATCCAATTGGATTACGTCAGGTTCCCCACCGACGGCGACATCACCACCTGCGTCTACCCCTCTCGAGACGGCAGGTCTCAAGCAGAGGTAATCGTGGGTTTCGTGAAATACATCCGTGAAGGCCTAAAGCCCTATGGGGTAGCCCTTTCAGCGGACGTCTTCGGGCTGACCGCCTCGGAGCACGGGGAGATGGGCATCGGACAGGAAGTCTCCGAGATGGCTCGTCATCTGGATTATCTATGCCCCATGGTTTACCCGTCCCATTACGGAGCCTGGGAATACGGGATCAAGAATCCCGAGGCCAGCCCCTACGAGACGGTCCTTGAGAGCCTCAAGGACTTCAAGAAGAAGCTGGAAGGGACGGGATGCTCGCTCAGGCCTTGGTTACAGGACTTCTCGTTGAGGGTGGAGTATGGACCCGCCCAGGTCAGGGCTCAGATAAAGGCCTGTTACGATCTGGGGATACACGAGTGGTTTCTCTGGAATCCCAATTCGGAGTACACCTGGGAAGCCCTGGAAAGAGAATGACGCCCATTCACGCAAAACTTCAGGAAAAAGTGAGGGGGTAAGGCATGGGGGTTATGTAGGGATGGCCGGCTCAGGCCTTTTACTTTCCCTCTTCGAACCCATTCTTGCCACTCCTGACCAATACTTTCATGCGATCTATGAGGATGACGGGGAAGATGACGCATGCGATCACGAGGCCCCATCCCGACAGCCCGATCCCGGCCGTTCCGAACACCCTCATCAAGGGGGGCGTGAACAATACCAAAAGTTGGAGGGTAAGGGAGCAAGAAAGGGCATAGATCAAGGGTCGATTGTCGAAAAGGGGCAACTCCAAAAAGGAATAATGAGGCGATCTGCAATTGTACGAGTGTAGGAGCTGGCTCAAGACCAGCACGGCGAAGGTGACCGTTTGGATCCTGTCCGTTTGGCCGGGGAAGAGGGCGTATTGGGCGGTGAGGAAAGCGGCCAGCCCCCCCAGGGAAAGAATCGCTCCGTGCAAAAGTATCATGATCTGGGTACGAGGAGAGAGGATGCTCTCCGACGGGTCCCTGGGGGGACGGATCATGATGTCAGGAGCGGGGGTGTCCACCCCCAAAGCCAGGGCAGGGAAGCCGTTGGTCACCAAGTTCATCCAAAGGATCTGGATGGGGCGCATAGGGAGGATGGTGGATATGAGGGTGCCCAGGAAAAGTACCACCACCGAGCTGACGTTGCACGAGAGCAGGAAGAAGATGGATTTTTTGATATTGTCATAAATTATCCTCCCTTCGCGGATGGCTTTGACGATGGTTGCGAAGTTGTCGTCGGCCAAGACCATGTCTGCCGCTTCCTTGCTCACGTCCGTTCCCGTGACGCCCATGGCCACACCTATGTCAGCGTACTTAAGGGCCGGGGCATCGTTTACCCCGTCCCCGGTCATGGCCACCACCTTTCCCCGGGATTTCCACGCTTTGACTATTTTCACTTTGTCCGCCGGCGAGACCCTGGCGTATACGGCTATGTCCTCCACTCGCTCGGCCAGCTCGTCCTCGGTGATGGCAGCGAGCTCGGTTCCGGAAAGGACTTCCTTGCCCGGTTTCAATATGGAGAGCTCCCTGGCCACTGCCTCCGCTGTGGTCATGTGATCGCCAGTGATCATGACCACCTCGATGTGGGCCTTTCTGCACAAGTCGAGGGCGTCTAACACCTCGGGCCGGGGAGGATCCATGATGCCGGTAAGCCCCAGAAACACCAAATCCTGCTCCTCGGACTCCAGGCCCTTTCCTAAAGGTGGTTCCCTAAGGGGTTTGCAGGCCAAGGCCAGGGTTCGCAGGGCGCGGGCTGCCATCTCCTCCGCTTGTTCCTTCAGTTCTCTTTTCTGAGCGTCGTCCAAAGGCTCTACACCTGTGGGAAGCAACTGTCGGGAGCACCTATCGATGACCACCTCGGGAGCGCCTTTGACGAAAAGGATCAGGGGCGATCGGAAAAGACCCCCACCCATACCGCCTTCCGGGAGTGAATGCAGGGTACCCATCATCTTGCGTTCGCTCTCGAAGGGGGTCTCAGCCAGACGGGGAAACCGTTTCCGCACCTCGTCCACGTCAATTCCGGCTTGTATGGCTGCCTTCAGGAGCCCTATCTCGGTGCCCTCCCCCACGAAATCGCCTTCCTGGACGTAGGCGTCATTGCAGGCCACCGAGGCAACGAGCAGCAGTTCCAAAACAGGGTCGGCGTGGGCGTCTAAATCGGCCACATAAAGAGGGGGTCTCCCTGGTAGCCTTATCTCCCTCACCTGCATTTCGTTACAGGTAAGGGTCCCCGTCTTGTCGGTGCATATCACGTTGGCGCACCCGAGGGTCTCAACGGCCGGCAGGCGGCGCAAAAGGGCGTTCTCCCGGGCCATCCTCTTGACTCCCAAGGCCAAGGAGATGGTGACTATGGCCGGAAGGCCTTCGGGTATGGCGGCCACCGCTAGGCTCACCGAGAAGAGGAACATGGATGACCATTCCTGACTTCTTAAAATCCCGGCCAGGAAAACCACGGCACAGGTGGCGATGCATATGAGGGCTATCTTGCGACCTGTGCTCGCCAGTTCCTTCTGCAGCGGGGTCTTGTCCTCGCCAGCCTCCTGGATCATCTCGGCTATCTTTCCCATCTCCGAGTGTCGCCCGGTGGCCACCACCAGTGCCTTTCCCCTACCGTAGACCAAGTGAGTTCCGGCATAAACCATGTTCCTGCGGTCCGCCAAGGGGAGTCCTTCGTCTGACAACCTCTCGGGGTTCTTTTCCACGGCCCACGACTCGCCCGTGAGGGGGGATTCGTCCACCCTCATGGAGTAGGATTCGAATACCCGGGCGTCGGCCGGCACCTGATCCCCCGTCTGCAGGACCAAAACGTCACCTGGTACCAGCTCGCTGGCAGGGATCTCCCTGGCCCTACCCTCCCTCACCACCACCGCGGTGGGCGCGCTCATCTCCTTCAGGGCAAGAAGGGCCCGCTCCGCCCGGGATTCCTGTACGAAGCCGAAGATGGCATTGGCCACCACTATGGCCATAATGACGGCAGCGTCGATCAGCTCGTGCAAGAGCAACCCGGAGATAAGGGCGGCAGCCATTAGCACGTATATGGTGAAATCCTGAAATTGCCGGAGAAAAAGGGCGACCGGATGGGTCGGCCTTTCCTCTCTTATCAGATTGGGGCCATGAAGGGATAGCCTCCTTCGGGCCTCCTCCTCAGTTAGGCCGTTTCTTAAGTCGGCGGAAAGGGCTTTTTCCGCTTCCTCCACGGTCATCGCGTGCCAGCGCACCGCCGACCCATCCTGGGGCGAAGTCTCTTTCGTTCCCGCGATCATGGGAAGGCCCTCCTCTCGCGCGTCGGTCACCGCGGGGTCGGATCCCTTTTAAAGCGGCACATTGGCTATTATAATAGCCCTCGTTGTTTTGGGCTTTTCTTTTGGTGGGAGGGCATTTTTGGTTCCAGGCAGAGGATCAACCCCTTGCGGAGGCGATGGTGGTTTTGGGTGTATGCTAATCTGGTGGGGGTTTGGCCACAACGAATCTCTACCGCGCGGTGGGAGTGGTAGTGGAACCCGAGCCGCCGAAAGTATTAAGGGATATGCTTGGGTGGACCAGGAGGTGAAACATGAGGGTAACGCTGAGCATAATAAAGGCAGATGTCGGTGGGTACGTGGGTCATTCCGACGTTCATCCGGCGATGCTCAACCGGGCCCGGGAGGCCTTGGCGGAGGCCAAGGAGAAAGGCCTGATCATCGACTACTGTCAGGCAAAGTGCGGGGACGACATAGCGCTGATAATGACCCACACCAAGGGAACCGATAACGAGGAGATACACCGTTTCGCTTGGGACACCTTCAAATCCATAACCAAGATCGCTGAGGAATTAGGGCAATATGGTGCCGGTCAGGACATCCTCACCGACGCCTTTTCCGGTAATCTGCGGGGAATGGGTCCAGGCTTCGCCGAGATGGAGTTCGAGGAGCGTAAGTCCGAGCCCGTTATCTGCTTCTTGGCGGACAAGACGGAACCGGGTTCTTGGAATTTCCCCCTGTACAAGATCTTCGCCGATCCCTTCAACACCGCCGGCCTGGTGATCGACCCCACCATGCACGACGGGTTCCGCTTCGAGGTGCACGACCTGGTGGAGGAGAAGAAGATAATCTTCAGCTGTCCCGAGGAGCTGTATGACATGCTGGTTTTCATAGGAGCCCCCTCGCGCTACGTCATAAAGCACGTCTTCCGCAAGGACAGCGACGAGCCGGTGGCGGTGACCTCCACCCAGCGCCTCTTTCTCATGGCCGGACGGTACGTGGGCAAGGACGACCCGGTCATGGCAGTTAGGTGCCAGAGCGGCCTCCCGGCGGTGGGAGAGGTTCTCGAGCCCTTCGCTTTCCCCTATACGGTGGCAGGCTGGATGAGGGGGAGCCATCACGGGCCATTCATGCCGGTGGGTATGGATTGGGACACGCCTACCCGCTTCGATGGGCCGCCCAGGGTGGTGGCCTTGGGGTTCCAGCTCAAGGACGGCAAACTCATCGGGCCCCGGGATATGTTCGCCGACCCGAGCTACGACAACGCCCGGAGGAGGGCCCTGGAGATCACCGATTATTACCGTCAGCACGGGCCATTCGAGCCGCACCGGCTCCCGCTGGACGAGATGGAGTACACCACCATGCCCAAGGTCATGGAGAAGCTCAAGGATCGTTTCGTGCCCCTTTCGGAGAAGGAAAGAGATTATTGAGGTGGGTGGATATTATTGAGGTGGTTGGAACCCTCACCGGGTCGTAGGGATCCAGGGGCCGCAGCAAGCGGCCCCTGGGTTTTTTCTGGGACTCCTCCACGGGGCCCTCATCCCTTCGAGCCCCATGCTACGGTTAATCTAACCGCCCTCCTTTTTCCTACAAGAAAAAGCTTCCGTCGGGCCGTCCTCTATCCCTCTCGTCCCAAGGACCGATGTGCGCCACATCGCCTTCCCGTCCCCATCGTCTCCCGTCTCGTTCTCAAACCGACGGTTTTCGGGGCACAACCTCGACCTCGATTCATTTCGAAACGATCCTCCTTCTGGGCGCCTTGCCCCTCAGGACCTCGTCCAGGTCAAGGGTTGCCCAAGGACCGTCGTAATAACCGTGCAAGGACCATATCCTCTTTTCCTGGTTATCCACGAGCACGTGATGTCCCTTCACGGACTGAGAGGTGTCGGTCCCGTAATAGTCGCAGCGGGCGGGGTTCAAGAAGTCTATGATCCACATCGCCCTTCTTGCGTCAATCTCCCCGTAATTCTCCAACAACAACCGCAGCATGGTCTCGTACCGCCAGACAGAGTCCCGTTTCGCCTTTCCGGTGGAAGGATAGGTAAGGGCCCTCCAGGGTACTATGTAATGGTTGGTCATGAGCACCAGGTCCGGAAGATCCTCGCCCTGAAGGGGGAAAAGAAGCCAGAGGCTCTCCCTGTTCGCCCCCTCTGCGCTCTGGAGCAGCTGAACCAGGCAAGCGGGGTCCTTGTAGTCTGGTTTCCTCTCTATAACCCCCTTGATCTCCTGGGTTTCGGACCCCATTGCGGATCCAGAGGTCACCGATTCGGTCCACCTCGACCACGAATCCCTGCCGCCATCGCCCCACCGGGTGCGGCTCAACACCGCTTCCCCACCGACACCTATCTTCCGCGGGCCGGGAAACAGGAGGTCCACGATGCCCATTATCAGCCTGCCCAGGAAAGCCTTGGTGCTGTTCTCCGGGGGAACCAGGCCGCTGGCCACCGTTTCCAGGACCACCGCATCCCGGCTTTTGCCGTCTGCCAGCAAGTAGAGCCAGGGAACACCCCGGTCCGAGTTCCTGATCAGGGCCACCGCCTCTTCCAAAGAACCGCCGAACTGCACGGCTTTCCTGCAGAGCAAAAGGGTTCCCTCGCCGGTAATCACCGGGCGGGTGAACACCGAGGCCACCATGTCCATGCCACAACTCACCCCCCGGGAATTTAGGGCCGTGGGCACCCCCACCATGCCCGGGGCAGCGGAGGCCACCAATGGAAACCCCCGGGTGGGCTTGTGGACGATGAGCATCGCCTCGTCGGAGAACACATCACCACCGGTGGGGAACATGAAATCCCGCCCGTGATACAACCTCCCGTCCGCCGTCCCCTGACCGTAAACGGCGAACTGGTTACAGGAGACGGCCGCCGCACCCGCAAAAAGG